>JAVERW010000010.1:0-54963 GCA_034006915.1 Desulfuromonadaceae bacterium | reverse complement strand
TCTACATACAAGCTCAAGGCTTAAGGGGCGAACGGCTTCCCCGGCAACTAGTTTGTCGAGATATTAACATATGTTTTAGCAGCAAAATCTTTGCTTGAATTGACTTACGCATAACATACAAGGGGCGATTCGTGAATCGCCCAGGTTCGCGCATCCACCACCCGTAGTGAACGGTGGTGTGACACAAACACCCCCCTGCTCACTTCGTTCGCCTTCCCCCCTATAAAATAGGGGGGATTGAGGGGGGTCAATGCAACGTTGTCTCGCATCATTCCCGCGTAGGAGGGAATGATGGATTAGACTTGCGGACAACACACGGCATGCCGTGCCCTTCCATCTTAAGTTGCATGGCCAAACAAGGAGAAACATCCGATGACCGCAACCCTGAGCTGGCCGCAACTGCTCTCTGTGCAGCGCATGAGCAGCCCCGGAGAACAGCCTCTCGCGACCTCTCCTGTACACAGTGCTGAGCGCAACGCCTTCGAGTCTGACTACGACCGGGTGGTTTTCAGTGAACCGTTCCGGCGCCTGGCAAAAAAAACCCAGGTGCATCCTCTGGCACCCAACGATCACATCCACAACCGTCTGATCCACTCCATCGAAGTAGCTAGCGTCGGGCGCTCCATCGCCAAAAAAGTGCAGCACTTTCTGCGCCAGCAGCATCCGCAACACTCCGAACTGTTTAAATCCCTCCCTTTGGTTGTCCAGGTGGGGTGTCTTATCCACGACATCGGCAATCCACCCTTCGGGCATGCCGGGGAATATGCCATTCGTGAATGGATGGCAGCGCATATAGAGATGATATGTCCACCTGAGGTCTCCACCGCAACCCGGCGCGATCTGCTGTTGTTCGAAGGTAACGCCCAGGGGTTTCGCCTTGCGGCACGGGCAGATAATCCATGCAGCGGATATATGCGTCTCACCTTCGCATCCCTGGGAAGCATGATCAAATATCCGTGGACCAGCACTGATCCGCGCGCGCAGGAAGCCAAAAAGTTTTCCGTTTTTGCCAGTGAAGCAGATATCTTTGCGCGCATGGCGCACACTATGGGGCTTATACGTCCGGATGGGAGTGTAGCGCGCCATCCTCTTTCATTTCTCTCCGAAGCTGCAGACGATATCTGCTACCGCATCCTGGACATGGAAGATGCTGTTTCCATGCGGATATTCCCGGAAAAGCCGGTCAAAGAATTGTTTTTGCGCCTGGCCGGAATGGATAAAGATTCTACTTTACCCATCGCAAAGGCGCGAGGTAAAGCCATAGCAGCGCTTATAGATGAGTCGGTGCGTGTATTTCACCATTTTTATCCCGCCATTATAAACGCGGAACACACCAGTGATCTTAAACGAGATTTTTCTTCACGTTTTGACGAGGGTTTTGCCGAGATCGCCGCGATGTATACCGAAATATTTTCGCACCGGGCCAAGCTGCGTTACGAACTTGGTGCATATAAGATGGTGGGACGTATTATTAAAGCATTTTCTCTGGCGTTGCAGTCTTTGTGCAGGACTCAGGACTATCACGCCTCCCCTTTTATTTCACGTAAATGCTTGGATCTGGCCTGGGACGTTGAATACATTCAACAGCATCGGTTTGAAAGTTACGAATGGTGGCTACGCCAGGCGTTTGACTTTGTTTCTGGCCTTACAGATAACTACGCCATGCAGATCTCCAGCGAGATTGAAGGAATCCTGACCGCGTGAGCACCCCTGGGATTAAAAATCCATGGGTTCTGGTTACAGGAGTTTCCAGCGGCATTGGCGAAAACTTGGCCCAACATCTGCTAGATGCAGGGTATAAAGTAATAGGTACTGCGCGTGTTCCTGCGGATATGAGCAACCTTGAACAGCAGAATTTTCACCCTTTAGAGCTCGATTTAGCCAGTGAAAAGAGTGTAAGGCGCGCAGCGACCACTGCGTTGGAATGGTGCGAGGGGGACCTGTTTTGTCTTATCAATAATGCCGCCTATGCTCAACCTGGAGCTGTGGAGGATTTAACCAGGCAGGAGTTGGAGCAGCAATTCGCCGTCAACGTTTTTGGCACCCATCAGCTCAGCGCACTGTTACTTCCGGCTTTGCACCATGGAAGCGGAGGGCGTCTGATTAATATAAGTTCTATTTTAGGTCTGGTGGCGTTCCCTTGGCAGGGGGCTTACAACGCGAGCAAATTCGCTCTGGAAGGACTTACCGACACCCTGCGCCTTGAACTTACAGGCTCAGGGGTGCACGTGAGCACCATTGAGCCCGGCCCAATCCGCAGCTCGTTCCGGCGACGGGCCCTGAGCGAATTCAAGCGCGGCATTGACGTTGACGCAAGCCGCCACGCGGCCAGTTATGCACGCGTATCCGCCTACTATGCCGCCACCGAACATCCCACCCCATTTACCGCAGACCCGGATGCAGTGTGGAAACGGGTGCGACATGCTTTGCACAGTTCACGCCCGCAACCGCACTACCTTGTGACGTTTCCCGCGTACGCCCTCGCATCTCTGCGCCGCTTCCTGCCAATACGCTGTATGGATACATTGCTGCTTAAACTTGGTTCAATGCGCTAGGACCAAGAAGGCAGGTCATTCCTTAAGTTTTCTCTGTGTAATACTTGTCGCTGTCCATTCCAGCACCTGTAGGCTCAGATTCGCTGCCGCGCCATTGAAGGCTCGTACCACCGTATCAACCTCGGTTCCGGTACTCGGCTGCAGCACGATAAAGTTATGCTGCGCTATAACGGTGCTAGTCTTCGCCTCAATTAACTGCACGGCAAACTCCACCTCAATTACTGGATTACCCCCATTTTCGGCAGCACGTACGTAGCTGCTCTGAAATGAACGCATGGTGCTATCCAGATAATAGTCGGTACCAACGCGGGTTTCCGAATCGATTACCGCCGAAAAAACTGCGCTAGAGCGGAAGGAATCAACAAGGTAATCCTGCACGACACTCGGCAGCACCTCATCCCAACGCACCCCCTTGTACACACTGAGTTGTTGGGGCTCAGGCATAACTACAATTTTAGCGCTGTTCAGCACGCCGCCAGCTTTTGGCCTATGCACCTGCATTGTACATTCGCACCGCGGTATCTGGGTTTCAAGCGCACTCGGGCGCAATACATACACTGTGAGGGGTTCTCTGGAAGGGAAAACGGCACACGCGCTGAGTATGAAGATGGTAACAGCCAGAATAATCCCGCGCGCGAAAATGCTGCGCACGCGGCGAGAGTTTTCAGAGAAAATACCTGCTGAGGAAGTGCGCTTGAAGAGGGCACGTTTTTGAAGACAGATCATGGCGAAAACTCCTGTACAGAACCGCGTCCGATAATAAATTCAGTCGGGTTTTCCTCGATATGGCGGGTAATGCGACTAAGATTTTCCAGGGTAGTTCTGAGTTCGCGCATAACCGGAGATATCTCTCCAAGCCCTTTGAAACCCTGTGCCAGCGAGCCATCATGTTCGTTGAGTAGTCTGTGTATATCCGCTGTCACTGCATTCAGATTATCCATACTATGGCGGGCAGATGCGAGTGCCCTCGCACCATCCCCTTCGAGCAGACTCTGCGTAAGGCTACCCACCTCAGTAAATCCGGCTAAAGTCTCCTCCGTCTGATTGGCGGCCCGTTCCACGGAATGCAACATTTCAGCAACGGCACCCGTCTGGCCAGAAATTTCTGTACTCACGGTCTCAAGGTTAGCTAAAATCTGGCTAACTGCCTCCACATTTTCTTGTGAAAACAAGGAGTTGGCATTGTTGAGCAGCAACCCCACGCCCTTGACCATATCCTCCCCACTTGCGAGCAAAGAGCTCAGGGGTGATGGATCTGCACGTATAATTGCAGGATTATCTGTCTCGCTGCGCAGGAGTTTACTTTGAGGAGTTCCGCCGCTGAGTTGAATGCTCATACTTCCGGTGATATTAACCAGAGTGAGTGAGGCGGTGGTATCTTCTTTTACGGGGATTTCCTTGTACACCCGTATTTCCGCCCGCACATTACGCGGATCGCTCGAATCGAGACCAAGTTTGACCACATCTCCAACCTTGATCCCGCTGTAGAGCACCGAATTGCCTTCAGCCAGCCCGCTAACCGCTTGGCCAAAACACACAACATAGTTGGCATAATCGCGGCTTTTATCCGAATCGCTGAGCCACAAGGCAAACAACAGAGCTGCTCCCGCGCTGACTACTACAAACAAACCAATCAAAACATGATGAGCTTTTGGTTCCATATCAGGCATCCTTTACTGCAGCGGTCGTTTGCGCCGCGCGTCCACGCGGACCGTGGAAATATTCTTGCACCCAGGGGTCATCAGTAGCGGCTACCTCATCCAGACTGGCGGCAACCAACACCCGACGCTGCGCCAGAACCGCAACCCGGTCACATATACTGTACAGGGTATCAAGATCATGGGTTACGAGAAATACACTGATCCCCAGGGCATCACGCAGGGTAAGAATCAATTGGTCAAAAGCCGCCGCACCGATAGGGTCAAGTCCGGCGGTGGGTTCATCTAGAAACAATATCTCCGGGTCCAGCGCTAAGGCTCGCGCCAGAGCCGCACGCTTGATCATTCCTCCTGAGAGTTCCGCCGGGTATTTGAGCGCCGCCTCGGGAGGTAATCCGGCCAGCGCCAACTTCAGACGTCCAAGATACTCGGCATCCGCGCGAGGTAAACCAGCATGTTCGATGAGAGGCAGAGCGACATTTTCTTGCAGATTCAACGAGCTAAACAGCGCTCCGCGCTGGAACAGCACCCCGAAACGTCGCTCCACACGCGCACGTTCTTCACTGGAGAGCTGGAGCAAATCCTCTCCGAAGACCAGCACCGAACCGGCATTGGGACGCTGCAACCCAACGATACTGCGTAATAACACCGACTTCCCCGAACCCGAACCTCCAACTACCCCGAGGATCTCACCTGGGTACATATCCAGATTCAGGTCCTCGTGCACCACGTTGGAACCGAAGCGATTCCCAAGGTTGCGTACTTGAATAAGGGGTTCTACCGAATCTGTAGCCAAGGTGTCTGTTGTTGTCATCACCAACCCATCTGCATGAAAAACAGTGCGGCAATGGCATCGAGCAAGATCACCATAAAAATAGACTGCACCACACTTGACGTGGTGTGCTCCCCTACGGACTGAGCACTTCCACTCACTTTAAATCCCTCCAGACACCCGATTACAGCAATGACAGCAGCAAATACCGGAGCCTTTACGATCCCCACCACAAAGTGAGTAAGGGATATATCGCGTTTGATGATGCTGACAAACTGAAACAAAGAGATGTCCAGCGAGACCAAACATACCAGCGCTCCACCAGCAATACCGCTGATCATGCCGATAAAAGTCAGGGCCGGCAGAGTCACACACATGGCCATTACGCGAGGCAACACCAGCACCTCTATCGGATCCAGACCTAACGTGCGAATAGCATCGATCTCCTCGTTGGCTTTCATGGAGCCAATTTGCGCAGTAAAAGCGCTGGCGGTACGTCCTGCGAGCAGAATAGCAGCAAGGAGCACTCCGAATTCGCGCAGAAATGCAAACGCCACCAGATTGACCGTATAGATAGTTGCGCCGAAGTCCTTCAGGATCGTCGCGCCCAGAAAACCCGTCACAGCACCGACCAGAAAAGTGAGCAACGCCACAATAGGGACGGCGTTGGGACCGGTCTGGTGTATATGTGCCACCATGGAGGTAATCCGCCAACTGCGCGGGCGTGTAAGGGTTGCAACCATAGTGGCAAGGGTCAAGCCGGTAAAGCCAAACAGCTGCCATTGCTGGCGCAGTACTGCCTGAGTCCGCTGCCCGACACCAGCCAGAAACATGAGCAACAGCGAAGCTTGCTTCTGAGACTGGGTCAGAGAATCGGTCATGGTTGCTGCTACCGTCTGCAACAGACGGCGACGCTCTGGGGCCAAGCCCTGCGCAAGCGTAGAGCTCTGCTCCAACCAGCCGTGTCCGAGCAGGTCAATCAGTACTGCGGCTCCCGCAGTGTCGAGCGCCGCTATCCCGTCAAGATCAATAGAGCGCTCTCCATCTGCTTCAGTTGCAGTGGTGCCCTGCGCCGCTGCAACTTCTGCGCGTAGATGTTGATAGTATTGCAGAATCCACGCACCACTGACTATCAAGCGTTGCCCATCTATCTGCACCCTACCCGGTTGTAATCCCAGTTGCGACTTCAAACTTGCCTCACCCTCATAAGCAATATCCAAACTAAACCTAATCAATACAAGGGCTTTGGCATGAGTGTCAATATATTTCGCCCGGCTCTCCTGTATTCATCCTGGATCAAACGTAATCTATGGTGCGTAATTTTGAGGTACGCTAACAGTTCTTTGCGTCCCCAGATATGCTTTGCTATTGTGTCCGGATAGGTTAAATTCAAAAAAACTGTTTTACGCTTGCATGCCACAGAAATGCACATACCAAAGGATGAACCATATGCCCATGTCTTCCGTGTCCACCGCTCCCGCACCGCTCAATCGCCACCCCAAAGCATTATATCGCAACCAGAGGAAAAACAACCTCAATCAAGTTGCTATCTTTATATGTAGCATAATTTTCATGTTTCTTACATGGAGTGGCAACATCGCATCTTCGGGATTGGCTGCCCCTTTCCCAGAAGACGACCTCCCTGCGGTATTAAAACCCTGGTGCGCCTGGGTTCTCACTCAGAATGAAGATATCAACTGCGCCCTGACTTGGAATGAGGCGAATAAGCGCATGTGTTCTTGGCCAAGTCATCTGCAGCTCAATGCGGATTCAAGTGGAGCAGAATTTACCCTGCAGGGATACTTGGGGAAAAAAGGGTGGGTAATTCTGCCCGGATCGGCACACTACTGGCCACAGAATGTCACCAACGGAGGTAAAAAAGGCGCCGTATTGCGCCAGCAGCACCGCCCGGCGCTCCTACTTGAAGCCGGCTCCTTTAATATCCACGGACGTCTGTCCTGGGATCAACTCCCAGACTCTATCCCACTCACCCCTGATGTCGCACTGCTCGACCTCAAGCTCGATGGAAAAACCATTGCGCTGCCGGCATACAGTCGGGGGCAGCTGCAACTACGCCAAAACCGCCTCTTTGCCCAGACTGGCGAAGATGGGGTTAAGTTTCAGATTTTTCGTCATCTTGAAGACCGAATTCCGCAGATTATGACTACCAAGATAAGGCTTCAGGTGTCTGGTACCGAACGTGAAATTCTTACCGCCACTGTACTCCCGGCAGGATTCACCCCGTTGGAGATTACAAGCGCGGTCCCCGCACGTCTGGAGAGTGACGGCCGCCTGCGCTTGCTAGCTCAGGCCGGGGAATATGAAATAGAGATTCGCGCTAGAGCTGTCTCCTCCCCGCAAAAACAGGAATCCTTCCGTCGCCCCGCTACCAACGGGCCCTGGGCCGAAGATGAGCTGTGGTGCATCGAACGCCACGCAGAACTGCGCTCGGTGTCCATTAGTGGCGCATCGGCACTAGATCCAGCGCAGACAGATATCCCACCGCAGTGGCGCCACCTGCCTGTCTATCTGATGCACCCAGACAGTGTTATTGGATTCACCCAACACCGCCGCGGCGCTGAGCCTGCTCCGGCAGATCGGCTCAGGGTGCAACGGGAATTGTGGCTCGACTTCAGCGGAAACGCCTATAGCGTCAAGGACAACATCGCAGGCGAACTGGTCTCCAGCTCTCGCTTAGAAACCGGGCCGGAACTTGAGCTGGGACGCGTGAAGCTCAACGGCGAAGAACAGTTTATTACCCGTCTGCAGAAAACCGGCTCTGCTGGAATCGAAGTGCGCCGCCAGCAGCTAGACCTACAGGCAGACAGTCGCATTAACCTTGCGCGTATCTCCGCAATTCCCGCCTTTGGATGGCAATTCAGTCCGACAGAATTACACACCAAACTTCATCTCCCCCCAGGTTGGCGGGTTTTGGCGGCGTCTGGCGCGGACAATACCTCAGGTACGTGGATACAACAGTGGTCGCTGCTTGATCTATTTATCGTCCTCCTGCTGAGTCTGGGATTCGGACGTATGTGGGGTTGGAAGTATGGACTTCTCGCGTTAGGTGGGCTTGTTATGACTTATCAGGAACCAGGTGCACCGCAGTTTATATGGCTGCATCTTCTGGGCGGTGCAGCACTGTTGCGCGTAGCCCCACCTGGACGCCTGCATCGTCTGGTTCGTATCTATCTGGGGGGAGCCGCGCTGGCGATGACGGTTCTGTTTCTGCTCTTTGCCACGCAGCAAATTCGCACCGCGATCTATCCACAGTTAGAACCTTTACCGCCTGAGTACTCCGGCAGAAAGTACCAGACCGTGGAGAATGTGCAGCGCGACAGTGTATCTATGAAACAAGTACCCTCAGAGGGAAGAATGCTGGCCACCTCAGCTGTTCCAAGGTCGATGCAAACACCCTCATCCTACCCGGAATATACCGAAGCGCTGGAAACCCAAACGGGGCCCGGCATTCCTACCTGGGGATGGCGCAGCGTCTGGTTTGAATTTAACTCCGGGGTGGAACCAGAACAACGCCTGCAGTTGGTCTATTTAACCCCGTTCATGACCAAGACGTGCTTGGTTGCGGGAGTGCTGCTAATTTTAGGTATGTTTGGCCGTGTGGGCTCCAGCTTGTGTAACAACGGTAATAGCAGTGGTCCCCCCGGAATAAAAACGCCCCAAGGGGAAAAGTGCGCACGCCGTATCAACCTGCTGCCGGACGCGCGCCAGCATATGCTGCCACATATACTGCTGTTTACCCTGATAATACTGACATCCATATTGAGTGTATTACCGTCTACAGCAAATGCGCGCAATAGTGCTGACTCTGCCACAATCGGAACAGATGGACGCGCAGACCATGGCTTGGTTATTCCATCCTCCGAGTTACTGGAGGAGCTGCGCCGTCGTCTGACCCTGCCGCCTGATTGCGCTCCCAACTGTGTCGCGCTGCAGCAGATAAGCGTTACGATCACTGACGATACCCTCAGCATTGAACAGCAGCTTCACAGCGCAACCCTAAGTGCGGTGCCGCTGGCGTTTCCGCTGCAGGAACTCCAACCCCGCCAAGCTACTTCAACTAACGACAAAGAGCTGTTTTTGCTCCGCAGCACAGATAACCAGCTTTGGGCTCGGGTCCCCGCTGGGATTACCCACATTACCCTCAAGGCGACAATCCCCGCAGGCCTGAACCAATTAGAAATCCCACTACCGGTACCGCCGGGGAACATACATCTCGTGACCAGCCCCTGGGAAGCGGTGAATCAAACTACAGGAAACGTCAGCACTATTAGCCTAAAGCGCCTCAGCACCCAGCCATCACAAGGAGAAGCAACCGCAGAGTTCACCTCGACTGGAGTTCCACTGTATGTCGAGGTAAAACGCCACCTGGATCTGGGAGTTGAGTGGCAGGTAGAAACAACACTTACCCGCGTGAGCCAAAAAGGCAGTGCCGGTGTGATCGAGGTGCCCCTACTCGAGCATGAGCAGATCATCACTGCAGGAATAAAAACCAAAGAGCACCAGGCATTGGTGGAATTTGGTCCCGAGACCGAAAGGGTGAGGTGGAGATCAAACCTGAGCACAAGCAGCCCGATCCTGCTACAGGCCAACACCTCCAAGCGGTACCATGAAGTCTGGCAGCTCGAACTGAGTTCCCTATGGCATGCACAGTATTCAGGCACGCCGCTGATTTACACCTATCAAAACGGGCGCTGGCTGGCGCAGTGGCAGCCGCGCGATTTCGAACAGTTGCAGATAGATCTCCTGCGACCACAGGGAGCACCAGGTCAACACGTCACTGTAGAAGAGTGTAATCTGCGCCACAATCTGAGCCACAGCCCAAACCACACGGCCACCACGTTGCAGCGCAGTGAATCAAGCTTACACCTTAAAATTCGCAGCAGTATGGCCACACGGCACACCATCGTCCTGCCCGAATACGTTGTCGAGGTCCGCGAAGTGCGCATCAATGGCAGAGACACACGCATTGAGCAGAAAGGGACTGAGCTCACCGTACCTCTGCAAGCGGGGATGCAGCAGATCGAGATAAGCTGGAGGAGTCAGCAGCAAGCGTGGATGGTCCACAAAACCCCCACGATAGATCTTGGTGCACCAGCGGTTAATATTGATCTGAACTTCACCCTACCCCAAACACGCTGGATTCTGCTTACGGGTGGTTCAGGGCTGGGACCTGCGGTACTGTTCTGGGGGGTTATACTGGTCATCGCCATGGTGTCCATCCTGCTGGGACGCTACGCCCCCACTCCACTGCGCTGGTGGCACTGGTTTATTTTAAGCGCAGGCTTAAGCCAAGCACCACTGTCCGCTCTCCTTCTCGTGGGGCTGTGGCTGATCCTGCTTGGAATGCGTAAAAATTATGCCGATCGCATTCACAATCCAGCCGCATTCAATGCGCTGCAACTTGGTCTTGGCATTCTGAGTCTCTGTGCCATGCTCGCCCTGATCACGGCCGTACAGCATGGATTATTGGGACTACCGGAAATGCAGATTGCAGGGAGTAATTCCAGCGCGTGGAATCTGCACTGGTACCAGGATCGCAGTGCTGCTGTCATCCCCTCGGTTTGGGTATTTTCCGTCCCCATGCTGATGTACCGCATCCTAATGCTTGTTTGGGCGCTGTGGCTGGCAGTGGCTCTACTCAAGTGGTTGCGCTGGGGCTGGAACTGCTTCAGTGCGGGCCAAATCTGGCTCCCGCTGAAACCTCGCTCTGCTGCAAGCGAGCCTAGTCGTCCTGCTGCTGCCGACATGCAACAACAGCACAACACTTTCGATGGCGACAGGTAAAATCATCTCTTTTGCGCATCCATACTGATATTGACTACGTTATCCAGTCAGTATGGTGGAGAAATTGTACATGGAACAACTTGAACAGATAACACGTACCATTGCGTTAAGCATGGGGGCAGCATGGGCTAGTGGTATCAATCTCTATGCTACCATTCTGATGTTAGGGGTGATGGGCAGCACCGGCACCATTGTCTTGCCCGCCCCCCTGCAGGTTCTCCAGGAACCCCTGGTAATATGGGCCAGTGCCTTCATGTTTGTAGTTGAATTTTTTGCTGACAAGATTCCGGGGGTTGATTCAGGCTGGGACAGCTTGCACACCTTTATCCGGATTCCAGCGGGGGCTGCTCTGGCGGCGGCTGCGGTTGGAGATGTAAATCCGGCGGTGATACTCGCCGCCGCACTGGTTGGCGGCACCCTCACTACCGCAACCCACGTTGGGAAAAGCGGGTCACGTCTGCTAATCAATACCTCGCCTGAGCCCGTGAGCAACTGGGGGGCATCTCTGGGTGAAGACTTGGCCGTAATCGGAGGGTTGTGGGTAGCCCTTACCCATCCAGTAGTATTTTTACTCGGGCTGTGTGTATTTATACTGTTACTTATCTGGTTACTACCGAAACTCTGGTACCTGATTAAACGTATATTTTCTACGCTGCGCAGATGCTTCCTACGCCAAAAAGACGTACCAGTGCCTGAACCCCCGCCTGAACATTTATCTGCGATTCAACTACAACAGATTGAAGAAGCCGAAATAAGCATCAAGCAGGACAAGGATTGCACCCATGGATAATTTCATGCGCCGCTTTATTACAACCGCCCTGAGCATGGGCGTGATACTGTTCTTTGCCTCCATCAGCAAAAATAGCTGGGAACGTGCCATCGCCCTTGCGGTTATAGGTGGGTTTTTGTTTGGCGCTCTGGTGGCGCAGCTTTGGGGTGCGTTTGAATACTATAAATCAAAACGCGATAGCAAATAGGCGATCAACTAAGAGTGGGGTTCGGCAGTAAAACGTGGGAGAATGCGGAGGGGTAGTAATTGTTGTCTATAGGAAACAATCACGTTGAGTTGTTGCCGCTTAAAACAACTTAACAGACTGTTTGAGAACAGTCTGTTAAGTTTCAGGTTCTTCGCATAAAACCAAGGGCTGATGTTAGCTTCAAACCCTGGTTAGATATCGCGCCCAGCGCACTGTACGGCACTAGGATCGTGGGCATGACACGGAGTAACCCCGTACATCAAGCCGCACTGTGGGCACAGACTTGCGTAAGTCTGCATCATAAAAGCGTTTCCGCATCCTTCGCAGGTGATGCTCAACTTCGCGGGCATACTCTGGGTATCAAATCCCATCATGCGCAATTTGCGAATTACATCTGCTCCTGAAGCAAAGTTGCCGCTACATCCGGCGTGGCCATCGTGCATGGTTTTTCCTCCTGTAAATAAAGTGTTTGCAGCTTGTGTGTTTTTCAAAGTTGTTCCAAGGTCTCGCCATTGCGAATTCGTTGGCGCAACTGCATCAAGACCCGATCCATCCGTTCAAGCTCAATTAGATTCTCCCGTTCTGCCGCACTGGTAGTAATCACCTTCTTTATTCCACCGTTGCTAATCACTAAGCGTTTCTCTCCCAGCAAGGCCAGAATCGGATCGTGGGTGGCGATAAGGACGATCTTTTCTTTCTGCACCAGCAGTTCCAGCGCCTTTTTGCGCTCGATACCGGCATTCTCAATTTCATCGATCAAAACAACCGGCGATTGGCTCAAAATCGCTATATCTGCAATCATGAGCGCGCGCGACTGTCCCCCACTCAACGCAGTGATCTGGGTAGTTGCCGCAAACGGCTCCCCCGCCAGGGAGTTAGCCAAGTCCAGCACCTGTTTAATCTTTTGCTCCAGTTCAGGAACGAAGCGGCTTTCTCCGTGAACCCGAATAAATTCCTCCACCGTGAGATCCATGACGAAATTCATGTTCTGCGACAGCTGGGCCACCAGTTTGTGCCGGGTAGAAAAACGCCACTTTGTATCTGGTTGCGCGTTGTTGAGCAGGATACGTCTACCGGTGGGGGTATCACCCTGCGCCACCCATTCTATATCTGCAAGCAGTCGGCTCTTTCCCGATCCCGTCGGCCCGACGATGGATACGATCTGCCCCGGGACCAGTTCGAGTTCAAACTCTTCGGCTTGACCACTTTTATCTCGCCCCGGCAGAATACGAATTGAGTGCACCCGGTCCTGCTCCATATCCAGCACCTCTACTCCGGCGACATAATCCTGCAGTGCGATTCTAAATTGAGTTGGTGTCATCCCCAAGTGCTCAGTCTGGGTGGCAGACAACGACGCTAACAGGGCATCTATATCCGCCTCATTGCGCGCGACCTCAAGCCCGAATGAGGCAAAAAAATCCATCAACTCTGGCATCCGCGCGCACAACTGGTTGAGTGGAGTGGTAAACAATTCGGCTTGCTTCATTTTTTGGCACCCTCCACTCCACCAAGTTGAATCTTGCGCACGTTGCCCATCTGATACTCCTTGCCTATCCGCTTTTCACCCAAGCAGTATGAACACAGCGCGGCCGGCATGGAATAGCGTAGTGAAAACCCCTGAAGATTTGCGGTTTCCGGAGCCGCAAAAAACACGGTACTGAGTTCATAGGCACCTTGGCCCGTTATCCCATTGACATGCATGGTTAGCGCAGAGGGATTGACCTGTGCCACTCTGGAGGCAAACACTTCACGTTCCGCTTGAGATACAATATCCCCCTTGGTTATAACCACCACATCAGCGGTCTTGAGCATAGGGCCAATTTTTTTAGGGGTGCCTATGCCGCTAAGATTATCGATGACACACACGGAGGTAATTCCCTCGATGTGAGGTGAACAGCGATTACACAGTCCGGCGCTTTCGCTGATCAACATATCCAACTGCTGGCTATGCCCCCACTCAAGACACTCCTCCACATTGCTGACAAAATAATGATCGGGGCACAACGGTCCGGCAAGGCCCTTGCGCACCGGGATATCATGGCGCGCGTACAGCACATCGTCATCAGTGGCAAGGCAATCAAACTTGACCACACCGACATCGATGTTGCGTTGCTGCAGGGCTTTGATCACCTGCAAAATAACAGCGGTCTTACCTGACGATGGTGGTCCAGATACGGTGATAAACTTCATCGCAATGCTCCATTATTTGTTCTCATGGGTCTGTTCTTCAATCCTGCCTTGCCTGGGGTGCGTTTAAGCACCTGCATCAAAGGCAGTATGGAAAATTCCATCCAGATATTTAATCCGCTCAGCAATATCACAGTTGTAAATATAATCCCAACCAAGCCACTTCCACTTAGCGGCGCTGGGCAGGGTATTCTCAACCTGCGGATTCAAGGAGGGGAACAGCCCTTGCTGTGCCATGATGGTTCCAACCTCTTCTCCGGCCAAAAAATCAGCCAGCGGTGCGGTAGCGTTGCGCTGTGCCGAACGGGTAAGCATAAAAATCGGACTTATAATCGCGCCATCTTCAGGCCAGACGATTTCAACTCCGGGGATATGCTGCGCCATACGGGTGAAAAAATACGGCATGATGGTGACGGTTGGCTTCCGCTCAGTCGCGAGCTGAGCATTGCCCATCTGAGCCGGATGCAGCGACTCCAGCATGGAGCGACCCAAGCGCTCAATCCCTGCGGTGCCAAATTCCTTGTGCAGGGTAAGTAGCATTGCATTGAAGAGATCAAAATCGCCCACCGGCAGGGCCACCTTGCGTTCAAACTCCGGCTCCAGCAGGGCCTTCCAAGTGCGAGGTACTTCTGTCGTACCCAATTGCCTGAGATCCACCATAAACACCGCCGGCACCACCGCAATTATAGAATAATGCCCTCGCGGATCCACCATATCCAGCCCAGAAAAATCAGCATTGATACTAGGGTAATCGACGGAATGAAACGCCCCTGCCTCACTGAAACGTCCAATGCCTTCGGGATCAAAAAAGGTATCAAATCCGGCAGAGAGAAAAATATCCGGCAGATCCGATTCTGTTTTAGCAGCATGAATCTCCTCTTCGATCCACTCTGCTCCGCCGGATGCAGCCCTGAACCTAGTGGAGATGTTCAGACCGCTACGGGTTGAATAATCTGTGACAAACCTATCGACCGCTTCAAGCAGCGGAACCCGCACCGGACACGGGAGCAACCCGGCGACCTCGATATCGGCGATACCGGTGTGGCGAGACTCCGGCGCAGTAATATCAACACGCTCGGCATCCGTGGTGATTTTTTCATGCAAAAGTTTCTCGAATGTCTCCACCGCAAAACCCTTGCGTTTCAGGGCAGTCTCCAGTTTCATGAAGCGGCCCACCCGTTGTAGATAATCTGGAGTAGTCAACTCCTGGAGATCATTGGCAGCAAAGACACCCTCAGTTTCAGGCCATTGCTGGATGATCTGCTGTATAGTCATGCTGGAATTCGGCAAATCCAAAATAATTCTCCCTGTGGGCTATCTAGTATGGTCTCTTCTGTATGGCAATTGGCCCAGAAGCGGATAGTTAAAAACTCTGGCGCTCTATCTATTATCCAATAGAAGTTAACAAGTACCATAACTCCGCTATAGCACAATTGATTCAGCTCAATTTTGGTTATTATTTGAGCGGCCATATAGAATATGGAAAATATCAAGACATAGCATCTAGCTATTTTTGCGGGATAAAAGCATACGGAGGGAGCAGAACCCACGGCATAGATCGGTCTGAACTTTTATCTATACCTGCTTCTTCATTTCTTGCTGACCACAGCGGTGCCAACAGGGCGTTTTTTGCCAAACACCCGTGCCACCCATATCCCGACTTCATACAGAAGGATAAAGGGCAGAGCTATGGAAACCTGAGAGAAAACATCTGGCGGGGTAAGAACTGCGCCAATCACGAACGCGAGTATAAACGCGTAGCGCCGGTTTTTGCCCAGCCAGATATGATCCACCACCCCAAGGCGGGCGAGAAAAAAGATTACTATGGGAAGTTCGAACACCAGACCGAAGGCAAACAGCAGCCGAGTAGACATCGCCAGATACCCCCCCATGGAGAGCATCGCTTCAGTGCCACCGGCGCCGAGACCGAGGTTGATTAGAAAGGTAAAGATTACGGGGAACACAAAGGTAAATCCAAAGTAGGCCCCGAGGCCGAAGCAGGCACAACCGGAGATGACAAAGGGGATGGCCAAATGTTTTTCTCCCGGATACAGTGCGGGCGCGACAAAGGCCCATATCTGCCACAGAACAATCGGCAGGGCCAGTAAGAATCCGGCCACCGCGCTAATTTTAAGAAAGGTGAAAAAAGGTTCGGTAGCGTGAATAAACACCAGCGAGCTCCCCTGCGGCAAAGAGGCACGTACCGGAAGGGAGATAAACTCAAACAGTTCCTGTGCAAAACCGTAGCAGAGGCCAAACCCACCCACCCACGCGAGCATGCAGATTATCAGGCGGCGACGCAGCTCCTCCAGGTGGGAGAAAAACCCTTGTTCAGTTACCGCCATTATCAGCCTCCGCCCCCGACCCCATCTTCTGGCTACCTTTTTGACTGTCCTCTTGCGAAGTTTGCGGATCAATCTCTGCTACAGGTGCAGCATCGTCATCCGCAACGCAAGTTGGCGCTCGACTGTCTATCGGCTCAAACTGAGCTTCATCAGGCTCTGCATCGGTCTCTGTATTCTGCTCCTTACGTTCCGCGCTCGCTGCATTATCTTGCCGCGCATGCACATTATTCTGTTGCTCTGGGGAGATCACCTGCGCATCGATATCGATGGTGCGCTTCAGATCATCTGCCGCATTGCGAAACTCCCGCATTCCGCGCCCAAGAGCGCGGGCAATATCGGGCATCTTTTTTGGGCCGATGAATATGAGCGCCAGCGCCATAATCAACAACAATTCCGGCATTCCGATTCCGAACATCGGTCACCTCCTGTATACGAGGGTTAATTCGAGGAGCAATTTAGGCAAGGTTCACCCAGGGCTCTCGGTGCGGGGTCTGTAGTGCAAAAACTCCTAGCATATCGGACTTACTCAGGTTTATCCTTGGTGGTTGGTTCTTCCAGGGTCTCGACTTCATCCTCATCACTGCTGAGACCTTTTTTGAAATTGCGTATCCCTTTTCCTACCCCGGAGCCCAGTTGCGGCAGACGTTTGGCCCCGAACAAAACAACGACGATCCCAAAAATAATGAGTAATTCCTGTGCTCCAAGTCCAAACATGGTCACTTCTCCTGTGTCAGTCCTGTCTCGAGCAGACGCTGCGCCCACACCAGATCTTCAGGACGGTTGATATTGATAAACGCCGAATCAATCTCAGCGATATGGGTCAACGTTTCCATTGTTATCTCTCTTACACGTAAACATCTCTGTAGCTGTTGCAATAGGGCGTAAATCCGGTAGTTTCCTTGCTCCAGTTGTTGTTGCATAGGCGCAAGGCAGTTTTTACTGTAACACGCAAACAATGGTTCAAACCCGGACGCGGTTTTTACCACTCCAACATCATAACCCAAAGATTTCTGTATCACTGCCTTGGCCACTTCAGGGTTAAAAAACGGCATATCACATGCGGTCACAAAAACCCTTTCCGTGTTGGCATAGTACAGCCCGGTATACAACCCGCCAAGGGAGCTTCCCGGATAGATATCGGGGATCACGCGAACTTCAAGGGGGGCAAAGTAGGCTGGATCATTGGCAATCACCAGTAGCTCCGCGCTCATGCTGCGCAACTTGTCAATAAGACGTTCCAACAGCACCGTACCGCCAATGACCATATCCCGCTTATCGTAGCCCATCCGGCGACTGCGCCCCCCAGCCAGGAGCACAGCAGTTATCCCATCAGACTGCGCGTCCATCCACTGCCTCCCTAGCTAATACGGCGTAGAACCGCTAACACTGAGCGTATACGGCTCAAAATACATATTTACACTCTACTTGGGTGAAAACCCAGTCTGCTTCGCTATCATCTGCAACATTTTTGACAAAATCTCCGGGCCAGAAGTAGCTATAGCCTGCCATGATGGCAATCCGCAATCCATGACTGAGCGCTGTAATGTCCGGATTCCATTGCAGCACCAAGTCAACTTCGTCGCCAAGATGGCTGCCGCTGTTACCAGACACATCCCGGTAGGCATTGCTATTCAGCGACCACCCATCTTTTTTTTCAGCGAGCCAAAATCTATGCGCTCCCACATAAACCTGTACCCGTTTTAAGGGTTTAAAATCAAGATTTAGCTGGATATCGTGCAGATTGCTCCAGTCCATGAGGTTCATACGTCCGTACATTTTATCTCTGGCGCCAAATACCCCCTGAAAGGTCCCCATTCTTCCATCGTCTGGATCAGAGTCGCCCGAAGCAAAGCTGTACTCGATACTAAGAGACGGCTTCCACATGAAGTCAGCAAATTTTGTACCCAGCAGCAGATGCGCTCCCCATGCTTCCAGACGTTGTTTTCCGTAATCTCCCCACTGATACACAAGGGTGAGATCAAAGAACAGCGGTGCAACCTCACCCGCAGCACGAAAGCCACCACTGTGACACATCAGATCATCCTTATCGGTGCTCGAAATGGCTGTATAACGCTCATGACGATCATATTTAAGTAGGTAGAAGGGCTCCAATTCCATGTACTCAGACACTTGAAGATGGCTGTAAAAACCGGCACCATACTCTTTGTGTCGATGGCGCAAGCTGAACTGCTCCGGCTCATGAATGACCGTACCACCCCAGATAAAGTCGATGAAATGTTCTTTATGTTTTAACGACAGTTTCAGAGCATCCCACTGATAACGCCCGGAGTTGCCCCAACTGCCAGGACCAAAGATCCTGCTGTTTCCATAAACAAGGGTCTGCCTTCCGGCTTTGAACGCCCAGTGCTCGGCTGTTTCATCGGAGATCTCCAAATATGTTTCATACAACTCCAGCTGATCTTCATAGGCGTTGTGTTTATGATCGAGGTTTTTGCTATAGAAAAGATCTGAGTCAAAATCACTTCCAAACACTCTGGCGTCCTGCACCCCCACCGCTATATGGATATTGGGCGCAACAGACCAACGTCCCCCAGTGCGCACCCGTTGCAACAAGAAACCATCGTTACCTTCACCTTTTGTAGGATTCTCTCCGTAGAACTTAATATTGAAATTATGTTGGTATTCATAGCGATAACGTATGTCCACATAACCTTGGAACGAGTCAGATCCCTCCTGTGCCATCCCAGTTACGGGATTCAGCAGGAAAAGACACAACACTGTGAAAAACAGCTCTTTTATGTGTTTAAATCCCACCCTTCTTCCCTTTCATCCTCTTAAATATTTCGCGGCTCGATGCTGGCACCGATATCCGCCGGTGGACCGAAATACACCGATGATAGCACTAAAATATCCACCCCAGTTCCAGCGTAGTCCCCGACATTGCTGGGGTTAATCCCCCCCGCGGCTATCAGAATTATCTTTGCATCTATTGCGCGCACGGCTTGCACTAAATGGGTAAGTTCATCTACTGACATCTTGTCCAACTGCAGAGCATCCACACCCGCACGAGCCAACTGCATGGCCTGGGTGGCATTTTCCACTTCTATGGTGATTTTTTTCTCTCTGGCATGCTGGCGCCAGGTGGTCAGCATGCGGGGAAGCTCCTCTTTCTCATCCAGAAAATTAAGGTGATTTTTGAACACCAGCAGTGTTTCTGAAAGCCCCAAGCGATGGAGTTGCCCCCCTCCGGTCAGAACCGCTTTGGTAACCAAGCGCTTGGTGCCGGGAAAAATCTTGCGCGTGGCCGCCAGTGTCGCCCCCGGATTGACCGCATGGACCACATCACACATCCGCCGGGTGCGGGTGGCAATACCAGTAAGATATTCAAGAATATTCCCTGCCATACGCCAAGACTGGTGCAGAGCAGCAACGGTGCCTGTAGCCTCCAGTAGACACGCGCCTGCTTCAACTTCTTTTCCACTGGGGATAAACATCTCCACCTGCGCCCCGGCCATCTGCATCAGGCGTGCGGCTTCCTCTGTGCCGCAAACCGTCGCCGCATGGCGGATATGAAACTTCAAGCTGCCAGGTTGCTGTTTCAGCCCTAGCACCTGACAGGTTAAGTCGCCGTAAGGTGCGTCTTCGAGCAAAAAAGCTTCCAACTGACTGTCGGGTATAAACATTGACATTGCCTGCCTTCTTATTTCAGGTTTACTGCTCCACCTATACTGGTGCGCAGTCCCGTGTGTCTCCCTGGATTTTAGCCACTGCATGGGGAATGGCCGCCCAGATAGCCTCCAAGTTCTCCAACGCGGCCTGTGGGCTACCGGGGACATTGAGAATAAGGGTTTCGCCGCGTATCCCAGCAACCGCGCGCGATAACAGCGCCGCCGGGTGGTTTTTTGTGCTACTCATACGCATCGCCTCCGCAAGCCCCGGCACCTGGCGTTCCACCACCTTTAAGGTGGCTTCTGGGGTTCGATCGCGCGGGGATACCCCCGTGCCGCCACAGGTGATAATGAGATCCACACGGCACATGTCCGCCGTGTGGGCCAGATATGCGACGATCATCTCTTCTTCATCCGGCAAGATGACGCACTCCTCAACCTCCACCTGCCGCTGCGTCAGCCAGGCACGTAGGGCGGGGCCACTAAGATCCTGGCGCTCTCCGACTGAGCCTTTGTCGCTAAGAATCAAAAGTGCTGCGCGCATGTGCGTCTTCACGCTCAAAGATGCCACTGCGTCCTCCTTCTTTATAGACCAACTGAACCTGCTCAACCACCATGCCCCGATCCTGCCCCTTGCACATGTCATACACCGCCAGTGCCGCTACAGATGCCGCAACCATAGCTTCCATCTCGACGCCGGTACGCTCTAGTGCTCTGACCGTCGCCTGGATCTTCAGAACCGAAGCGTCTAAACATGCATCAAACTCGACAGCAACGTGGTGCAAGGCCAGAGGGTGTGCCAACGGAATCAGATCCGGAGTCTTTTTACTCGCGCTAATCCCCGCTAGGCGCGCTACCGCCAAAACATCTCCTTTGCGCATAGCGCCCGCAAGCAGTGCCGTAAGGGTTTCTGTTTTCATTTTAAGTTGCGCCTGTGCCACCGCCGTGCGCAACGTTGGTTGCTTGGCGCTCACGTCAACCATGACCGCGCGCCCCTGTTGATCGAAATGATTACTCGACACCGCGTATCTCCTCTTTCTGCACCGCCTCTGCCTTGATGCGATCCAGCAGTTCGGCTAGGACTGGTTTGACATGTTCGCGGATATCCCCGGCGACAACGAGATAGAGCAGGTTGTCACCCGGATATAGACAGCCTTCGCAGGCTTTGGCCGCAATCCTGTAGATGCCGGGGCGACGTTCAAATTCGCACCGCAGGGCCTCAATCCGCGCATTATCCGGGGTGACGCGCACACACTCCACCGGCGCGCCCCCCACCCGCGTGGTCCCGCGTACCAAGCCATGATGGCTCAGCACCATCCCGACATGCTTTACGAAATCCGGCTCTTGTTTCCATTCCTGTATCAATGCATGCACATCCATATACGTTTCCCCTTTCGCAGCTTTTCAGCCCCCAATCGCAGACATGGCTACCGCACCCTGGGAGTGCGCCTGTTCTCCTAAGCTATGTTTTTGCGGTTTTTGCGCTACTAGCTTTATGAGTTCTGCGCTCAACGTTGCATGATTGCGCTGCTTGATGGCTGGTTTAAGATCCATTTCACCCTGCGCAAACAGGCAGCTGCGCCCCTTACCGGTGGCGCTGATCCTGATCCGATTACAGTTATGGCAGAAAGGACACGAAATTGCCGAAATGAAGCCGATAGAGCCTTTGCCACCACCAAGCCGAAACTCCTGCGCTGGTCCCGCCTGCGCCTGGCGTAAAACAGGCTCAAGGGAATAGTGCTGGCGCAACGACTCTAAGAGGGTCTGGGTTTCAACTCCTTGCAGGGAAGAATCAGTTCCCTGCAGGGTAGGCATATACTCGATAAAGCGTACCGACCACGGGTTTTGGGTTGCTAAGGCGGCAAAGTCATGAATTTCGTCATCATTGATGCCGCGCATGACCACAACGTTAAGTTTAAGGCGCAAACCCGCATGTTGCGCAGCTTCAATCCCGCGCCACCAAGAAGCAAGATCTCCCCCACGGGTGATGTGCGCATAGCGCTGCGGCTGCAGGGAATCGACACTGACATTAAGGCACCTTACCCCGGCATCCTTGAGGCTCTGGGCATACTTTTCGAGCAATAAACCATTGGTTGTAAGAACCAGATGCTGCATCCCCTTCAGTGCATGGAGCCGCTCCAAAAAGGAAATAATTCCTTTGCGCACCAGAGGTTCGCCGCCGGTGATACGAATCTTCTCCACTCCCAGGTCGACAGCGGTCTGCGCTAGGAATAATAGATCTTCATAGGTCAAAATCTGTGCATGCGCGATCGTCTCCACCCCGTGTGCTGGCATACAGTAGCGGCAGCGCAGATTGCAGCGATCTGTAACCGAGAGGCGCATATAATCAATTACTCTGTGGTAATTATCGACTAGTTTCATGCTCCCCCCTCAGGCAGGATTTGCTGTGGCGATGCACTCCGGTCCACAAACTGCGCCAGAATAAACTCAGCCAAAATAAACTCCGCGACACGTTCCGGTTCATTCAAGGGCAACATCGGCAGCTCCAGTTGAGGACAGTTCTCCAACGGGGCGTCACTGGCCAGCGCCACCACCCCCGGAAAGCGCTGCGGCTGCACACACATGAGTTCGTGCTGCAGACTGGGGCGATAAACCTCGATTTTAGGCACCTGCTGGGTTTTAAATCCCTCCACCAAGACTAGGTCCATATCTGTATCGAAGCGCTCCAACAGTGCCTCCAGCGACATGGGCTGCGCCAGGAGTTCAACGACTGCGAGTTTATGCGGTGCGCAGATCACGGTGCGGTCGGCGCCAGCCGCAGTAAAGCGGTAACTGTCTTTGCCCTCTGTGTCGATACTAAAATCATGGGCATCGTGCTTGAGCGCCGCAACCCGCAGTCCCTTGTCCTTGAACAGGACTATCAATGCTTCCATCAGCGTGGTTTTACCACTCCCAGACCACCCAACAATTGCCACTACTGGGACCTTGGCTGGGACCGTGGCTGAAACGCTGCGGTTCGGTGCATTCACCTCAGGCATAACATTTCTCCCTCAACAGAGTTCGCGCTTTAAAATCAATGCGGTGCCCACCGCACCCTCGGGCAGGTTATCGGTGGCGGCATCCAGCAGCAGCAGAGCATCACACGCAGCCATATTGAGATAGTGCGATGTCATCTGACTGGGCAGGGGCTGCGCGCACAGTTGCCCTGCTTCCTGTGTCAGTTTGACCCGCACAAAGTCGCTGCGCCCCTTGCGTCCGCGCGCAGGAGCCGTCAGGCGCACAGGAGTCCACGTATGTTGATAGTTACACCACCCCGCCATCTTTTTCAGCACCGGCAGCAGATACGCAAAGAGATTGGTCAAGAAGGCGGCCGGATACCCCGGCATGCCAAAAAACAACGTCCCATCACGCTGTGACACTATCAAGGGACGCCCCGGCTTGATTCTGGTGCGCTCCACCAGGCAGGAAAACTCCCTACCCTGCAACAGCGGGCGCACGTGATCATACTTACCCATGGAAACACCCCCAGAGCTCACCACCACGTCATTCTCAGAAGCGAGTCGCGCAAGAGCCTGCTGTAATGCTTCAAAATCATCCTCAACCGGGCCGCACACCTGGCACTCCAAGCCAAGCCGCGCAAGTATGCCCTGTAGAAGATAACAGTTGCTGTTATAGGTTTTACCCGGCCGATGCTCCTCTCCCGGTTGGAGGAGCTCAGAGCCGGTGATGAGCAGACCTATTTTCGGTTTTCGATGCACCGTAATCTGTTTTAACCCTGCGTAGCACAGCACACTAAACTCTATCTCTGTTATCCGGCGACCACGCTCCATTATCAATGCACCAGCCTGTGCCTCTTCGCCAATGGCATTGATGTTACTTCCACGGGTGGCCGACGCTTTGATCTGCACCTGCTCTGCCGCATCCGCATCGACGTGGGTCTGGGTGTCTTCAACCCGCACTACTGCTTCACAAGACTGTGGCACTGTGGCACCTGTCATCACCGCTGCTGCTTCGTCTGCTTTAAGATTAACGTTAGGCATTGCGCCGGCGGCTAGGTATTCCTTGACGGTGTAGCTCTGCCTGCCCAACTGCCCCAAGGCATAGCCATCGACAGCGCTGCGCGGAGTATCTGGAAACGGGCGCGGGGCAAAAAGATCCTCACCCAGGACACAGCCACTGGCATCAGCCACCGCGACGGTGTGCGTTGGCAGCGACACAGCCGCCTCTAACATACATGCAAGCGCTTCATGGAAATCAAGCATACGTATCGCCCCCCCTTGCAACTTAACCATCTGATTAATCATCTAGCTGTTCTTGCGTCACAATCCTGCCCGCCGCACGCCAGCGCAGCAACAGCAGTAGCGTCAAAACCGTCAGAATTAGCAGGGCGCAAGCCCCCATTCCAGCGGCAAAATCACCTTCTGAAATGCTCAAATATATAAATATGGGTATATTTTCTGTCTTCCCAGGGATTCCGCCCCCAACCATGAGTGTCGCGCCAAACTCACCCAAGGTGCGCATCCAGGTCATGAGAATTCCGCTCATTATTCCCGGCCACGCCAACGGCCATGTAGTATCCAGAAACGCGCGAAAAGGGGACGAACCCATGGTCGTAGCCAGCTGTTCATAGCGACTCGGGACTAGGCTGAAGGCACTCTCGGCAGACTTAACCATCAGCGGAACGGCCACTATAAACTGGGCCAAAAGCGCCCCCTTAAAGGTGAATACCAAGTTGAACAGCTGTTGTGCCAGGGGGTGCCCAGATACTTTGAGCAGTAGCACCCCTATGAGCAGCGGCGGAACCACCAACGGAACCTCAAGTACAATTCCCCCTAGGCGCGCAAGCCCATGCCTGCTTCTGCTTAGCCATAATGCAGTGGGAACCCCCAGCGCGAAGGCACACAGTGTTGCGCCGCAGGATGTAAGAAGGCTGAATCTCAACGCCTGAGCAAAACGGGCATTGTGCCCCAGTCTGACAAGAGTCCGGAGCTCCAGATCAGTAAAACTGGCCGCAAACAGCATCAGCACGAAAAAGCTGAGCAAAATCCCTATGCTGGCGACGACCTTTTTCATGGCCCTACGTCAAACCCATGCGTGCGAAAAATATCCTTATGTGCGCGGATAAAAGCGACAAACTCCGCCGTTGCTTCAGGCTCCTTGCTGCACTTTAGCTCCACTAGGTACGCCTGCGTTGCAACGTTCCATGCTGCGGGGATTTCCACATAGCGCAGACCATGGGTTGCAGCAACACTGTCAAACAGCAGTCCCGCGTCCACTGTCCCCTGGTGCAGATAACTAACGGTCTGTTGGATATTGATTGAATCTATGCGTGTATTCCGGTGTAATCCTTTTGCCAAGTCGAGCGGCAACTTTGGTTCAATCTGCTGATATATCTCACCTAATGCCATAGTTTCGGAGTTCCCCATGGCCAAGAGCACGCCATCTGCACTTAAATCTTCCATAGTTTCGATGTTCTTCTTGCTCTTAGGGCTAATGGCAAACACGGGCCACATGCGCAATAACGGCTGACTATTCTGCACCAAAGCGTACTTTTCGGCCTGGTGCAGAAACTTACTACTCGCCGGCAAATATAAGTCAGCCTGATTTGAGGCGCGTATTTTGCTGATTAATTGGCCGGACCCACCCGTAATCAAGATGACATTATGCTTATCCTGAGCAGAGTTATACAGTTGCGCAATCTCGGTTCCGGGTCGCAGCATTCCAGCAGCCACGTACCAGTAAATATCCGCACCTGAGGCTGCGCCAGGAATAAGTAAAACTAGACAAAACAATAGTTTCTTCATCGCTCCTCCACCTTAATATCCCCTGGGTGACGATTTTCTTGCGGGGCTGCATGAAACCAAGGATTGGGTTTTTAACGAAATATCCACTTGCTGCCCTCGCTGCAATTCCATCACTTTAAAGGCGTGTTCTGGAATATTTATACTCAACATCTGTGCATCGGAGGTGGCAACCAGCAGCTTATAATGGCGACCGCGGGGATAAACCTCCGCAAGGGTCACCACCAGAACATTAGCGCACAGGGCATGGCGTACCGGTCTGTCAGGGCGCAATATCATCACATCCTCGGGGCGGATACAGATATGGGTAGCCTCCGCAGGCGGCCTGGTGGCACATGTCAGATGCCAGCCATTTACCAGAATCGCAGTGACACCCTCTATTTCATCGATTTCCCACAGGTTGTCGAAGCCGAGCATTTGGGCGGATTCGATATACACTGGGGCATGAAAAATCTGCCGCAACGGGCCCGTTTCCACGATTTGTCCGGCATGCATAATCACCATGTGCTCCCCGAATACGTAGGCTTCCTCCCGATCGTGGGTAACCAGCAGGGTCGGGATCTGCAGTTCATCAACCAGGGCGATAAGCAGATCCCGCAGCTCTTCGCGCACGGCATTGTCGAGGGCACTGAACGGTTCATCCAGCAACAATAATCTCGGGTTCGAGGCAAACACCCTGGCCAAGGCGACCCGTTGTTGCTGCCCACCAGAAAGTTGGGCTGGATAGCGCTGCATAAGGTTGGATATCCCCAGGCGCTCCCCCCACTTTTCAGCGCTCGCTGCAATATCCTCGCGTCCATGGCGCCGCAGTCCGTAAGCAATATTCCGGGCCACATCCATATGGGGAAACAGGCAGCTTTTCTGGGGCAAATAGCCAAACCCGCGTCTATGAGCCGGCACCATTACGTTATCCTCTATCGCAACAATGGTTGTGCCGTTGCAGCGCAGGAATCCGGCGTCTGGCGTGATGAGACCGGCAAGCATTTTAAGCAGGGTGGTCTTGCCACAGCCCGACGGTCCGAATACCACGGTTTTTAAAGCTGGACTACTGAACTCCAATTCTATCGCGGTAGTGCCCAGCTGTTTTTGTATCCCCACCTCAAGCATCTGTTCATGCACCTTTGCCAAAAGGGCAGATCGGGTACACGCACTTGGGGCAAAAGTGGCACAACCCTCCGTGCCCACTGCGCGCGATCTCCTGCGGGGTTATGGGATCTGCGGCGAGCAAGCGCGGCAGAAAAATATCCAGCGCGGTGGCAGCAAAAAACAACGCCGCCGCTGGGACCGCACACACCGTTGTTTCACCGGCGTAACCGATAGTCATATTGTTGCCCGGCTGGATCGGATTCCCCTGGAACGGGAAGTCAACCCCGGCCTGTTGCATGGCCTGCACCGTCAGATCATCCGGATCTACCGAGGTGCCACCCGTAACCAGAATCAGCTCAGCAACGGCGATGGCTCGCTGCAGCGCGGTGCAGATGGTCTGCTGGTGATCTGGCACAATCTCTGTGCTGACCACCTCGACCCCGAGGCGCTGCAGCTTGGTGCGCAGGCGTGGAGTAAAGTCATCTTGAATTATGCCACTGTGTACTTCACTCCCCGTTACCAGAATCGCGGCGCGGCGTAGCCGATACGGCTTTACCGAGAACAGTGCCTCATCCAGTTCTGCCCTGACTTTGTCAAGAACGGCAGGCGCACAACTAAGCGGAATGATTCTGAATGCCGCCACTTGTTTATCGGATACAACCGGAAAATTGTTATGAATAGTAGGTAGAGAAGGGATAGCGAGGGCGTTTATCCGCTGCAGGCGTTCGGTATCAACCTTAAAGATTCCAGCAACGGTGGCATAAAAACCTATCTTGCCCTCATGTGGCTGTGCATCATAGCGAACATGCTGCCCAGCAAGCATTGGGGCGAGCACACGTGCGGCATCATCTTCATGCACTTCATCTTCCGTACCCTCCCACACGTAGATGTGCCTTTTGCCCAACTGCTGCAGAATGGCCAGGTCTTCCTGCGCAATTACATGCCCACGTTTGAATGCCACCCCCTTGCGCCCCTGTTGCAGGTTCACTTCGGTAACATCGTGACCGAGCACTTCCCCTACGGCATGTTCGAGAGCTACCTTCTTCATCTGTTATGCTTTCTCAAGTGTTAAACAAGAAATTGACCGTATAAAATTCTTACGCGCAAGACACTTGCCAAGCACAGCGGCTTGTGATTCAAGGAGCATCAGGGAGTAAACGGGTGAACGGTGTATAGTCTTATGTACTTTTAAACAGAACTCCGCTGTTTTTTCTGCACCGGGAAGCCTCGCAGCCTTTCTGCAGCATGGAGATTTAAATCAATGAGCATCTGCGCTATCCCGGTAGTGTCAACATCCCATACAGCTGCGGGGGTAACCCCCCAGTACCGTGCAACGGTCTCTACCAGAGATGGTCGCACCGACAACACCAACGGGCACGGCTGTTTTTTCAGCAATTCCTCTAATTCTTTTGCCCAACCTTCTCCGCGCAACTCCAAAGGCCCAACCTCATCTATGATTACGACGTCTGCTCTGGCTGTCGCAGCCCGCTGGAGGATAGTTTTCCCGGCCGCTAAACCTGCAGCATGAAACTGGAATGAACCACTTTGCACTCCGGTCGCAGGAATATCGCGACGACACAGTGGGGTCTGCACACCGGTATTAATATCGACAATATCAAACCCCGAGCGCTGCCCATGGTGCCACAGCCCGCGCGCCAGAATGCCGCAAACCCTGAGATTTTTACGGGTAATTTCGGAACTTAGCATTTGAAGCGCCGCCGTCTTACCACTACCGCGCCCCCCAGTCAGGATAAAAACCGGCGGGGCGGAAATAGCCTGAAGCTGGCCGCGCCAGAACTCAAGATGTTGCAGCATATATACAAAACGGTTTATCGGATTATGCAACCTGAAGCCCTGCTGCATCATGGTCTCCAGCATCAAGGGCATCACTTCAAAGGCACTCTGCAGGGCTCTGGAGTAAGCATCGCAGCCACGAGCACGCAAGAATTTGCGGATGCGCGGATGATTTAACTCTATACCCAGGGCAAAAAATGCGGCAAGGAGCAATGCCGCACGCACATTCATCTGCACGCCGACCATTAAATGTTCCACTTTGGGGGCAGAAAAAAGCTCCCCATCCTGCTGTGCAAAGCTGCCTAAAAACACACCCGCGAGTAAGGTGATAAAAACAAAAAAAACCCAGAACCCCGGTTTGCTGAAACGGCGACATAGTGAGGGATAACGCCACGCGCATAATGCTATGTAACAAAACACAAACAATGCTCCGTATCCCAGCGGGTAGAAATTCAGGAGTATCATCCCACTTATCACGGCAACAATATGCAATGGGAGCAAGACAAGGTTATGTCTTACCCCTGCAGTAAAAACTGGCGCGTTGCCATCTGTTGATTTTATCGTTAGCTCTGCCGGAGGTAAGTTTTTTATCCGCTGTCCCAGATTCCAACCGCATATAACTGCAAGCATTCCCGTTACAGGATATAGCAGGATAAGAGCAATTAAAGCCTGCCCCGGGGTAAGAGCTGTAACCCCGAGAAACTGTTGAACGCCGATAAAGGTTGCAACCGTAACGTCAATCATGTCAGAGCCGTAGAATAACAACAGACGACCTATTTTCTGCATTGGCAGCCATGTCATGGCCAGCGCACCACCCAGTAAATACCCGGCCAGATTTCTGCCACAGACGCGCAATCCCAATTCAAACAGCATGGCTTCGGCGATAATGGCAAACATCGGTCCGATAATGACCACACCGGGTGAAAGCGATTTCATCGCGGCACAAATAAGGCCCGCACGCCAGATCAAGCCTTTGTCCGGCCATAATTCATGCACAGCCACCAGAAAAACCAGAACAAGAGCTGCCAGTATGCTGCCAGCAAAGGGCAAATGGAGATTGTGTAAAAAACTTCCGACGACAATTTCCATACAGGCCCACAGCCCTCCCGCTGCTGCGGCTTTTATCCATATCTCATTCTGTCCCGACATCTATGCTGCACCTTTCACAGATAAAGGTAGAATCAAAGACGATAGGTCAAGCGCGTATAAACAGTTCTTCCCGCTTGCGGATAGTCAGGGTCGAGCCGATATTCTTCATCCAGGATATTTCTTACCCCAACCTGCCACTGCAGATGGGGACCGAATTCTATATTCACTCTGCTGGACACAAGCCAGAATGGCTCAAGTTTATCCCAGCGCTCAGGGGCTTCCTCATAGTAGCGGGTTCCATTCCACTGCACTGAAGTGATTAGATGCACGTATTGCTGGATATCCCAAATGTGGTCGCAATGAAACTTGTGTTTGGGACGATCAGGAAGATGGTCACTGCTGCGCCCAGCACTTTTATTTTTCGCATCCAGATAGGTGTAGTTAAGCCCCAGTTGATGTTGGGAGCTCAAGCGTGTATTAAGTGAAAACTCAAAGCCCATATAACGCGCATCCCCAAAATTCTGTATCTGATTGGTATCCGGACTCACCGCTTTTTCTTCAATCAAGTCATCTATATCTGAATAGAACAGTACAATTCTGGCATCGCTGGCGTCACCTACATGCAGCGCAAGCCCTGTTTCATAACTGGTACTGCGCTCTTCACGTAGCTGATCGTTGGATAAGACGCGATCATTATCAATCCCTGAGTAAAGCTCTTTCAAGGTAGGGAAGCGAGTTTTCCGCGCCACCGTAGCCCAACTGCGCAGCCGCGGAGTTATTTGCCAGCTGATCCCCAACATGGGATTCCATGCAGTGGCGGTATTGCGTGAAAATCCGCTGGCCTCCGTAACCGGACGTTGATAATCGTAACTTACCCCAGCTACAACAGAGAGAGTCTCGGTGATAAAATAGTTGTCTTCAAACGCGTAACTACCCAAGTCACTGCGACTGGTTTCCCAGTTTGCATCGCGATCAGCTTGTGATTTATGAATATCCCGGCGATAGTGCATTGAAAGCCCAATATCGTGGTATTTACTGATGCCGGGGTGATAAATTAACGAGCCGCCGTAGCTGTAGTCATCATACGTGCTGTGAAACGCATAACGTTTATCTTGGACTGTAAGACTGCTATCGTCATAAGAATCAAGGACATTATCGAACGTGTCATAAAACGCTCTGGTCTGCAGCTCACCCTGTTTACCCACTTCACTGCGCCCACTTAAATACCAGGAAACATGCCGCCATTTATTAAAACGCCAATAACGCGCCGGTCCTTCTTCATTGACAGGCATACCCCATTCACTGTCCAGATAGTTAAGCCCCACGGCGTATTCATGCCCCTCCGCAGGCAAGAGCCCGAGTTTCAGAGCCAGATGCGTCCTTTCCCGGTCGGAATTATGCCGCACACCCCCATCTTCATTTTTCGTAGCGGAGTAACTACGCGGCAGGCGAAAATCTTCCTGCTCTGTTTCAGAGTAGTCCATCATCAGATAGTAATGTTTTGCCCTGTGGCCTAACTGCAGGTGCCCCGAATAACACCCCCGTTCTCCGATCCCGGCGTCAGCCTGAAATTCAAGCGTTTTCTGCGGCCTCCGAGTAACAATGTTCACCACGCCACCCATTGCATTAGAACCGTACAGGACTGAACCAGGGCCTTTTGTGACACTGATCTTCGCCAGGTTATCCAGCGGCAGACTTCCGCTGTCGACATAACCATCAACCGGGTTTACCAGGGGGATACCATCGAGGAGTACCGCTATCTGGCGCTGTTCAAATCCACGCAGGGTAAACGTCTGTTCATTGCGCTTGCCCACTGTCATACTGAACCCAGGGAGACTCTGCAGGACATCGGCAAGGGTATTAAAGCCGTGTGATTGCATGGTCTCCTGCTCAACTTCATCAATGGCGGCAACCTGCGAGATTGGCTGTTTTTTTGCCGTTACGACAACTTCCCCCAGGTTGGCCACCTCGCCATCTTCGGCGTACACGCAAGAGAGCATCCCACACAGGCAGAGGAAAACAGCAAGTGTACTTATTTGCAGTACATGGCCATCCGTTTGCTTTAACTTCATTATTTGGCCTTCAAATTTTTGTAATAACAAATACATAGCAATTTCAATATTGTGTCCGCGCGTTCCAAAAAAGTGATAATACCGTTGAACTGCAGAGGCGTTCTGGCAAATGCGAAATTTCTCCACGCCAAGATAAACAGCTGACTGTGTCCAGCTTGTATACACTGGAAGCATAAGCATCAAGCTAGAGCGCCACAACAAAGCTTGAGCCTAAAATCATTCCAAACCAGGCAGCGGGAAAAAACCGGCCATAGCGTTATACCCTGGAGGGAACAACGCTCAGTGCGTTCCCACCTCTGCGCGCGCAAACACGCACCTTCTACCACTTCAACACTGCAGGATTAGAGTAATAACCCCGCGTTGTGTTCCTCCAGAAAGAGGTTGAAACGTTCCTGAATGAGGTAATACTGCGCTATAGCATGGTGCCCGTACACGGTCAGGGATGCACCACCACCGCCAGGCCCTCCCTGATTAAGCATCACCAGAGGAACGGTGGCCCGCGCATTGATATTGTGAATAAGACGCAGGGCGTTGCGATACGACATCTGCATGCTCTGCGCAGCCTGCCGCACTGAGCCGGTTTGCTCCACCAATTCCAGCAATCGCACTCTACCTAGGCCGAGGAAAGCCTGCCCTCCAGCGGCTATCCAGATGCGCCCACCAACGGTGTACTCTGTCACGGTAGGCATATCAGGAGTGCGTTCATTGCTACCCATTTTGCCCACCGTCCTGCCAACGGAAATTCAGACTCCCTTGGGGGCAGACATCAATACAGGTGCCACAATTCCAGCACTGACTGTATTCTCCTTCTCCCTGTTGCGGCTTAAGTCCCAATGGGCAGCTGCTGTCGCATTTACCACAGTGAACACAGCTGACGGGGCTGACCACCACGCGCAATTTGCGCTTGTGCCCAATAAGTGCAAGCAATGCTCCCAACGGGCACAGATAGCGGCAGTAAAAACGGCGGGTCACCAGGCTCATGCCCAGCACCCCGACAATGATAAGCACTTCAAGGGCCAGGGTATTGAAAAACACCAGTCGCATCAATTCGCGTCCCACCAGCCCCGGAGGTGACATGAACACAAAAATCGGTGCGCCGACAATCAGACTCAAGAGCAATTCTCCAATCAGGGCAAACCAGAGGACCTGGCGCGGCAGCAGCCAACGATCTTTAGAGTGTTTGCGCCGCGTCACCACCCCTGTCGCCCGCTCGGTTAAATCTGAAAGGTAGTGGATAGGGCAAATCCAGCCGCAGAAAATACGACCACACAGCAGCGCCAAGATTACCGGAATCAGCATCCCCACCAACAAAGGCCCGTAGATAGCGCGCGTGACCAGGATGCGCTCCAGCCCTTCGAGTGGTGAGACAAACCACATATCCCCAAAACTGAGGGACTGATACCACCCTTGAATAAAGTGAAAATTAAGGTAAAAATTCAGCAATGGAATCGATACCAGCAGCGCAAAAGAGGCGCTTTGAACCGTCAGCCGCCAGAAACCCCAGCTGCGTTGGCGCAGGATTTTCATACTCCCCCCCCAACTTGCTCCATTGCCTCGGGCAGGGTGAATTCCCGCGCGTAGATCGGCTCTACATTAATCGCCTTGCCCCCCTGTTGGCGGGGAACCGGGCAGGCATGGGTGCATATTCCACATCCGGTGCAGTAGCGCTCATCGACAATCGGTTTAAATTCTTCGAGCCGAATGGCTTTATCCATAAAGGGGCACACGCTATAACAGGTACGGCACAGAACCGTGTCCTTCCAGGATACGCAGGTATAGTGATCAACCACTGCTACCCCCATCCTGGTTTGCTCTTGTGGGATGCGGCGCAGCGCTCCTGTGGGGCAGACGTCAACGCACTTCATACACAGATAACAGGGGACATCTTCAATCTCTACGATCGGGCTTCCGGCGTTGACTCCACTGCGGATATTCAGCGGCTTGATACTTAGGTATGGACACACCTCGACACAGCGCCCGCAGCGAATACAGGTTCCGGCAAAATGCTCTTCCGTTACGGCGCCGGGCGGGCGTAGAACATTGGTTGCTACCGGATAGGCATACCGACGCGCAGACGCAGTTGCGGGCGCCAGGAGCATCCCCAACAAGGTACTGCGCAGAAATGTTCGCCGCCCTGGTGAAAAACTCATACCAATTTCGCTTTGTTTCTCTTGCTTTTCCCAAAAGGATTCGATGGAATCAGTTCACCACGCTCGATCTTTTCCACCTCATCTTCAGCATGTAGGTATGCAGCACTCACACTGAGCACCTGTTCAAGCTCTTCCATGTCCTTCACACACGCTTCCATGCTGTCGGTTGTCTGAGAATCGATAACCGCTACGATATTCCCGTCGAGATCCGTAGCGTGGATCTCAACCCCTGGCATCTGCTCAAGGACGGTAACGACAGCGGCACAATCCTGCGGCAACGTGTTTACGATAAATCCACCTATAGGCATAAATAGTCTCCCGTTACTGAAGACAGGGAACGAGTTCTCCCTGTCTTCAGTATTGATTGGACAACTGTTTTTTGCGCCCTTCTCAGGGGTTACATGCCCATGCCGGAGGTACGCCCGGCATGGACGAAATACGAACGCCTGAATGAACAAGCAGCGCAGAACATTTATTCATTTAGTGAAGTGATGTAGGGTTTTAGAGCTTTGGGACCGGAAATCCTCCGGGCGCGACAGGCACAAATCTTAAATTCCGGTTCTTTCGAGCCAGGATCGTACGCATCGTTACACACTTTGTTGATCATCCGATCTTCGTGCATATCATGCCAGTAAGCAAATAGCATCCCCTCCATGGGGCCATCCACAACCTTGGCCGGCATCTCCACTTTGCCCCGACGCGATTCTATTTCAATCATGTCATTGGGGCGAACACCCATGCGCGCCGCGTCTTTGGGATTGATCTCAACATATGAGTATGGATTAGCGCGCAGCAATTCTGGGATGCGCCCGGTCATAGTGGTCGTATGCCAATGGTCAATAATCCGCCCGCTGGATAGGTAGAGGGGGTAGTCGGCGTCCGGTTCTTCGGCAGCGCCCACGTAGGGTCGACTCCATATCCACAATTTTCTGTCCGGGTGGGCCCCGCCATAGAACTGGTACGGTTTGTCGTCTTTGGCCTCGGTTTCCGCCATGGGATCACTGCCACGCACAAACTTCATAACCGTGCCCCCGGTCAAGGCATACTCCTTGGTTGGAGCAGGCCACTGCACCCCATCATCCATGGATTCCAGGACTTCGTAGGTCGCACCGCGCAGATCACAGTCGCGCCCCTTAGTCAACTTCTGGGTGTATTCGTCCCATATAGCCTTCGGCAGCTCGTAGTCCGGCTCCTTGTCCATAAACGGGGCCACACACTGCGCGATTACCGGGTCGTTGAGTTCTTTCGCAAGACGCAATGCCCACTCACGCACTATCCAGACTTCAGGCATCGCTTTACCAGGAGCGTCAACCGCCTTGGGGGTGATTTGCGAGCGCCGCTCGGTGCAACCATAAACTCCTGTCTTTTCGAAGTGAAACGCGGTGGGAAGAATCAGGTTAGCGCACTCTGTGGTCTTGGTCGGGAAAATATCCGTGCACACAATAAACACATCATCTGATTGCATCCCTTTTCGATATGGCGTCACGTTGGGAAGACTCTGCGCCGGACTGGTGCAATTAACCCACATAGCGCGGATTTTTTTCTCGTTCACCGCCTCGAACATCGCCATGGTGTGGTAGCCAGGTTTCGGCGGGATGCGTCCGCGCGGAACGCCCCAAGCATCTTCCACCTCATTACGGGCTTTTTCGTTATCTACTCCACGATGTCCTGGAAGAATATGGCACAATCCGCCCCCTTCACGTACACCACCGCAAGCATTGGGTTGGCCGGTCAGAGAGAGGCTGTCTGCACCTGGTTTGCACAGCTGACCTGTGAGGATATGGAGGTTGTGAATAAGATTGTTGGCCCATACCCCTTGTTTACGCTGGTTGATCCCCATACACCACATACTCAGGGTTCCTTGAGAGGTGGCAAACCAGCGCGCAGCAGTGCGGATATCATCGGCGGTGATATTACCACCACAGAGCTTTGCCGCCTTTTCTGGGGTGTACTTCTCAAGATCAGCTTTGTATGCAGCCAGATCAATTTGTTTAGCATCTTTACCGACACGGAACACAGCGTAGTCATTGATAAATTGTTCATCGTACAATTTTTCATCAATTATGACATATGCCATCGCGTTCATCAGAGCCAGGTCGGTACCAGGTCGAAACTGCATATGCATATCTGCAATACGCGAGGTTGGTGAGATACGTGGATCAGCATTGATGATCTTCACTTTATCCGGGTTGTCGAGTTTACGCCGCATTACGCGCCGGAAAAAAACCGGATGCGCCTCAGCCATATTGCTGCCGATTATAAACATGCAATAGCTGCGCTCGACGTTGTCATACCCCCCGATAGGTTCATCGGCACCAAACGATGTAAGGTAACCACCTACAGCACTGGCCATGCATAGACGCGGGTTCCCCTCGACATTGTTGGTCTTCAGCCCCCCACGCATAATCTTCTGAAACAGGTAGGTTTCCTCAGTCAGACACTGCCCGGAACCGTAGTAAGCGGTAGAATCGCTGCCGTACTTGCGTGTGGCATCGGCAAATTCCTTCGCGGCTATATCTAAAGCCTCATCCCAGCTGATCTCCTTGAAGGGCTGATCTTTACGCGCGCGATACAAAGGAACCTGCAAACGCTCCGGATGCTGCATGATTTTATAAAACAGCATCCCCTTCATACACAGATAACCATAGTTAGTGCGCGATTTCGGTACGCCGCGCAGCGCTACGGCACGGCCATTCCTAACCCCCATCTCAAGACGACAACCGACACCGCACAGGCGGCAGGTTCCACGTACCCATTTGTCTACATCCGCGGCTTGCGCCTCATTTTGGTGCGCAAACGGCAGATTGATCCCAACATAGGAGGCCGCAGTTAACGCCGCTGAGCGCTTAATAAAATCTCGTCTGGTTAAACTCATTTCGACCTCCTTCTAGTGGCCTTTAAACGTATGCTCTAAATGGCAGTCCCAACATGGCTTCGCCGATGGATTGCTCATGGTCTCACCCGCGTGACATACCGCGCAACGCTCCATAGGCGGGACTTTATACATCTGCTCATAGGTACCATGGCATTGATAACATTTGACGAACCCAATCCCATGTCCAGAGTTATACCACTGTGTATAGATTTCTGGGGTTACCCCCTCGTGACATTCGATACACGGACGCAGTTCGTCCTGCGCCGACAGGGGCGGATGTTGCGCCAAAAGTGGCCCAGCCTCCGAGGCTGTAAGTCCCTGGGGAGAGCTTTCGTTTCTACTCCCCGTTACCACGTTGGTACACGCGAATAACAGAACCACAGAGCCGACAGTCAATAATGTTGCACATATTTTCTTCACTGTTCTTCTCCTCTCCAACCTTTAACTGTCTACACACAGCTACCCCCCTCTTATTGGTGTTGTCTATTGTGAGGTGTCGCCTGTTGTGAGCCAGTTCACCTTAAATAACTTCAGCTCAATCAGTACTTAAACTGCAGCCGCACAGAAAGAATCTCGGTATCGCGCGTGGGGTTGAGGTAGCCGTTAGAACTGGAATCATCCTGCATAAAGTAGGCATACTTGACGGTAAAATTGAGGTTTTCCGCCAAAGGTTTGATCAGCAGAGCGTCAATCTCATCGCCATAGGTACCATCAAAAAAGTCATTTTCGGTTGTGTCAAAGTAGTGGTATGCCAGAACAAGTTTTGCCCCGAACGCTTGTGTGGTCGCCTGCACATAATAGTCGTGCAGACCATCACGCAGATCACCACCGTTGGTTCCCAGAAACTGATCCGCAAAACCGTTGAACTTATGCGCCGTACTGAAAAGGGTATCGAAAGCACGGTCGGAACCATTCTGGCCGGAGATATAAGAGTATCCCACCCCGAGGGTAAACATGTTGTTGATCTTGCCCGCCACATAAACATTTACCATATCGGCATTGTGATCTTCCCCATCGGCAAAATTACTTTGATGACTGTAATCCAGGTAGTAACTAAAAGGAGCAGTTTTGCCGTCGATCCGGAAACCATAGGTAGCACTGTCACGTGCGCTGTCCGCAGTGCTCTCGGTATCCAGCAGGTAGGTATGCAAAGAAATTGTATGATTTTTAAGCCCGGAATAGGCCGCATTAAAAAGATAAAATCCGTCTAAATCCAGCGAATCGAGCGAGATAGTGTTCACTTTCTGCACATATGCAGCATACAGCTTAACGTCTTGAATCGATGTATTGGTGATGGACGCTGCATCAAAAGACTGCCCATTTAGACGCCAATCGACATCACCCATTAAACGTGCATCATCCAGGACAATATCTTGGCGCCCTACTCTAACCAGCGTATCTGGGACACCAGTGAAGTCAAGGTAGATCTGCTGGATCCGGCTGCCATCGGGATCGGCAATCACGTCTCTGCCCAGATTGCCGTACGTTTTCCCATTGCTGGTAAAACGGTATTGCTCCATGATGTTGCTGACATTGTGCAGTTGCACATAGGCCGCCGTATTGAAAAACGTGGCGGTTTTATATCCCACCCGGGTTCTGATACTAAACTGCTGTCCAGGACTGGTGGCGTCATCACGGTGCTTATACTCAAACCCGGTGATCACATCCACATCTGGGGTGCCGTCTTTCAGGGCAGCAACAAAATCATCCAGCGGCGCAGCAGTAAGGCTGCCTCCCCAGAACAACAGCGCCATCAGAACAGCCAATCCTCTCCAATACAAATTCATATCTCTCTCCCTTCGCGTCATCGACATGTCCGCTATAGCGGACATATCAAACATGGTATGGATATAATCCTACCGTCGAATACAGTGCTGCAAACTCCTCCGTCACAATATACAGACGTGCACTGCGCACACGCGCAGTCCACTCCTGTTCTTTACTTCAAGACGCGTGCCAACAATGCACAGAACCCCATAGACATCTGAACAAATGAGAAATTATCGATAGGCCGTAGACTGGCAGTCTGATTTAAGCATCCGCTTTCGCTAGTTTACGTTACCTATTGTCCCCGAATATGTTGTCTATGTTTCCTTTGAGTAACGCTATTCAGGCGGAACTTCGGCAGCGTTTCAGCTCCACGATTACCTTTGAACGGGTCGACTGCGCACGGTTTTCAGAACCAAGGCTAGCATCAAAGAAATCCCGGCCAGGGCTACAAAGACAATAAAACCGCTGGCGTAGCCGCTTTCTCCAGTTCGGCGCACAACGATGCCGAGTAGCGGTGGTATCACAAACCCGCCAAAAGCTCCCAGTCCACCGACCCAGCCCGCAGCTCCGCCTACTGCTTCGGGTATCTCCTGCGGTACCAGCTTGAAGATTGCGGCGTTGCCAACCCCCATGCCCAGAGCCATCACCACCACAGCCACCACCGAGAGTCCGATACTGGCGGAGATCGACATCAGCAGGGCCCCAATTAACATGACCAGCAACGCCCCGATGGCGGTATTTTCTCCGCCAGACTTATCTGCAACACCACCGCCCCAAATGCGAATGATCGAGGCTAGCAGGGCGTACAGGGCGGTAAGCAACCCTGCGGCCACAGCGCCCACGGCTAGGTACGAGGTCCAATAAATCGGTAGCCATGCCGTCATGGCGATGAATCCGCCAAAGGTACTAAAATACATGGCCACCAACAGCCAAGTTTTCCAGGCCCGGGCCGAAAGCCGCAAACTATCTTTCAAGCCCCCAGTGGGCAGCAATTGCTGACCGTGCTCTATGGCGCTAATTCGGGCCTCTTGGTCGCTCACGCCCTGTTCAATCAACTGAAAATAAGGAGCATTACGTGAATACCGATAATACAGAAAAGTGCCCACTGCGAGAAACAGGAGCCAAACTAGATAGGAGCCGCCAAGCCCAAGGGTCGATAAGGCCAGCGGCAGCAGAAAAGAAAAAATTCCCGGTGCCAAATTCCCCACTCCGGCGAAGAATCCAAGAGATTTGCCCTGTTCCTCCATAGTGAACCAGTAGGAAACTTGACCAATCCCCACTGAAAAGGTGGCGATACCACAGCCACACAGCACCCCCAATGCCAGCAGCAGTGGATAGAGTTTAGGGGTCATGTGCGCCGGATAAAGAAAATTAACCACCAGGGTCAAACCCAGCATCCCGACCAGCGACAGCCCTAGAAGCACCAAGAAGGGTTTACGCCCACCCGTAGTATCGACCCAGGCGGCAAAAGGGATACGTAGCAGGGAGCCCGACAGGGCCGGAACGGCCACCAGCAGACCGATCTGCTCGGGACTGAGTTGCATCAGGTCCTTGAATTTCACGGCCGTTGGACCGAACAACGCGACCGCGGCGAAGCCGAAGAAAAAGCCAAGGGTAGCGCCGTACAACCCGGTTTGAGGATTACCCTGGATTCGCTGCATTTGCCATCTCCTTGTCGGTCAAAAATCCCCTCTGATTAGCAAGACATTCCCGCGTTCTCACGAAGCCTTGTTTGAGGTTCCCTTGAAGTTTTGTGCTCGGCTTGACGTCTTTAGCGTCAAAAACTTACTCCGTATGGTCTCGCCGCGCATACCATATCACTAGCTGATAGGGACGGGCCAGATACGTCAGCGGCACACTGACCACATGCACTAGGCGGGAGAAGGGGAACAGCGCAACTAGGAAGAAGGCGTTGACCGCATGGATCTTGACCACCAACGGCAACACCGCTAGGTACTGTACTTGGGGATCGAATTTGACCAACGACCAGAGCCATGGCGCTGCGGTGTGCAGGTACCAGACTGAGCCCCAGCGCAAGGTGAAGGCGATCCAAACCCCGGTTGCCACCTGTAGCAACAGCGCCGCTAACAACACCCAATCAATCACCGAGGTGACGGCGGCAACCCGCGCATTAACAGCCCGTCTCACAATCAACAGAAAGATAGAGATCACCGTGGCCAGTCCCAAGGCCATGCCGCTGATCTCCAGCACATACAGGCGCAGCGGCTGGCCCAGCAGTACCCCCCACTCATGCGGAAAGAGAAAGGCCAACAGATGGGCGAAAAGAATCAACAAGATGGCGTAGTGCCAGGGGACCGAGCCCCAAAACAACGTCCGACTTTCCAAAAACTGGGAGGACTGGGACGACCAGGAGTAACGGTCGACGCTGTAACGGTAGATACCGACAGCAATAGCCAAGGCTACCGCTACATAGGGGAAGATGCCGAACAAGAACAGGTCAGTCATGAGCAGCTCTCCTTCTGCCGACCCACAGCCGGCAGCTCAGTTACGCCATCCACAGTGGCAACCAGAAAACGCTGCAGCGACTGGAGCAACTCCACATAAGGATGATTCCCCTCCTCCAGCCCCTGCAAAATCTTCGTCAAGACCGGAAGCAAACCATCTTCAATTAGCTCTAGAGAGCAGTCGGGCGGTGACTTGGTACCGATGAAGCGCAGCAGCGTACACAGGTGGTCGGGAAGCTCAACTCCGGCGACGAAACCATGTCGGCGATAAATTTGGTTCAACTGCATCAGAAACATCCCGCGCTGCTGACTCTCGCCGCAGAGCTGATAGCCAACGTAGGGATGGCAGGCAGGCTGCAGGTCAAAGGTGGCGGTAAAGAGCTCCTCGACCTGTGCGGTGGTATGCGTCTGGACAAAATCGGCAAAACGTTGCAGAGCATCGACCGCTGCAGGACTCTTCTGCTGCAATAATGCAGTGCAGGCCGAGAGCGTTGTTGGCAGTTCCGCACTTGGGTAGCTGAGAAGCTCGGCAAACTGCCGACAAAGGGTCTGGTCCGTAGCTGTAAGCATGATTACCACCGCCGTTTCGGTGGACGACGACTGCCAAAGCCCATTTCCTGTTTGTACTCCTCCGGATCCATCCCGGCCTCGACCGCCTGCTCCCGCAGCATGGGTGGAATCACGATCCGCTCCTTGATATGGGTCAGAGCGCTCATACGGTAGATCGCCTCAATCTGTTCGGCGCTAACCTGCCCCAGTTCCCGAGCCTTACTCACCTCGGCCTCCGTCAAGTCACCCACAGTAGCATTGCGGCGCTGGATGCGTACCGCGATAAGTTTGCGGTACACTGCCCTGACCTCCTCTTCGTTGCCGCCGGCGAACAGCCCAGCCAGGTACTGCAGTGGCAGGCGGGCGTTTTCCAAGGTGGTGAAGTAGTCGTCGGCCAACTTCTGGGTTCCGATGTTTTCTTTCGACAGTACCGGTAGCAGCGGTGGTACATAAAACAGCATCGGCAGCGTACGGAACTCAGGATGCAAGGGTAAGGCAATCCCCCACTCCTTGACGAATTTGTAGATCGGCGACTTTTGCGCCGCCTCAAGCACCTGTCCGGGAATTCCGGCCTTACGCGCCTCGGCAAGCACCTGCGGATCAGAGGGATCGAGGATGATCTCGCGCTGGGCTGCAGCTAGTTCACTATCGGGACGCATGGCCATCGCCTCGATACGGTCTGCGTCGTAGAGCAGCACCCCTATGTAGCGGATACGTCCAACGCATGAATGAAAACAGGCTGGAGCTTCACCAACTTCTAGGCGCGGATAGCAGAGAATGCACTTTTCCGCTTTGCCGGTGCTCCAGCCGTAATACGTCTTTTTATAGGGACAGGCCGAAACGCACATGCGCCAGCCTCGGCATTTATCTTGGTCAATCAGGACAATACCGTCCTCGCCGCGCTTGTAGATCGCTCCCGAGGGGCAGGCCGCGACGCAGCTAGCATTCAAGCAATGGTTACAGATTCGCGGCAGATAGAACATCACCAACTTCTCGATGGCGAACATCTGCGCCTGCTCTGTGGCGCTCAGTTGGACCACCCCCGGATCGTTGGCGGCATAAATGTTAGAGCCAGATAGATCGTCGTCCCAATTGGGCCCGGCCTTGATCTTCATCGGCTTCCCGCTGATCATGGAGATCGGGCGGGCGGTTGGCTGGTCATTGCCGGCCGGGGCGTTGGTCAGATCACCATAGCGGTAGGTGAAGGGCTCGTAGTAGTCGTCCATGGTCGGCAAGCGTGGGTTGTGAAAAATCTTACCGAGCAGAGCGCTGCGGTTGCCGAGCTTGAGTTGCAAGCGTGTGGCGCTCGCCTCCCAACCACCACGATATTCACCCTGATCCTCCCACTTCGTCGGATAGCCGGTTCCCGGCTTGGTTTCGACATTGTTCCACCACATGTACTCGGTGCCCTTACGGTCGGTCCAGAGGTTCTTACAGGCAATGCTGCAGGTGTGACAGCCGATGCACTTGTCGAGGTGAAAAACGGATGACACCTGTGCGCGTATATTCATCGTCATAGCTCCTTGTGTTCCACGCCGCCTTAAAAGTTCGGCTCCCCAATGAGTTTACGCACCATGATAAAGGTGTCGCGGTTGGCTCCAGTTGGTCCCCAATAGTTCCACGCGTAGGTGAACTGGCCATAACCGCCAAGCATCAGGTTCGGTTTGAGACGGATACGCGTGAGGCTGTTATGGCTGCCGGCGCGCTTGTTATTACGCAGCGGCGACTTGGGGGTGCCAATGGTCCGTTCTGGAGCATGATAGAGGAAGGATATCCCCCGAGGCAGACGGGCGCTAACCACTGCCCGGGTAACCACCACCCCGTGGTCGTTGTAAACCTCTACCCAGTCGTTATCGACCACGCCGATTTCGGCCGCATCCTGGTCATTGAGCCAGAACGGATGACAGCCGCGAGAGAGAGTCAGCATCCGATGGTTGTCACCGTAGGTGCTGTGAATCCCCCATTTACCGTGGGGGGTAAGGTAGTTGAGCAGAATGCTCTTGGTATCGGTCGAGCTAACCACCAGATCCTGCAGGCTGCTCGGATCGGGTTTGGGTTTGTAGGTCGGTAAATGCTCACCTGCCGCGATATAGCCTTGATGGTCGAGGTAAAAATGCTGGCGCCCGGTCAGGGTCCGCCAGGGGACCAAGCGATCGACGTTGAGACAGAAGGCTGAGTAGGCCCGACCATTCTCGGTCAAACCAGACCAGATGGGACTGTTAAGCAGCCGGCGTGGTTGACGGTCCAGGTCGGCGAACGTGGTGCGGACCCCGCGGGTGCTTGCAGCCAGATCGGTCAACGGCAGACCGACCCTTTTCTCTTCAGCCTCAAAGGCACGGAAACTCATTTCGCCGTTGGTCTCGGGTGCCAACTTAAGAATGATCTCGGCGGCTTCTCTGGCCTCAACCAGCGATGGATATTTCTGCCCACCCCATTCCACTGTGGGGCCGTTTTCGATCATGTCATCATAGTAATCTTCTACCGCCCAGGAAATACCGTGGGCGCCGATGCCGGAACGAACGCCGGGGCCATAAGAGATGAAGCGGTTGTAGAGGTTTTTGTAGTCGCGCTCCACCACCACCAAGCCCGGCATGGTCTTGCCGGGAATCGCAGCGCACTCTCCCTTGCTCCAGTCCTTGATTTCCGGTTGGGCCATTTCGGCTGGGGTATCGTGCTGCAGCGGCACCGTGACGATGTCGCGCACCGGTTCAGGCAAATGCACTGCGGCCAGTTCACTGACCTTCTTCGCCAGCCCCTTAAAAATATCCCAGTCGCTCTTCGACTCCCAACAAGGGGGAACCGCTTCCTGCAGCGGGTGGATGAAGGAGTGCATGTCGGTGGTGTTGAGGTCGTCCTTCTCGTACCAGGTGGCAGTCGGCAGCACGATGTCCGAGTAGAGCGCCGAAGTGTCCATACGAAAATTGATGTCAACCACTAGATCAAGCTTCCCCTCTGGGGCCTGCTTATGCCACTTGACCTCTTTGACCGACTCTTGCGCGGTTTCCGGAGCGACGGTGTTGGTGTGAGTGCCAAGGTAGTGTTTGAGAAAATATTCATGCCCCTTGGCACTCGACATCAGGGCGTTACCCCGCCAGATGAACCAGACCCGTGGCCAGTTTTCTGGCGCATCGGGGTCTTCAACAGCAAACTTCATCTTTTTATCGGTCAGTTGTTTCACTGTCCAGTCGACAACCTGCTGATTGTCGGTGGCACCGTCCGCTTCGGCCTGCTTTACTGCCTCGGTTGGACTGCGGTCGAACTGCGGATAAAAGGGGAGCCAACCGTTGCGCACAGCGCGGACTTGGTGGTCTATGGTGTGACCGTTGGTGATGACGTTATGTTCGGCCACCGGCTGAATTTTAGCTTCGGCAGCGGTGCGCTCGTAGCGCCATTGGTCACTGTGAACGTAGTGATAGGACGGAGCATTCTGGAACCGCGGTGTCTTACTCCAGTCAAGCGCGCCCATGATGGTTGCCCACGGAGCGAATGGGGCAAGTTTTTCCTGCCCGACATAATGATTGAGGCCGCCGCCGTTTTTACCGACACAGCCGCAGAGCATCAGCGCGGCGATACCGGCGCGGTAGATCAGATTGGAGTGGTACCAGTGATTGACCCCGGTGCCGATGATGATTGAGCACTTCCCTTGGGTCATCTCCGCGGTAGCGGCCCACTCCCGAGCGAACTGCACCACGTTGGCGCGGTCGATACCGGTGAATTTTTCCTGCCAGGCCGGGGTGTAGACCTTGTCGGCATCGTAGCTTGCCGGGTAGTCCCCTTCGAGGCCACGATTGACGCCGAACTGGGCCATCAGTAGGTCATAGACCGTGGTCACCGGTACCGGCCCCTGTGGCATGTCAAGGTAGCGCACCGGCACTCCGCGGACGACCGACTGATCGGCGCCAAAATCGTCAAATTCAACCTGTAGCACCGCCTCCTGACGCTCGATAAGGCTCAAGAGCGGGGAAAGCTCGCTGCCATCCTGGCCATCTTTGAGCTGCAGATTCCACTCCCCCTCTTTCTGCTGCCAGCGAAAACCGAGGGTTCCCAGAGGCATACGTGGCTGATCACTGATTTCATCCCAGAGCAGATATTTAAAGCCAGCATTCTCTTCGCTGCTGTATTGCTCGAGGACGGCTGCATTTGCCATCCGCCCAGCACGGTAGTTACCGTTTTTTTCACTCAATTGGATCAGGAAGGGGGTGTCGCTGAAGCGCTTGAGGTAATCCATGAAGTAGGGAGTTTTATCTCGATGGTGGTACTCGCTGAGGATGACATGATTAACCGCCATCCAGAATGCGCCGTCCTGCCCGGCGTGGGCAGGAATCCACCAGTCTGCGTGTTTAGAGGTCATGCTGAAATCGGGGGAGAGCACCGTGACCTTGGTACCGTTGTAACGCGCTTCGCCAAGGAAGTGCGCATCTGGGGTGCGGGTCATGTTGACGTTGGAACCCATCACTGCGATGTACTTACTATTGTACCAGTCGGCGCTTTCAGCCACATCGGTCTGCTCGCCCCAGACCTCCGGCGAGGCGTTGGGCAGGTCGCAGTACCAGTCGTAGAAACTGAGGTTGGCCCCGCCGAGCAATTGCAAGAAGCGGGTGCCGCTGGCGAAGCTGAGCATCGACATGGCCGGAATCGGCGAAAATCCGACCAACCGGTCGGCGCCGTATTTTTTGATGGTATAGATAGTTGAGGCGGCAATGATCTCCTCGACCTCGTCCCAACTGGAGCGACGGAAGCCTCCTTTGCCGCGAGCCTGCTGGTAGCTCTTACGCGCCACCGGATCTTCAACAATGGCGGCCCAAGCGACCACCGGGTCGCCATGCTCGGCTTTGGCCGTGCGCCAGAGGTCGGTCAGCACCCCGCGCAGGTAAGGATATTTGATCCGCAACGGGCTATAGAGATACCAGGAGAAGGCGATGCCGCGCTGACATCCGCGCGGTTCGTAGGGAGGGAGGCTCGGCTCCAAGGCCGGATAGTCGGTGGCCTGCAGCTCCCAGCCAACGATGCCGTCCTTGACATGCACGTTCCAGGAACAGCCGCCGGTGCAATTGACGCCATGGGTGCTGCGCACCACCTTATCGCACTGGTTGCGGTTGCGATAAAACTCCTCCCACTGGCGCGATTTGGGATCGACAATGTCCTTGATCCAACCCATATTATTTTACCTTCCTTTGGCGAGATTTTTGCAGCAATGGCTGTCGCACCCCGCTCAGCCGCCGCCAGCCCAACAATCCAATCAAACCCAGAAAGCTGCCACCGGCAATCAACACATCCCTCGTCATTCGCCTGCTTATCTCCGGCGTCTGGCGACCGCTTACCTCGGCAAAAAAGGCTGCTAAATCCAGCTGCTCCTGCGAAGTCAGGGGGCGGGTGGCGTAAATCGGTATCATGCTGGGAAAGGGCAGGGATTTAAGAACCGACAGAACACCTTGTTCGCCAAAATTTTCCCAGAGTGGAGTGAGGTCAGGACCAAAGTTGGCAGCAGCTGCCTTGCCTAGACCTGCACCAGCAATTCCATGACAGGCCAAGCAAGGCGCGCCCCCCTTGGCAAAGGATGCGGTCCCGACGAACAGGGCTTCACCACTGCGAGGATCACCAACAGGTCCTGTTCCGGTCATAGGAGAAGACGTCGACACAGCTGCTGCATGGTGTTGTGCTTCTTGCGGCGCGGCGAGATAAGCCAATAGCGCTTCAATTTCCTGCTCGGTGATGCCTAGGCGTGGCATGATAAAATTGTTGAAACGTTTCACGAGCTCCAGTGCCACGGGATCTTTTGCGGCGATCATCTTGCCGGGGTCACGAATGAAGTCAGCAATCCATGATTGCTCTCGAAGTTCCGTCACTCCGGCCAAGTCTGGACCCATGGGCAGATCACCGCCACCAATGGTGTGACATCCACTGCATTTGAGATGAAAAATGGCCTCGCCCGTCTCCGCCAGTCCCCCATCGGCAGCATCGGCTCCAATGGGTGTTAAAGACAGTATGGCACTCGCTATCAAGGCCCTGAATAGCAACGCTCCATATTTGGTCATTTCTTCACCTCATAGCGGGTTTAATAATTAATGGAGAGCGAAACGGAGTTACTAGGCAGAAGATTGCGTTGAAAAGAAATGGCTATGTAATCGTACTACTTATAATATTGATTCGTTTTTTTAAGTTGTCAACAAAAGTCGATTGAGTTTCTTGAGATCAGTTTAGCGTGTCACCTTGCCTATCAGTGATATTCTCCAATTAGCGCATGCAAACATGCGATGAAAAAGACCGCTCATGCGGACACATAATAATAGCCTTTGTTGGTAAAGATATATTATATACAGCACAACCTAGCAGCAGCTATATTTCCGCTGCTTAGCCACGAACCGACTTGATGCAATCGCGACACATTACGCTCAGTGTACGACAAGCTCATGTTTTAATTAAAGCCTTTAAGTTATTTCATCCAACTCGTGCTTTTGGATTTTCTGCCACAAACTTTTACGCGATATACCCAGCATCTGTGCTGTCTGGCTTTTGCGGTTTTGGTTCTGCTTCAATGTCTCTGCAATAAGCTCGCGCTCGAACTGCCCTAATGCCTCTCTTAACCCCCCATCCATAGTATTTTGCCCACAAGTGTGTAGAAATACCTTTTTCCGGGTCTCTCTTATTTCTTCAGGCAGATCATCCACCAGAATCAATTCGCCGCTGCTGAGGGCGACGGCACGCTCCATCGCGTGTTCAAGTTGGCGCACGTTGCCAGGCCACTGATACTGCAGCAAAAGCTGGAGGGCTTCATCGGAGAGATAGCGCAGCGGGCGCTTCATTTTTTCAGAAAAACTCTGCAGAAACAAATTGGCCAACGGTTCAATATCATCGGTGCGTTTGCGTAAGGGAGGAACCTCTATACTTATGACATTAAGACGATAAAACAGATCTTCTCGAAAAAGCTTGGCGGCTACATCATCTGCCAACACATGATTGGTCGCGGCAATAATACGCACATCCACCAGAACGCCGCTTCGTCCTCCTAACGGATGAACCACGCGCTCCTGCAACACACGCAGCAGTTTGGCTTGCGCCGTCAAAGGCATTTCGCCAATTTCATCGAGAAACAGAATCCCCCCATCGGCGAGTTCAAATTTACCTTTTCTATTTTCCGTAGCCCCAGTAAAAGCCCCTTTGGTGTAACCAAAGAGTTCTGACTCGATAAGACTTTCAGGCAATGCTGCGCAATTGACCTTTATAAGTGGGCGTTCGCTACGAGAACTTTCTCGATGCAGCATATCTACAACGCATTCTTTACCCACACCATTTTCTCCGGTCACCAGCACCGTCGAATCCACCGCAGCTAAAACACGAGTCATCTCTCTTATTTTTTGTGCCGCACTACTGCGCGTCACCACGCAAGACTGTGTGTCCCGTGGATCCCCCTTACGCAAGTTTTCATTTTCCTTGCGCAGGCGCTGCTCCTCCGTAACATCGTGACTTAACATCAGTGTACCAAGATACACTCCATCTGACGCGCGTATCGCTGAATATGAATTTGAAAAGTACCGCTTCTGGGCAAATATATTTCGGGTGGCCCAGTCGGTCTCGCCTGACTTAAGGCTGTGTAATAATTGCGCAATACGCTCATGCATTTTCTTGGGATGGATGGTGTATATTTTTTTGCCGATAACCTTTTCGGCTCGCACTTTGCGAACTCGTTCTGCGGCCTTGTTGCAGATAATGATAAAATCGTCAGCGTCAATGAACACCACCCCTTCTGACATATTCTCAACGATAGGCCGGTATATACTTTTAACTTCTTCGGATTGCACCATAGTCCCTCCATGTTTACAAATGGTAACATCGACTATAACTAGCGCAGCCGACTTTCGTCAATTACTTAGTTTTGCCCTCATCCACTTCCCGGGAAACAATGCAACGAAACTGAAGTAAAGAGGCTGGAGAATAAAAAACTACGTCTGGAAAGCAAAACAAAGGGTATCAGACAAAAAAAGGCACCCTCTTGTCAGAGGGTGCCCGATGTAGCGTCAAGCTAAATAGACTGCTTGATTTATTTCTTAATGCCTGCGGCTGTTTCGAGCATTGCAGTTGTAACAGATTTTGGACGCTCGATAGAGTAGCCAAGCGCGCGGTCCCAGGTTACGTTGGCGAGACAACCAAGAGCACGACCTACACCGAACAGTACGGTGTAGAAGTCATACTCAGTCAAGCCATAGTACCACTGGATAACACCAGACTGCGCGTCAACGTTCGGCCATGGGTTCTTTGCCTTGCCTTGTTCTTCCAGGATCGGCGGAGTAACCTTGTAGATCATGCTTACGAGTTTAAACAGGGGATAATCCTTCAGCCCCGGGGTATCCAGACAGAACTGACGCTGTGATTCATAGCGCGGGTCGGTCTTACGCAGGACAGCGTGACCGTAGCCAGGGATAACCTGTCCACTATTCAGGGTGTCCCACAGAGCTTTTTTCAGCTCTTCTTCAGTAGGCAGTTTGCCACCAAGCTTCTCCATGAAGTTTTGAGTCCAGCCAAGAACTTCTTGGTTGGCCAAACCGTGCAGCGGACCGGCGAGACCGTTGATACCAGCTGAGTAAGAATAGTAGATATCAGACAGAGCAGAAGCTACCAGGTGGGTGGTGTGCGCAGATACGTTACCGGACTCATGGTCAGAGTGGAGGATGAAGTACATACGCGCAACATCCTTGTACTCTTCGCTCTGGCCGATCATGTGGGCAAAGTTGCCGCCCATATCCAACTCAGGATCCGCACAGATATGGGTGTCACCTTTGTACTTCATGCGGTAGATATAAGCAGCGATGGGGCCAAGCTTAGCCATCAGATTGGTGCAGTCTTCCAGCATATCTTCCCAGCAGGTCATCTTGTTGAACTTACCAGCAGTGTAGTTGCTGGCAAAGACAGAATCACGCTGCATGGCAACGATAGCTGCAGAGAACATTGCCATCGGATGGGAATCACGTGGCAATGCGCGCAGTACGTCAATTACATACTGGGGTACGCAAGCACGTTGTTTCCAGTCCTCAACGATCTCAAGGGTCTGCTCCATGGTCGGCACATCGCCGGTAAAGAGCAGGTACCAGAAACCTTCAACATAAGGGTACTCACTGCCCGGAACTTTAGGCAGAGCCGCGAAGGTCTCAGGGATGGTCAAGCCACGGAAACGAATACCTTCCATGGGGTCAAGGTAGGAGATATCTGTAACCAGGCATTTAACACCACGTGCGCCACCAATTGCCTGAGCGATAGTTACGTCACCCAGTTTTACATCTCCAAACTCTTTAACCAGTCTGGCTGTCCGCGGACGATGCTCCTCAATCTTCTTTCTCAGGACTTCTTTCATTGTGGACATACAACTCTCCTTATAATGGAATTAAAACAGGTGGCGTTAACCACCATCCGACTACATAGACCCGCAACATGATATCCCCCGACATCATACTGACCCGAGCCTCAACCTACTGCATGAATCTTAACGTTTCCAATAAAACAAATAATACCAAGATTAACAAGTGCAATCAGCATATAAGGGTTAAATTTATTTACCACTGACGTTAATTCCACTCTTGCATCCTCCTGCCAGTGGCCTCCCACAGGCTTTACCTGATACCACGTAGCAAATCAGGCACGTAGCAAATCAGGAGGTAGCGCGCGGAGCGCCTTGTCAAGGATCGCCCTATGTGGCATTATCTGCCTCCCGGTGGCGAGCACTTATGTCTGAACATGTACCGAATACTTGTCGTTGGAAAATCATTGAATATTATACTTACTAGCACCGCGGCGCCAGCTCAGCCGCTTTTCGAATACTATTTTCGAACCTTGTTTTACGACATGTCCTACGGTTATAGCAAAGCCATTCAGAAAGCGTCAAGGTTATTTTTGTATACAGTATGCACATCAGTATTGCCCCCACGGTTGTTTCGCTATGCGGCTTCTCTCAACAAGAGGCAGCATGACAGGCAATAACCAAAATTTCGTGCCCGCACAATTTATTATTGATTCGTGATAGCGTGAGAGGTTATGTTGCTAGATTACAGTTATAATTCGGGCTTTAAAATCGGCTGCCTGGAATTAAAAAACAACGTTATACTTGCCCCCATGGCAGGTATAACAAACTCCAGCTACCGTCAAATCCACAAGCAAGCCGGCGCAGGACTAGTGTTTTCGGAAATGATCAGCGCCAATGGTATGATTCGCGACGGCAAACGTACCATGGAACTTGCCCTACATCGTGAATGTGAGCGTCCTTTTGCGCTGCAGCTGTTTGGCGACGACCCCGAAATAATGGCGCAGGCTGCTTCCCTATGCAACGGCATAGCCGATATGCTTGATATCAATATGGGTTGCCCAGTAAAGAAAGTTATCCGTTCTGGTGCTGGCAGCGCCTTGCTATGCGACTCACGCCGCGCTAGCGCCGTTATGGCCTCAGTGAGACAGGCATGCAAACTACCTCTGAGCATAAAAATTCGCTCCGGCTGGGATCAAGAAAACAAAAATTTTCTAGAAATCGGACACATCGCAGAACAGGAAGGTATTGAGGCTATTACGCTTCACCCTCGCACAAAAGCCCAAGGGTTTAGCGGCCGTGCAGCGTGGGAAGACATCGGAACATTGAAACAGGCTGTCGCAATTCCGGTTATCGGTAGTGGCGATATCGAATGTGCAGCCGATGCCGCCGACATGTTACACCAGACCGGCTGCGATGGAATTATGCTGGGCCGTGGCAGTTACGGAAATCCGTGGTTGGTCAGAAATATTCTTGCTCAACGCCAGGGACACCCACTACACATACCGACGCGCGCAGAACGCGGGCAAGTTGCACGCCAACATCTGAAGCTCTTACGCATGGACAGACCCGATGCCCGGGCAATACCAGAAATGCGCAAACATCTGTGTTGGTATGCCCGAGGCCTTAATGGCGCAAGTGATTTCCGGCAGCAGGTGAATAAAGTTCAGAAGATCAATGACTTACATATGTTATTGGATGAATTTTTTGGCCTCAAAGAATTTGTCCCAACCAGCATTTGGAGCAAGAAAAATGCATAATCAGTCCGCGTATACACAGGAACCACAGTCGCTCGAATCTATTATTGAGACGAAACTGCGAGCCTCCCTGATGCAGGAAGACATAATTGAGATAAACGATCTGTATAATATGGTTCTGCACCAGATGGAACGCCCCCTGCTGCGCATCATTCTGGAGAAAACTAGGGGGAACCAACTCCATGCGGCAAAAGTTCTCGGGATAAATCGCAACACCCTGCGCAAAAAAATGGCCACTCTAGGCATTACCTCGTGCCGCACCAGCAACGGTAAACGCTAAAGCTACCGTAAGTGATTATGCAGTACTAACCCACCAACCAAAACGTTTAGTGCTCCATCCGCTTGGATTGATTTTCAAAGCGGGTAAACTCACCCTTAAACGTCAGATGCACAGTGCCAATAGGGCCGTTACGCTGCTTAGCCACAATGATCTCAGCATCATTGGCGTGATTCTTATCGCAGGACCCGTCCCGACGCCGACAAGCCTCACAGTAGACCGACTCACGGTACACAAACATAATTACGTCCGCATCCTGCTCGATCGCTCCTGACTCTCGCAGATCTGCCATCATCGGACGCTTATCTGTTCTACTTTCCAGTGAACGGTTTAACTGCGACAGTGCAATTATAGGCAACGAAAGTTCCTTGGCCAGCGCCTTGAGTGAACGAGAGATTTCTGATATCTCCTGCTGCCGACTTTCCGCATTATTGCCCTGCATCAACTGCAGATAGTCAACTACAACCAGTCCAAGATTATGTTCCGCCTTTAGACGTCTGGCTTTGGCACGTAACTCAAGCACCGAGATAGCTGGAGTATCATCGATAAATATATTCGCCTCTGACAGCATCCCAGCACCATTGGTTAATTTAGGCCAGTCAGAGTCTCCCAGATGGCCGGTGCGTAAGCGCGCTGCGTCTACCCGCGACACTGAGCACAGCATCCTCTGCACCAGTTGCTCTTTACTCATCTCCAGAGAAAAAATCATTGCCGGAACAGTGTTTTTAGCGTGTATTGTTGCATGTTCTATAATGTTGACCCCAAACGCGGTTTTCCCCATAGATGGACGCCCTGCCACAATCAGAAGATCGCCTTTCTGTAGCCCAGCAGTCATGGTGTCCAAATCAGCGTAGCCAGTTGGTACCCCTGTAACCAGCTCTTTACGTTCGTAGAGCTCTTCGATAGCCTTAAAGGTGTCCTGCATTATTTCACGGGTAGAATAATACGAGGGTCGACTACGCATTCCAGCAATGTCAAAAATTGATTTTTCCGCCCAATCCAGGGTTTTTTCAATCTCCTGCCCGTCATATCCACGCTTTACAATCTCAGTCGCTACACTGATCATATGCCGCGCAACAGACTTTTCCTTAACCATGCGGGCGTAATATGCCATATTTGCCGCGGTAGGCACATAGTCTACCAGGGTGGCCAAATATGAGCTTCCACCCACATTCTCCAAGTGTCCTGATTTCTTCAACTCAGCTGTCAAAGTCACCAAATCCGCTGGTTCACTACGGTCGCTCAGACTGACAAGGGCTTTGAAAATCTGCCTGTGACTGTCACGGTAGAAATCATCCGGAATAAGAGTTTCAAGAGCGCGGTTGAGAGCTTCGTTTTCAAGCAAAACCGCGCCCAAAACTGACATTTCAGCTTCGAGATTCTGTGGCGGTAGACGATGTGATTCCATTTCGGCCATGGCAAATTTCACTTAAACGCAAAACCCCCGGGACCATTGCGGTTGACCGGGGGCAGTTACATAGCTATCTATACGTGCTGACTGTTCTATTCAGCTGATACGACGCTAACCCCTACAGTTGCAACAACGTTGCCAGGGAGCTTGATATCAACACTATGCTCACCCAGCGTTTTGATGGGCTCGCCTAGCTGAATTTTTTTGCGGTCTACAACAATATCCGCTGCTGCAAGCTTGTCAGCGATATCGGCAGAGGTTACAGAACCGAAGAGTTTACCATCCTCGCTGGCGCGCAGAACGAATTCACATTTCTGTGCCCCGATCTTCACCTTCATAGATTCTGAATCCTTGGCGATAGCCAGAGCTTTGTGCTCCAGTTGACGCTTATTGTGTTCAAACTCCTTCACATTACTGCTGTTAGCTACAACGGCCAAGTGTCTTGGCAGTAGATAGTTGCGAGCGTAACCTGGCTTAACTTTGACATGGGCGCCAACTTCTCCGAGCCCATCAACACTTTCGGTTAAAATAACTTCCATTATATCCTCCACAAAGGAACTAAGTCGTTTTGACGCGGGGCTTGCGAAAATCAAACCAAAGATCAAATATCCCCAAAGCTGCCACCATCAACGGCAATGGATTAACTATCAACAAGATGGTATAGGCAAACAAACACGCTAAAAACGAAA
>JAVERW010000074.1:0-10327 GCA_034006915.1 Desulfuromonadaceae bacterium | reverse complement strand
GCTGGCTTTCGCCGCCGGCTGGACACCGTGCATCGGCCCTATCCTCGGTGCCATCCTCGCCTTGGCTGCAGGCACCTCCACCGATACCATGCACGGCATCGCGCTGCTGGCCACCTACTCTGCCGGGTTGGGGATTCCGTTCATGCTGGCGGGCCTGTTATTTCACAAGTTTCTGGAGTTTTTCAACCGCTTCAAGGTCCATATCCGTCTGATGGAGATTCTCACCGGAGTCCTGATGCTTACGGTGGGTATCCTCCTCTTCACTAACCAGTTTGGGAAGATCTCTTCCTGGCTGTACCAGATTATCCCCATGTAGACTGCCAAACAGGTTCAATTACATGGATTTGCATACCAAAACCAAGAGTTTTGCTTAATTCTGGCAGGTGCGCACATCTTTTATCTTAAGTTGTAGAGACGTGCGCCCCTGCCAAGAATTGGTATCCACCTGGTAGAGGATATCAACTCGGCCCTGTAAAACATCCAACTTGTGCGCTAGACCAAACCCAATACAGGGCAAGCTGCAACCACCGCTCTGAACCCGAAAACGCAAATGCCCTCCACCTACCACGCTTGCCTGTTGCACGTTCAAATCTGTACTCATAAATACCGGCTCCGGGTTTCCCATCCCGAACGGAGCAAGGAGCTGAATCTCTGCGTACATCTGGGGGGTCACCTCATCCAAGGGCACGAACATATCATAGGTGATGTGCGGCCGCAGATCTTCAGGTCGCAGCTGTTGTAGTGCATAGCTCTCCAACGTGTGTGCGAAACCAGCAACATGGGCTGAATCTATACTCAACCCCGCCGCCATCTCGTGTCCACCAAACCCCTGCAACCACTCAGCACAGTTTTTCAATGCCAGATGGAGATTAAAACCACGGATCGAGCGCCCAGAGCCTTTACCCATCCCGGTTTCGGCATCTACGGCAATCAGTATAACTGGACGGTGGTATAACTCAACCAGACGGCTGGCCACGATACCTATCACTCCAGAGTGCCAACTAGCATCGGCCAACACAATAGTACGGTGCGAATCAGTTAGTTCAGCGCCGACCCGTTCAAGCACGTGGCGCAGCGTTGCAGCTTCGATCTCGCGCCGTTCAGTATTGCAACGCTCAAGTTCGGCGGCAATAGCCTGAGCATGGTGCAGATCGGAGCTCAGCAATAGTTCTACTCCAGCGGCGGCATCTTCGAGGCGGCCAGCTGCATTCAGACGAGGAGCGAGGCGGAATCCCACCACTCCTGCATTAACCGCACTCACCCCTGCGACCTCACGCAATCGAGTTATTCCAGGGCGATAGTCTCCTTCCAACAGGGGCAACCCCGTTCTTACCAGAATGCGATTTACCCCCGTCAATGGGACAATATCCGCGATTGTGGCCAGCGCGACCAAGTCAAGCAGCATTCGAATATCAAACGTTGCTGAGTCAAGCTTATCCTGTCGACGTAGCGCGCTATACAACCCAACAACCAGCATGAATGCAACCCCAGCACCGCACAAGGGGGCATATGGATACGCTGAATCGGGGAGCCATGGATTTATGCAGGCGTAGGCTGGAGGCAACTGAGTATCGGGTTGATGGTGGTCGGTAATAATAAGATCAATGCCAAGTTTGCGGGCTAGGCGTGCTTCTTCCACCGCAGAAATACCGCAGTCAACCGAAATTACCAGGCTTACCCCAGCTGCTGCGTCTCTCTCTAATGCGGCGGAATTCAAGCCGTATCCATCACGCTGGCGTAAAGGGATATTGTAAGTAACTCTGGCTCCGAAATGTTCCAATGCCGTGCACAGAAGTGCTGTAGCGCTGATTCCATCCACATCGTAATCACCATGTATGGAGATATATTCGCCAGCATCAATAGCACGTAACAACCGCTCGACTGCTTTGGACATGTCAGGCAACAGGAGTGGATCGGGGATATCCTTCAGGCGCGCATACAAGAACGCCTGCGCCTGTTCTTGTGTCACTACGCCTCGCAGCGCCAACAACTTTGTTTGCAGAGAACTGACTCCTGACGTCTCTTTTAGATGATCCAGCTGACTCATCTCATTTGTCTGGGGCACAGTGCGCTGGTGCCAGGCACGCTCGGTTTGCGCACACATAGAAATAGATTTAGAAACTTCGGACTCAGACACCAGAGACTACTCCTACAAATAAAAACAGGGCCGTATGTAAATTACGGCCCTGAGTAAAACTAAATCAACTTATGCTCGCACCAAATTGAGTGCACGGTTAGCCGCTAAGCCTTCTTTACGTAAGCCTTGTCCCACACCAGCAATACCGAGCTAGCGACGAATATAGACGAATAAGTACCCACAACAATGCCAACAAGCAGAGCGAAGGCAAAATCGTGAATCACGCCGCCGCCAAAGATAAACAGGGACAGCACCACCAGCAGGGTTGTGAAAGAAGTAAGAATGGTACGCGACAGTGTGTCGTTGATACTGCGGTTGATGAGAAATGGAAAATCTTTGTCGTGGTAACGTCCGCGATTCTCCCGAATGCGGTCGTAGACGATGATAGTATCGTTCAGCGAATAGCCGACAATGGCCAAAAATGCGGCCACCACGGGCAGGCCAATCTCTTTGTCAAACAAAGAAAAAATCCCGAAGGTGATAAGCACATCGTGGATCAACGCAACGACGGCACCCACGGCAAAGCGCAGTTCGAAACGCCAGCTTATGTATACAAGAATGCCAATCATGGCGTATACAACAGCCAACAGCCCTTTTTGGCGCAAATCCTTGCCCACTTGAGGGCCAACCATCTCGATCCGCCGTAGTTCCACGTTGCCGGCACCGAACTTCTCATCCAGCTTCTGCATCAGCGCCGTGCGCAGCCCCTGCAGTCCATCGTCGGTTTCCTCCGCCCGGATCAGAAATTCGCTATGCTCATCTCCAAAACGCTGAATCATGGCAGACGATAGCACCTCGGGTACCAACACTTCTTTTATCGCGGTGGCGTCTGTAGGACTACTAAAGCGTACCTGAGCTACGGTACCCCCAGCAAAGTCAACCCCGTAGTTGGGGCCTCCTCGCATAATCAAAGCAGCAAAACCAACCAGAATAAGGACAACCGACACTATAGCCGCATACCGACATTTACCTACAAAGTCAATATTTACATCGGGTTTGATCAACTCCATCAGTTGCTCCTTCTTATATGCTGATCTTCCGGACACCACGTACATCCAGGAAGAAGTCAAAAATCAGACGTGTAACGAATATGGCGGTAAACATGGAGGCCAGAATCCCTACCGACAGGGTCACGGCAAACCCTTTGACTGGGCCGGTTCCGAACTGAAACAGAACCAGCGCCGCAATCAATGTGGTTACGTTCGCATCCACAATAGTGATGAAAGCCTTGGCATATCCAGAATCGATGGCGTTGCGCACAGACTTGCCGTTGCGCAGCTCCTCACGAATGCGTTCGAAAATTAGAACGTTGGCATCAACCGCCATCCCTATGGTGAGGACAATTCCCGCAATTCCCGGCAAGGTCAAGGTGGCCTTGAACATTCCTAGCATCGCCATAATAAAAATCATGTTAAGGATCAGGGCGATATTGGCTACCACTCCAGAGGCGCGATAGTAAACCAGCATCATCGCAATTACCAGCGCCGCACCGATAAGTACCGAGTTGATCCCCTGCTCGATGGAATCGTGCCCGAGTGAGGGTCCTACGGTTCTGTTTTCCAGAATATTGACCGGGGCTGGCAACGATCCGGCACGCAGGACAATGGCTAGATCCGTTGCCTCTTGTTCTGAAAAAGAGCCACTTATCTGCGCACTACCACCGGAGATGCGCTCGCGTATAACGGGAGCGGAGTAGACCGTATCATCCAGAACGATGGCCATGCGTTTGCCCACGTTCGCTGCGGTTATCTGGTCAAAGCGTTGTGCACCGGCAGAGTTGAAGTCAATAGATACATAAGGTTCGTTATAGCGGGTGTCGATACGCACCTGCGCGTCGGCAAGCAGATCTCCGGTCAGAGAAGCCCGGTCCGTTACTACAATGGGGCGCTCGGTTACATTGCCAGTGCGCGCATCCACATTGCGTTCATACAGCAGGGAAGTCCCCGGCTTCAATATGCCGGCCTTGGCTGCTTCGATATCGGCATCCTCAACAACCATCTTGAATTGCAACTGTGCCGTCTTGCCAAGCAGATCAATAGCCCTCTGTGGATCTTTTACCCCAGGAAGCTGAATGAGAATGCGATTCTCAGATTGGCGCTGAATAACCGGCTCACTCACCCCGAATTGATCCACACGGTTGCGCATGGTTTCAAGGGCTTGGCGCACAGCAAAATCTTCTATCTGGGCGATTTCCTTGTCACTGAAGCGATAGTCCTTCTCAACATATCCCGACACCGCCGCAATAGTCATAGACTCAAGGGAGGGGAAACGTTCACGCATGAGCGCATCCACTTCTTTGCCTGCTTCAGCGTCATATACAGTAATTTTCAAGCGTTCGCCGTCAAAACGATCAACTGACTTAAAAATTATGTCTTGCTCGTTGAGAAGCTGCTCCGTCTCCTCAATAACACTGTCAAGCCGACTCGCTACCGCTTCTTCAACCTCTACCCCCAGTACCAGGTGCATGCCTCCTTGAAGGTCCAGACCCAGATGGATTGGATCAAAGAGACTTTGCCACCACATGGGCAGACGATCTTTCATCACCGTAGGTGCCAGCGAGGCGAGGGCTACTAGCAGGCAAAACAAAACCAGCATCCCACGCATTTTAATGCTGTTCGTCATATCTCAACTCCACTCCTTCAAGAAGACTGTGGGGTGCGTAGCACCCCGGACAAAATTGGTCCCGCGTCTGTTATGCGCTTAAGTGCCTAACAGAAAGAAAAAAGAGACTACTCACTCTGTGCAGGAGCTGCGGATACTGAGGTGCGATTGACTTTCAATTTAATCCCTTTGTCCACCTCCAGAGTGATTACATCATCCTGTACCGTCACAATTTTTCCATGAATGCCCCCGGCAGTGATTACATTGTCGCCAGCCTTGAGGGATTCAATCAATTTGCGGTGCTGTTTGGCGCGTTTCTGCTGCGGGCGGATGAGCAGAAAATAGAAAATCGCAAACATGAGAACCAACATAATGATTCCCTCGTAGCCCTGCTGACCACCCTGTGCTGCACTACCACCCATTGCATAAGCTGTTGAAACCATAATAATTATTCCTCCTGATTGAGTTAATGACGTAGAATTTTTAAACCCCGTTTATAACCTGTTGAGCTGAGCTTTTCAAGTACAAGACCACCATAGAATCACTATGGTATGAAATTGGCTTGGAATTGCTCGGATATTTTATGCCCGCATTGAATAAAAATCAGCGTAAAAGCGCGCAAACTCGCCTTGCTCAATCGCGCTGCGCATCTGGTGCATAAGGTGTAAATAATAATGCAGATTGTGCTGGGTATTAAGCATTGATGCGAGAATTTCATTGCTCTTATACAAATGGCGCAAGTACGCGCGACTGTAATTGCGACACACATAACAATCGCAGAGTGGATCGATCGGCTCGGAGTCGTCTTCGTATTGCGCCTGCTTGATGCTGATTTTACCCGTATGCGTGAACAACAGCCCATTTCTAGCATTACGTGTTGGCATGACACAGTCAAACATATCTACCCCGCGTCGCACCCCTTCGACCAGATTTTCAGGTGTGCCCACCCCCATCACATAGCGTGGTTGCTGGGAGGGTAGCAATGGCAAGGTGTAGTCCATTACGGCATACATTTGCTCTGCTCCCTCGCCGACAGATAGGCCGCCAAGCGCGTAACCGTCAAATCCTATATCTATGAGACTCTGCGCACTTTCACGCCGTAGATCTTCATACATTCCTCCCTGCACGATTCCGAACAAGGCACTGCCATCGCTGCGATCATGTGCATTACGGCAACGCTGGGCCCAGCGCATAGAACGTGTAGTTGAATCAACTGTATATTCACGTGTTGAGGGATACGGGATACACTCATCAAAAACCATCACGATATCAGCCCCAAGAGCCTGCTGAATCTGGATCGAAGATTCGGGGGTAAGGACTTTGCTGGATCCATCCAAGTGGGATTGAAACCTGACCCCATCTTCGTCAATCTTGCGCAGTTTCCCCAGGCTGAACACCTGAAATCCCCCGCTGTCGGTGAGGATAGGGCCGGACCAGTTCATGAACGCATGTAATCCACCCAGACGCTCGATGAGTTCGTGTCCGGGGCGTAAAAACAGATGATAGGTGTTGCCAAGGATAATCTGCGCGCCAACGTCGTGCAGGGTTTCCGGCGTAACTGCCTTCACCGTACCCTGGGTGCCAACAGGCATAAACACAGGGGTTTCAATGGTGCCGTGGGTGGTGGTTATGCGCCCTCTTCTGGGGCCACTGCTGGGTGCTGCTGCATCGGTGCGCAACAGTTCAAAACTAAACGCCATGGTCGAGCCGTTCCTTCGAAAAATCTCAAGAGGCTGATGCCAGTCTCCTAGGTTATGAGCATGCAGTCGCCGTAACTGAAAAAGCGATACCGTTCCTTCACCGCTTCGGCATACGCGCGCAAGGCAAAGTCGGTGCCCGCAAAGGCACTCACCAGCATCAGCAAGGTCGACTCTGGCAGATGGAAATTGGTCAACAACGCGTTAATAATCTGAAACTGGTATCCAGGATAGATAAACATATCAGTCATACCGCTGCCGGGTTGAACCTCACACCTCCCCTGCCCTCCCTGTTCAACCGTGGCGGCGTACTCAAGGGTGCGGGTAACGGTTGTACCAAGAGCAACAACCCTGCGGCCCTCTATCTTTGCCTGGTTAACCGCAGCTGCGGTTTGCTCCGGGATACTGTAGGCTTCAGCATGCATACGGTGTTCCAGAATATTATCCACCCGTACTGGCAGGAACGTTCCCAACCCAACATGCAGGGTCAGAGGGGATACAATAACCCCTTTTTGGTGTAAATTGTGCAGAATTTGCGCGGTGAAGTGCAACCCGGCTGTGGGGGCGGCGACAGCGCCAGGGACACTGGAAAACGTGGTCTGGTAACGCTCCAAATCTTGGTGCCGTGGCTCACGCTCGATGTACGGGGGCAAAGGGATGCTGCCCTTGCGCTCAAGCCAGGTGAGGAAATCCGGACCCGAGTAATCAAAACGGATGCATTTATATCCATCCTCGCCGCCCTCCAGCACTTCAGCGTCAAGCTCTTGTGCAAGCGTCAGTCTGGTTCCAGGGCGCGGGGATTTTGAGCTACGGGTCAGACACATCCAGCATTGCCCCGAAAATTCGTGCAGACGCCGCACCAGAAAAACCTCGATCTTCCCTCCGCTGGACTTATATCCATGCAGACGAGCAGGGATAACTCGGGTGTCATTAATAACTAGTACATCTCCACCGCAGAAATGATCTTCAATGTTTCTAAACAGGCTATTGCGTATATGCTCCCCGTTGCGTTCTAAAACCATCAGACGCGAGTCTTCACGTCGGGCAGCGGGTTGCTGCGCAATCAGTTCGGAAGGGAGGGTATAGTTAAAGTCACGAAGCAGCATGCTACAAATCAGAAAAAATAATTAGAGGCAACATAGACAATGACAAGGCCAGAGAGCATCAGGAATAGCCCCATACCACGCATGGTCCGTTCGGGCAGAGGCAATATCTGCAACAACATTTTTTTAACTCCTAGCGGTGAGAGGAACCAAGGCACCCCTTCTACCACCATCACTACTCCAACTACTGTCAGAAAAAACTTCATTCACTTAATTCTTTGCAATTCGGCGCACTGGAATTATGCAAACGGATCACAAAAAAACCCGCCAGCATGGCGGGTTTTTTTGTCAATATCCCGTTACAATCAAACCAGATCTTTCGCCGCTTTATAGATAAGTTCAAACAACTCTTCAACATTTTCTTCGGCAATACAGGAGAACGCAATGCGCAGATCAGTCTTGTTCACTGAAATGGTCCCCACACCGTATTTGTCCAGTAAATGTACGCGCAGATTCTCTGCATCTACGTTCTTCAGTTTCAGACACATGAAGTAACCAGAGTTGAACGGATAGTACTCCCATACCTCCGCAAACTTGGAGGCTGCCAGCACCTCTTTAACCTTCAGTGCCCGCCCTTTCATGATGTCGAATTTTTCTTGTTTCTGTTCCAAAAACTTATCTGAGCGCAAGGCATCAAGAACAAAGGTCTGCCCTGGGTGGGAGCAGTTGGAGATGGTTGCACGAATGCAGCCAAGGGTCTTCTTTTCTAGCGCAGTCAGTACGGCATCGCTCTTGTCGGCATAGGTAATGAATCCGGTGCGGAAACCCCACACATATTCCTCTTTTGTGGCGCCATCAAGTTTGACGGCAAGTATGCGCGGATGCAGATTAGCCAATTTTCCGTACAAAGATTCCTTCATGGAATCCTCGTAAAACAGCCCAAAGTAAGCGTCATCTGTGACCACAACTAGATTGCAGCCATCTTCAGCCACTTCCTTAAGCACTTTGACAATCTCATCTCCCTCTTCAACTGTAGGGGTATAACCACTTGGATTATTAGGGAAATTCAACAGTACTACGGCCTTATTTTTTTCCGCCGCAACATTCTCCAGCACGGTCTTGAAAGCTGGAACATTGAACCCTCCCTTGACGGTAAAGGTGGGGAATTTTTTAATTACTGCACCTCGGCGGGTGGTGAAGGTGAGGTTATAGTTACCCCACATCATATCGGGCATGACCATGTGATCGCCGGCATCGAGAAACATATCCGCGACGATGGAAAGACCATGGGTCAGCGCACTGGTAACGATGGGAACCCCGAAATTCTTACCCTGCATGCTCGGATTTTCCCGCAGCATTTTTTCGCGCCAAAGTGCGCGCAATTCTGGCTTTCCGGCCGGGGGAGCATAGGTGAAAATATCCTTTGGATCATACGCAGAGAGTTTATCGTGAATACACTGCAGGTACATGGGGCCGTTGCCCTCAGTAGCGATACCAATGGTAGCATTGTATTTATGGGCCTTGTCTTTAGCTTCTGCCGACTGGGTAAGAATCCCTTTAGGGAAAAATAAATTTTTCCCCAGATCGGAGAGTACCTCCAGGACATGAGGATTATTCTGTGCCAATACATCATTCAGTTCTTGAGCCAGTGGATTCATGATTATTACCTTCTCTCTCAAGTATTGTAAGGAGCCGATCACCTCGATCGGAACAAAACACAATTGTTGATTAAATCAGGATTGTTGGGCCGATGTCAAATGCTATTTGCCGCGTGCGACCGGTTCGGAAAATTCTGGTCCCCTGTGGTTCTTCTGGCAGGCTAAGTAACGGTGGGGATATCTTCCCAGCGAGTGGTGTAGGCCGGTGAAAGGTGGGTGCGCTTCATGCGCCAATCTTCCTTTATTCCCTGCCCGCCGAACCATACCCTCCCTCTGCCACTATTATTAATAGCATCGATAGCCTGCATCAACGCCGGCTTATGCTGCTGCTCTGAAGTATCGTCGAACAAACCCGGCTGTACCTCTTTTTCATGACATAGATCAGTCAGCATCACTCCAGCCTTGGCGTAGCGGTAACCGGAACGCCAGATGCTCTGCAATGCGCTGGTGGCCGCATGCACTAGTGCCAGGGTGTCATTACTCGGAAAATCCAGCCGCCGCTGGGCTGAGTTGGAATAATGGCGTTCAGTTGTGCTATAGGCTCCGGTGCGGATAAACACGGTAATCTGCTGTGCAGTTTGTCCCTGCTCACGTAACTTCTCAGCCGCCCTGACAGTATAGGTACAAACTGCTTCGCGCAATTCATCAAAGACGGTAATACGTTGTGCAAAAGAGCGTGAACAAAGAATCTGCTGCTTACTGACTGGAGAAGATTCAAGGGTGAAACAGGGCTGGCCATTGAGTTCATACACGGTCCGCTGTAGGTTTATCGAGAAACGATGGCGGATTTTCTCCGGCGAACTTCCGGCCAGATCTGCTACGGTGCAGATTCCTATGGTCTGCAGCTTGTCCTGCGTTCGTCGTCCTATTCCCCACACCTCTCCTACCGGGGTTTGCTTGAATAACTGCTGACGCTGTTGAGGGTCGCATAAGTCAACCACTCCACCGCTGGCGGCTGCACGCTTAGCCGCACCATTGGCGAGTTTAGCCAGGGTTTTAGTCGGAGCGATACCAACACAGGCTGGAATTCTGAGCCATTGAAGCAGACGCTCACGCACTTTACTCCCGAATTCCAGCCGCTGTTGCAGCGGTGCATGTTCATCGGGAAGGTGCAAAAACGCTTCGTCAATGGAATAAACCTCCATACTCGGAACCATAGCATCAAGGATGGTCATCACCCGCGCAGAAATA
>JAVERW010000073.1:0-10630 GCA_034006915.1 Desulfuromonadaceae bacterium | reverse complement strand
TTTTCACCACGTTCTCCGGGGTGCTGTTCATCTCCACCCCGGCCTGGATCGGCCCCTTGGCCTGCTCGGCCAGGTCCTTGGCGCGGCCGTCCCAGAACTGGGCCACGTTGAACACCGAGTTGAACACCGTGGGCGAGTTGCGCGGCCCCTGCTTCCAGCCATGGCCGGTGGAGGTCTGCTGGAAGTCGGCGCCGCCCAGACCGATGTTGTGGCAGGTGTTGCAGCTGATCAGGGCGCTTTTGGACAGCCGCGGCTCGAAGTAGAGCATCTTGCCCAGTTCGATCTTGTCCGGGGTGGCCTCGTTGCCCTTGATGGCCGGGGCCTGTGCCGGGACGGGCTGGAACTGGGCCTGGGCATCCTGCATGAGGGTGTCTTCGGCCAGGGCGGAGCCGGCGGCAAGGGCCAGGACGAGGGAGGTGGCGGCAAAAATTTTCTTCATGGGCGTTCTCCTTACAATATTCTATGTTTTCTCAAAGGATTAGCGAATGATTCCTTATCCCGGTAAACGAAACAATGCAATCTTTTCCACGGTTCGGCAAGCGTTGCCGGCCACGCTGCGGTGATGCGTCGCTGCCCCTGCGTCGGTCCGCGGGAAACGCACAGCAACGGTCCGTGCCGGTCTTTTTTTCTTCTATTTTTCCCCTTTTTCGGGTAGATTCGCTGTTCCCCGGCTGCCAGCCGCACCGGCCGCGACCCTATGGTCGCGGCCGTTCTTTTTTTTGAAAGGAAACGACCCCATGCTCCAAGCGACCAACATCGCCCTGTCCTACGGCAAGCGCGTCATCTTTAAGGACGTCAACATCAAGTTCACCCATGGCAACTGCTACGGCCTGATCGGCGCCAACGGCGCCGGCAAATCGACCTTTCTTCGCATCCTCGCGGGCCAGAAGGAACCGGATAAGGGCGAGGTGTCCATCGGCCCGCGGGAGCGCATCGCCGTGCTCCAGCAGGACCAGTTCGTCTACGACGAGGAGACCGTGCTCGACACGGTTATCCGCGGGCACAAGCGGCTCTATGACCTGCGTCGGGAACGCGAGCTGCTCTACGCTCAGGCCGAGCTGTCCGAGGCGGACGGCATCCGCTGCGGCGACCTGGAGATCGAGTTCGGCGAGCTGAACGGCTACGAGGCCGAGGCCGAGGCCGGGGTGCTGCTCAGCGGCCTGGGCATCGGCGAGGACCTGGCCGGGTTGCGCATGAAGGAACTCGAGGCAGGCGACAAGGTGCGCGTGCTCCTTGCCCAGGCCCTGTTCGGCAACCCGGACATCCTCCTGCTCGACGAACCGACCAACAACCTGGATGTCCAGTCCATCGCCTGGCTGGAGGAGTTCCTCATCCGTTTCACCAACACGGTGATCATCGTCAGCCATGACCGGCACTTCCTCAACCAGGTGTGCACCCACGTGGCTGATATCGATTTCGGCCAGATCCGGGTGTATGTGGGCAACTACGATTTTTGGTACCAGGCCAGCCAACTGGTACTCACCCAGCGCCAACGGGAGAACACCAAATCATCGGCAAAAGCCGCGGAGTTGAAGGAGTTTATCCAGCGTTTCTCCTCCAACGCCTCCAAGGCCAAGCAGGCCACGGCGCGCAAGAAGCTCTTGGAGAAGATCACGGTGGAGGAGATGCCGGTGTCGTCGCGCAAGTACCCCTGGGTCGCCTTCAAGCCGGAGCGGCCGTGCGGCAACGTCATCCTCGAGGTGGACGGGCTGTGCAAGCAGGTGGACGGGGTCGATGTGCTCAAGGATCTGAGCTTCTCGGTGAACAAGGGCGAAAAGATCGCCTTTGTCGGCACCTGGGGGTTGGCCAAGACCACCCTGTTCCGCATCCTCATGGGCGAACTGGAGCCGGACAGCGGCACCTGCCGCTGGGGCCAGACCATCACCACCAGCTATTTCCCCAAGGAGCACAGCGGGTTTTTCGACAACGACCAGACCCTCTTGGACTGGTTCGCCCAGTTCATCCCGCCCACCGAGGGCGAGAGCTTTTCCCGCGGCTTTCTCGGCCGCATGCTCTTTTCCGGTGACGAGGTGCTCAAGCGGACCCGGGTGCTCTCCGGCGGCGAACGGGTGCGCTGTTTGCTGGCACGGATGATGCTGAGCGGCGCCAACGTGCTCGTGCTCGACGAACCCACCAACCACCTGGACCTGGAATCCATCACCTCGCTGAACAACGGCCTGATCGCCTTTCCCGAGGTGCTGCTGTTCGCCTCGCACGACCATCAGTGCGTGGCCACGGTGGCCAACCGCATCATCGAGATCGGCCACAACGGCGTGATCGACCGGATGATCGGCTACGACGACTACCTGGCGGACGAGGAACTCATGGCCAGGCGGGCCGGGCTGTATCGCCGGGATAAGCGACGTTAGGGGAGGGCGGCGGGTCGGGATCGACCGCCGGGTCAGCGCACGGTCAGGGCCAGTTTGAGGGCAAGGCCGGCGAAGATGAGTCCGGCGGCCCGGTTGAGCAGCCGCTGCGCCCGGGGCGAGCGCCGGAACCAGTCGCCGATCACCCCGGCAAGCAGGCTGAAGGCGCCGAACACGAGGACAGTGGCGGCGATGAAGATCAGGCCGAGCACACCGATCTGCAGGGGCAGGGGACCGCGGGCCGGGTCGGTGAACTGAGGCAGGAAGGCGAGGAAGAAGATCGACACCTTGGGGTTGGTGACGTTCATGACAATGCCGCGCAGGTAGTAGCGGCCCGGGCCGACGGCCTCGCCGGCGGCCTTGTCCAGGGAGGCGGCGCCGGCGCGGAAAGCGCCCCAGGCGAGATAGGCCAGGTAGGCCGCGCCCACGAACTTGAGCAGGTTGAAGGCCAGGGCCGAGGCCTGGAACAGGGCGGCAACGCCCAGGGCCACGGCCGCGGTGTGCACGATCAAACCGGTGCACAGTCCCAGGGTGACGATCAGCCCCACCCGCCAGCCGCGCACCATGGACTCTGTGAGCACGAAGATGTTGTCCGGGCCGGGCGCCACCGCGAGCAGCAGCGAAGCCGAGGTGAACAGGGCCAGGGTAGTGGCGGTGAACATTTTGATTTGTCGGGGCAAAAGCCGGGTCAGTGTTCGACCCAGATGAGTTCGTCGGTGGCAAAGCCAAGCGCCTTCGCCCGGGCGACCAGGCGGTCACGCACCGTTGCCTCCAGTTGCGGGGTGCGGGCCAGGATCCACAGATAGTCGTGGTTCGGGCCGCTGACCAGCACGTGCCGGTAGTCCGGATCCAGTTCGGCGACGATGTAGGCCCCGTAGAAGGGGCCGAAGAACGAGACCTTGAGATAGGCCGTGTTCGGGTCGAGAACGAAGTAGGCCCTCCCCTCGGCCTCCTGCCAGCGGTTTTTGGCCGCGTTGAAGCCGCGGTTGAGCACGCGCACGCCGCCGTCCTCGCGCAGGGTGTATTCCGCGCTCGTCCGGGTCAGGCCGCGCTCGAAGCTGTGGTCCAGCCGGGCGATCTCGTACCAGGTGCCCAGGTAGCGGTCCAGGTCGAAATCCGTGACCGGCGGCACGAACGGCTGGCGACTGACGCAGCCGCCGAGCAGACCGAGGAGAGCGAGGAGAACAAGGCGGAGCGGGGCGGGAAGTCGCATGGCAGCACCAGGGTGGAGAGGGGGCCGGCTTGGGCCGGCGGGCAGATTGATGACGGACCAGCATACGATATCGTGGCACCGAGTGTGGGAGAGTAATAAAGTTTCATACTTAAAATCCATGTACAGCGGACTCTGTGGCTTGGGATTCAAGTCATTTTTGAAAAAAGTATCATACTCATCAGACAAATTTAGTTGTTAAAGCCTTAATTATAAGTAATAAAGTCTCATACTAAATCTATGGGGATCGGCCGTGTTATCGAGGTATGTACGTTAACTCGGGTGAGATCTAGTTCCCAATCCATTGAAGTTTTCGTTAAGACCTCGCTCCCAGGATGAATACGGATAAGCAAAGTGGGCTCCCGCTTCCAGCGCTTCAATTCAATGACGGGTAATTGCTTACGGTGGCTAAATAAAAACTCAACCCACGGCCTGAATTGAGCCTCCAAATAGAGCGAGGATGGGCCTTAAGACTAAAAGCATAGCTGGAAAATCGTTAGCGCCAGCTATGCTCACAAACATCACGGCTAGCTAGAGCACACCAAATGCGACGTTGTTTCCAAGGATAGTCGCACGGACCGTAATGTTTTTAATCTCCAACGGGTCCACCTCCAAGGGATTTTCATCTAAGACCACGAAGTCGGCCAGCTTACCGACTTCGATGGAGCCCTTAATATTCTCCTCGAACCCCTGCCAGGCGGCATTTATGGTTACACCTTTAAGGGCCTCATAAACCGTTACTCCCTGCATTTCTTTGCCCATATCGCGTCCACTAAAACTCTGTCGATTGACCGCTGACCACACCGACATAAGCGGGCTCATCGGAGTGACATAGGTATCATTGTGCAAGGTGAACGGCAGGCCCATTTGGAGGGCGGAACGCACCGGACTCATGCGCACCGCCCTTTCCGGCCCCATGAAAATATTGTAATGGCGGTCACCCCAGAAATAAGTATGAGTGGCGAAGAATGAGGGGATGACGCCAAGATGCTTCATCCGCTTCAGCTGATCCTCCCGAACCATCTGACTATGAACCACAATATGCCTTGCATCTTGGCGCGGATAGGCCTTCTGAGCGGCGTCAAAAGCATCCAGGATCATGTCGATTCCGGCATCACCGTTGCCGTGAATCGCCAACTGCCGACCTTCCTTGTGCAGAGCCGTTACCATGTCTGTCAGCTGCTCCTGAGGGCGAGTTGGATAACCTCGATAGTCGGCGCTCTTATCCTCTGGGTGCTGGTGATACGGATGACTGAGATAGCCACTATAGCCTTGGATAGAGCCATCGGCTGTTAGTTTACTAGCACCAAGTACCAGCATGTTACTATCATCAATGGAAGTCCCTGAGATGGTGGCCGGGTAGCCTTTTAGATTGGCGGCCTCCGATCCCTGAGCCAACGGCCAGAAGACCGTACGTACTTTCAGATTACCCCGCTGGAGAGCCGTCTTTAGCATGGCCCACTGATTACTATCGCCCCAGCCTTCTTGGGCAGTAGTAGTACCGGAAGCAAGCCACATATCAGAGCCGATCTCAATGGCCTTAACGTAATCATCCTCGGTATACTTTGGAACTAAATTGTAGACCGGTGACAGGGCTGATTCGATAACTCCAGTAGGCTCACCCGTTATGGGATCCTTACGAATTTTCCCATCAGAGGGGTCTGAGCTGTCCTTATTGATGCCGGCCATTTCTAGAGCCAAACTGTTAGCCGACGATATCCACCCGGATATATGTTGAACATAAATGGGGTGTTTTCTGCTCACCTTATCAAGGTCAGCGCGGGTAGGATGGCGCATATCCAAAATGTTGCTATCGTCATATCCCCAACCCAGTACCCATTGCCCTTCTGGTGTCGCGTCAGCCTTCTCTTTCAGTAATGCGATCATCTCCTCAATACTCTTGACCCCACCAATAGGCGGACTATTGAGATCCACCCAGCCGTAGGCATACTCCGCAGTCAAAAAGAAATGTCCATGAGCATCGATGAAACCAGGAAGCATGGTCCGCTCCTTCAGGTCAACGATGCTGGTTTCACTAGTGGCAAGTCTCTGTAGATCCGCCGATTTACCCACAGCTTTAATCTTCCCATCCTCGACCGCCACCGCCTCCACAGTACCCAGCACATCATTCATAGTGATGATGTTGCCATTCAAGTAGATGGTGTCTACTGCGAAGACTATGTTATTGAAGCCCAACCACAACGGCACTAAAAAAAAGCCTGTGCGTAGTGTTTGCTGTAAGAAACTGCCCTGTTTCATTGAACTACCCTCTTTCACGTTATGCAGACGTGCCATACACTTAAGTCAAGTACCACGGCGCATCGATTCGCCAACGGCACTCCACCCAAATAAGACCTTAAAAAATAATCACGTAGCGATTAAAATAAATTGCTATATGATCGCCACCGATTACTTATCTATACAGGAGATGACATTGAAATAGTTACCATACGGACATCCATGAACGACGCACTCCATTATTCGAATCAACGAACAATCCAAAAAAATGAAACAATTTTCATTATATACCATCAATAGCTGCTAGTGCTCGCTCCTTCAACCAGGGCGGGATCGTACTTTTTTAGTTAAATTTGAATGAGTTACCAGTCTATGATCTAATTGCTCTCCCTGTCGGAGGAGCCCTTTCATGACGCTAATTGAACACCTTACACTTGTTGAAGAAACACGTTCAGATATTAACCGTAAACATGATTTAGTCGATGTCATGTTTCTAGTCATTAGCGCCATTATGGCAGGCGCTGAAGGCTGGCAAGACATTGAAACATATGGTGAATCTAAGGCTGACTGGCTACGTAAATACAGGCCTTTTACTCACGGCATTCCCCGCCGACATACTATTGCTCGTATTCTGCAAAGTGTGGTTCCTGAGTCCTTACTAGAAGCGTTGGCAAGCTGGATTAACGACTGTCGTAAAAGCAACGATAAACCTATTATTGCCTTTGATGGCAAAGTGTTACGTGGTTCTTACCGTAATAAGTCTTCTGAAGCGCTACAATTAGTGACTGCCTACGATACTGAAAAAGGGTTGGTATTGAGCCAGAAAGCAACACCGTCCAAAAAGGGAGAGATTGGTACGGTTAGAGCCATGCTGGACGTACTCAACCTGAACGGTGCCGTAGTGACTTTAGATGCACTGCACTGTCAGCGTGAAACCTTAGAAAAAATACAAGAGAAGAAAGCGCATATGGTGGTGCAGGTTAAACACAACCAACCTCTGCTACGCGAAGCGGTTCAATCACAGTTTCAAGAGGTATTCGACGCTAACAAAGAGCAAGTAATTGCCGAGCACAAAGAGACAGGGCATGGACGTAAAGAAGAGCGCTATGTCTTTCAATTAAAAGCTAAATTATCCCCTGAACTGGTAGATAAATGGCCCAGTATTCGCAGCATTATTGCCGTGGAACGGCATCGGGTTATAAAAGGCAAAGGAACGGTCGACACCTCCTATTATGTAAGCTCTTTGCCACCTAAGCATAAGATGATCGGGCACTATATTCGCCAGCATTGGCGTATCGAAAACAGTCAACATTACATTTTAGATGTGGTGTTTAAAGAGGACGCGTCACGCATTGCCATCGGAGATGCAGTTGAAAATATGGGGTTGTTTCGTCGTTTTGTCCTAAATATCCTCAAACAAAGCACTTGTGGAGCGCCTAGTCAGCGCAACAAACTGAAAAGAGCCAGCTGGGATGATAATTACCGAGCGGAATTATTTTTTGGCTAATATAGATTCTGGCCAAAAGTTAAGCAAAGTATGCTCCCACCCTGCTCCTTCAACACCGGCGTACCTTATTTTCCCAATAATAAAAATTCCAATATGAATATCCAGATAGAGATCCACGCCAAGGATAACCTCGTTGAAGCGAAAGTGATTATTCATGCGTGATTTTTCCACAAGGGATACCTCACCAATCCTGAGCGTAGAACGCGCGCCAGACAAATCAGTTAAACCTATTACCATATAAAAAATACTTATCATATCGAGTCACTATTCAGCGAAAATTTTTGAGCTTCTGGAAAAGCACTCGATCGGATTACGTGCTTTATAACGCTCTTTGTCGTGGTACTCCCGGGCTCCGGTTCTTACTTGGTTGAATCACTGAGGTGCCCCATGACACCTACCGATGTCACAAAACTATCTGAATCATAGCCCTTGTCTGCCAGCACTAAACCTGCTTTCATGTCTTCAATCAGGGCGTGGGCTTGACCATATTCCGAAGCTTGCCTGCTGTCAAAATGATGTTCCGGCAACAGATCTGACGCTATCAATTTATCCTGTCGGAAAGAGGCCAGCAGCCAGCAACCATGCATCTTTCGGCTGACCTTGACCGACCTAAACTACCACCGGTTTAATCGCCACTGAGCAGCAGCAAGTTCAAACTCAACTCTTACGTCTCATTAGTTCCGGGTTTGGATGGTTGGCACCACAGACATACCCACGCGTAGTTTATTCGCCTCAGGCTGACCAGAATCCACGCGAATGCGTAAGGGAAGGCGTTGCACAATTTTAGTAAAATTACCGGTTGCATTGTGTGGCGCAATGGCGGAGTAGCTGACCCCACTAGCAGGGCCTAAACTTTCTACTGTCCCTTTCAGGGTGGCGCCGGGCAAGGCATCTACTTTGATGTCCACCGTTTGTCCTATTTGGATATGAGCCAATTGCGTTTCGCGATAGTTAGCCTGGATATAGACGGCATCAAGTGGAACGATTGCTAGCAGTGGAGTACCGGTATTGACGAAGGCTCCGACACGAACCGATTTCTGTCCCACGGTACCGTCAACTGGGGCCGTGATACGCGTATAGGATAATTTTAATTCCGCTGCGGCTTGAGCGGCCTGGGCTTGGGCTAGCGCTGCTTTGGCCTTTTCCAGTTCAGCTTGCAGAATGGCCACCTGCTGCTGGGCCGCTTTTAGTCCCGCCTGGTTCTTCTCTTGGCTCGCCAGACGGATATTCAACTGTGATTGGGCCTGTTGCATGGCTTGGACAGTACCTGAACCATCGGCGGCCAGGTTGCGATAGCGTTCGTGGTTAGCTCTCGCCAATACTAGCTCGGCCTTATCCATGGCAACGGCTGCCTGCGCTTGGTGTATCGCGTTTTGCTGCTGTGCCAGACGAGCTTCCAGACTGGCGACACTGGCGTTAGCACCGGAAACTTGTGCTTTAGCGGCATCCACGGCGACGACGAAATCCCGGTCGTCAATGGTCGCGAGCAAGTCCCCAGCCTTCACCTGCTGGTTCTCCTCCACGAATACCTGATCGACCTTCCCAGCAATCTGTGGGGCAACAAAAGTGAAGTCTGCCTGTACATAAGCATCTTTTGTGGACTGACTTGATGCGCTTGATTCTGGCCGATTGAGATAAAGCACACAGCCTATCGCGACTGCCAATAGCAGTACTGCACTGGTGATTTTGGCTTTCTTTGGCAATGCCATGATGAAATGATCCTTATGAAGATGATGATAAAGAAGTACTGGCCTTCAGGTCAGGCGCAGGAATGTAGGTCAGCCGCAGCACGAAAGGAATCAAGAGCAGTGCCAGAACCCCCAAGGCGCGATAGGCATCCGCCACCGACAGCACCAATGCTTGTTGGCCGATAATGCCCATCAACGGGGACGGCTCAGGCACCGATGAGAGAGAGGACTCAGCTAGCGCGGCATGATCCAGCAACATTTCCCCGTGAAAGCGTCCGCGAACCGTCAGGAACTGCCCGACCACGGCACCGCCTATCAATGAGCCGAGAGCACGCAGCGTATTAATGGTTCCCGACACATAAGGGCCTTCGCTAGGGCGCACCACGCTGGTGGCGAGGAACAGCATTGATACCACCGCCATGGGCTGGCCGAGTGCTTGCAGCATCTGTACCATCATGAACTGATCCCGATTCCAATCTGGAGTAAGCCAACTGCCCGAGAAACACGCCAGCGCAATCAAAAGCAGGCCAAGGCTGAAAACGAAGCGAGCATCGACCCATTTCTGGTACAGCAAGACCGCTACTACTGAGCCAAAGATCAGTTGTGGCAAGGCGATAATCAAACCAATGGGAGCTATCTGCTGGGGGCGGTAATCCTGTAATGGCCCGAGGTAGTGCATTGGCAACATCACCCCGGAGCTCATGACCACCAGTAGAAAGACAAACAGTGTAAAGTTCAGCCCCAGGTTGCGCCGCTCCAGCATTTGCAACTTGATGAACGGCGAAGGGTGGTACCATTCAGTAAGTAGATAGACGCCCAGCAAAGTGAAGCCAGCCACCAATGACACGACAATCAGGGGGGAGTTAAGCCAATCCAGCCGCACCCCCTGATCCAGAGCAACCGAAATAAGGCCCAGCGCAGGCGCACCCAGTGCCAGGCCAACCCAATTGGCTTGCCGGAAACGCCCGGTCTGAATGGCATCCTTCGGCAGCCCCCAGGCAATCAGCCCACCAGCGATAAGGGCCAAGGGTATGATCTGCCAATACACCCAGCGCCAGTCGAGCAGTCCGTCAGTCCAATGCCCAGCCAACCAGATCGACACATTGGGTGCGAAAGTAGCCGTCAGTGCATACAACGCCAGACCATGCAGCCGTATATGGACAGGAAGGAATTTCAATGCCGCCATCATCAGCAAGGGAATCATAGTTCCGCTAGCGACACCTTGCACGAAGCGTAGGGCGAGCAACAGATCGAGACGCTGGATAAAGGGCATCACCAAGGCCAATAATGCGCAGGTGCCAATCATCCACAGCTCAAAGCGCCGCATGGACAGCGTAATGGCAAACCAGGCGGCGAAGGGCATGGCGATGAGCTCACCGGCGGTATACACAGTGGTAAGCCAGGAGGCGCCGTCCAGGCTAAAGCCCAACGCCCCTCGCACGTCCGCCAGCGCCAGCGCACCAACTCGGTTGTTCAGCCCCGCCATCATGGCGGCGACAAGAATGCCGACCAGGCCACCAAGCGCGCGCCCGGGTGGCTTTGCCGCCACAGCAGGCGAGCTTGCGGGCGGCTGTACTACGACCGTGCTCATTGGTCCGCCTCCAGGGATGACGACGCAATA
>JAVERW010000001.1:0-179019 GCA_034006915.1 Desulfuromonadaceae bacterium | reverse complement strand
TTATAAGAATAGAATTGGCAATGTTCTTATCAATCCCTTCCTGCAGAATTTTGGTGTTGGTGACAAATAAGTCGTCACCGACAATCTGAATTTTTTCACCCAACCGCTCAGTCATCAACTTCCAGCCGTCCCAGTCGTTTTCAGCCATACCGTCTTCAATAGAGATGATGGGATAACGGTCTACCAGATCGACATAGAATTCTACCATCTCTTGCGCGCTCTTCTGCGCTTTTGCTTCATTGGACATGGTGTAGATGCCGTCGTTGAATATCTCGGATGCGGCTACGTCAAGAGCCAGAAGGATTTCTTCCCCGGCTTTATAGCCGGCAAGCTTAATGGCCTCCATAATAACCTCAAGCGCCTCTTCGTTGTTTTTGAGGTTAGGAGCAAAGCCACCTTCATCGCCAACAGACGTGCTGTGACCCTTGCTTTTGAGAACTTTTTTAAGGGTGTGGAAGATTTCGGCCCCCATTTGCAAAGCTTGCTTGAAGGTGGAAGCGCCCACCGGCATTATCATGAATTCTTGGATGTCGATATTGTTGTCGGCATGGGCACCGCCGTTGAGAATATTCATCATAGGCACTGGCAGTTCCTTGGCGTTTGGCCCACCGATGTATTGAAAAAGTGCCAAACCGGATTCATCGGCAGCAGCACGGGCGCACGCGAGGGAAACCCCCAGCATGGCGTTAGCGCCAAGGTTGGATTTAGTTTCAGTTCCGTCGAGCGCTATCAACTTGGCGTCGATTCCGGCCTGATCGGTTATCTCCCAGCCAATAAGGGCGTCGGCGATGGCGCGATTGACATTGTCGACAGCCTGGGTGACACCCAGCCCCATATAGCGCTGCATGTCGCCGTCGCGCAGTTCAAGGGCTTCCCTCTCACCGGTGGATGCGCCACTAGGAACAGAAGCGCGCCCCATGGCGCCGCTTTCCAAGTACACGTCTACCTCAACGGTGGGATTACCGCGTGAATCGAGAATTTCACGAGCATAAATTTCAGAAATACCACTCATGTTGCCTCCTTACAGAGCATAATGCATTAATGATGACAAAAGGGAAAACCATGTTTATGTTACCACAGATTATGTAGTATAGTTCACTGTGTCTTTATAGCATACGCTGAGCTGGTTTAAGCAATTTTTTGTCTTAAAAATTTGCCGGATTTGCCCGGCTTTGGAAAGGGTAATAATTGAACAGCAAGTACAGGTCGACCTTTAGTATAGATGATTCCACAACTTTCAGCCAACTTGCCGGAACCCAAAATTGTAACTTAAAACAGATCGAGACCCTCTTAGGGGTGAAGCTTGCAACAAGAGGCCATGAAATCTCCCTTGCTACAGGTGAGCAGCACCGCTTCGAGTTGGCTGAGGTGTTACTGAAGCAGCTTACTGCCTTGGTTCGCAAAGGGTACCCCCTTTTCGCTCCGGATATTGAGTATGCCGTCAATATTTTACGCGCGAACTCTACCACTGATCTGTCAGATATTTTTTTTGACACCATCCTTATTTCTGCGCGGAATAAATATATAGCTCCAAAAACTCTAGCCCAGAAACAGTACATTGATGCAATACGCAAGCTCGATGTGGTGTTCGGGGTAGGTCCTGCCGGAACCGGTAAGACCTATTTGGCTATGGCGCTCGCAGTTGCGGCGTGGCAGCAAAAGCAGGTGCGTCGCATTATTCTGGTGCGCCCAGCGGTGGAGGCTGGAGAAAAACTCGGTTTTTTACCTGGTGATATCGCGGAAAAAGTCAATCCGTACTTGCAACCACTTTACGATGCACTATTTGACATGCTTGAGGTGAAGAAAGCTCAAGCTCTAATAGACGATGGCCTCATTGAGGTCGCTCCGCTGGCGTTTATGCGCGGGCGCACCTTGAATGATGCTTTTATAATTTTAGATGAAGCTCAGAACACCACTACAGAACAAATGAAAATGTTTTTGACGCGAATTGGCTTTGGTAGCAAGGCAGTCATAACTGGAGATACCACCCAGATTGATCTTCCGGCGGGGAAATATTCAGGGTTGCTGCAGGCTCTGGAGATTTTACCGGATGTGGAGGGGGTAGGAATAAGCACCTTCAGCGATATCGACGTAGTGCGTCACCCTATTGTGCAGCGCATAGTGCGGGTGTATGCCGCTTTGGATAAATAATTATGTCAGGTAAAATCATTAGTAATCAGCCTCAGGGAACACAGCAGAAGGTTTCTCCGCGGCGAGGTGAAAAAACTGAACAGGTCAACGTTCTCCGACGTCAGCGTTACGCCATGCTGTTTATTCTTGCCCTGATTCTGGCCATGATTATCGTACCACTGGGCGGGTTTATCCCGGTCAATTTTGCGGCCGGAGATATAGCAACTCGTGACATAAAGGCTCCACGTGATTTCCTTGTCCCCGTTCCGGAACTGACGGAGGAGAAGCGGCAGCAAGCGGCCAGTGCCGTGACGCCGGTATATGATTTCGACAGACGCCCGAGTCGGGCTTTGGCGCAGGGCGTGAGCAGGGTGCTGCAGATTTATGCACCTACTACCTCACCAATTGCCACGGTCAGTCAAAACAACTCCGCGGTAACTGCGCTAGATCAGCGTCAGGCCATGGTGCAGGAGCTGTTGGGCACCGAGTTGAGTGCCGAACAGTATAGTGCAGTGACACATTTAGCCGCTAAGCCACAATTTGTCCAGCAATTCTCGTCTGTTGTCATCGACATCCTTTCAGGATATATCGTCGGGAGCACCGATCTGTTTTTCAATAATTGGACCGGAGCCATAACCCTGAAAAACTTGGCCTCTGGGCAGGAGTCATTGATTGCAGATATCCAGTCGATTCGTAGTCGGAGTGCTACTGTTGCTCAGCTTCGCTCTGCGGTGGAAGTTGAGAAGGGGATGCAGCAGGATTTTAATATACTGCTGGATATAATTCACCAACTTTTGCGCCCCAATCTTACGTTTAATCAGAGTGAAACCGAACAGCGCCGTAAGGAAAGCGCTGCCGCTGTATCGCCGGTGCTTTCACAGGTGAAACGCGGTGAAATGATCGTGCGGGAGGGAGAACGGGTCAGCGTAGAACAGGCACGCTTACTGCAAATACTGCAGGGCGATGCGGCAGATGTTCTGAAAACGGTACGTACGGTCTCTGGTTTGTGGCTCGCCATTGTGCTGCTTTTTTATGCGATGCACAAATTTGCCCATGGCAATATTCGCAAATATCGCCCTGATACACGTGATCTCTTGTTTTTGGTTATGGTCATAATTGCCTCGTTTGTTCTGGCTAAGTTAGGGATATTTACCTCTACCGCCATGCAGAGCGCGTTCCCGTACATAGACTCAGGGTGCTATTATTACGCCCTCCCTTTTGCGGCTGCCGCCATGTTGGTGCGGATTGTACTCAATTCTGAAACGGCCATGGTGTTTTCGGTTTTGTTTGCGCTGCTGATCGGGTTGTTGTTTGCGGATAATCTTTTTGTTGCCTTGTACGTTCTGGTTGGTAGTTTGGTTGCCGCCCACAGTGTAAAGTATTGCATGTCGCGCAGCAGCCTGTTCCGTGCTGGTCTTATTTTATCGGTGGCGAATATGGTTACTGTTACTGCCATATTTGCGGTAGAGGGTCATCCCTTCGATACCCAGTTTTTGTACGCAACAGGCTTTGCGTTCTGCGGTGGATTTATCAGCGCATTGTTGGTCAACGGAACCATTCCACTTGCCGAGGCGGTATTTAAGTACACGACCGACTTCAAGTTGATGGAGTTGGCCAATATGAATACTCCGATATTGCGCGAACTCATGATTCAGGCTCCCGGTACTTATCACCATTCGATCATGGTAGGACTTCTGGTGGAGAATGCAGCTGAATCCATAGGGGCAAATCCGCTCCTAGCAAGGGTGGCAGCGTACTATCACGACATCGGAAAGGTGAAGAAACCTCTTTATTTTTCAGAAAACATAAAAAACCAGGAGAATCGACACGATAAACTAGCTCCATCGATGAGTGCCCTGATTTTGACATCCCACGTCAAGGATGGGGTGGAACTTGCGCGTGAGAGCAAGCTAGGCAGCGTGTTGATCGAAATAATCCGTCAGCACCATGGCACCTCTTTGATAAAGTTTTTTTACGAAAAGGCGCAACAGCAGGCAAAGGACGAGGTGGTTAATGAACAGGATTATCGCTATCCGGGTCCAAAACCACAGAGTCGCGAGGCCGCACTCATAATGCTTGCTGATTCCGTTGAGGCCGCCGGCAGAACCCTATCCAATCCTACTTCAGCTCGGATCCAGGGGATGGTACAAAAAATAATCAACAATATATTTATTGATGGCCAGCTCAATGAGTGTGACCTCACTCTTATGGATCTGCACAAGATCGCCAAGAGTTTTAATCGTATCCTGGTAGGGATATTTCATCAGCGGGTCGAATATCCGGAGCCGGCATATAAAGAGCGGATTAAAGAGGATAAAAAAACCACTTCAGGTGAACTGAAAGGAAAAAGCAGTGGAGATATTGATCGAGAATCAACAGGAGAGCCAAGTAATAAGCCTGGAGAGGTTACAACAGATAGCACTGAAGATCTTAGACGCCTTGGAATGTCCTGACGAGACTGAGCTGTCCGTTTTGATTGTGAATGATGTAGCTATTCAAGAAATTAATCGAGACTACCTCCAGCGTGACCACCCCACCAACGTCATCTCTTTTTCCCAACAGGAGGGGGAAAAGCTTGGTGGCCCTGTTACGCTATTGGGAGATGTGGTTATTTCTGCCGAGACTGCTGCACGTGATGCTGCCGAAGCTGGAATCGAAATGTTCGACGAACTGGTGTTTCTGCTATTGCACGGAATTCTCCACCTCCTCGGGTATGACCACGAGCGTGGAACTCAGGCAGAAGCCGAACGCATGGAAGTAAGAGAACAGCAGGTGCACGCGCTCCTCAAGGCTGAGCGCTTAATCTAAGAACTTTAGTAAAGTTCTGGAGCAATTAAGGTGTATTTGATGGAAGAAAATGGTTCAAGTGATAGGGTAAACTCATTTTGGCGTAGATTGTTTCGCAGCAAGCGCCGTAATGTGAGTGCTGAAGATGAACTACACGATCTTATAGAGTTTTCTGAACGCCAGGGCTTGATTAATGCCGAAGAGGGCGAAATGTTCAGCTCTATCATTGAATTCGGCGACACTATTGTACGGGAAGAGATGATTCCACGTACGAAGATGCGCTGTTGCTCCGTGGATGCCTCCCTTAGCGAAATAATTAAAATAATAATCCGCTACGGGCACTCGCGTATTCCGGTGTATGAGAATTCGGTTGATCAGATTGTTGGTCTGATTTACTCCAAAGATCTGCTTAAATACTGGGGTAAGTCTGATGAGGAAGTATCTTTACGCGACATTATGCGCACGCCGTATTTCGTGCCCGAAACCAAACGCATTGAGGAACTTCTGCGCGAGTTTCGCAGTAAGCAGGTACACCTTGCCATTGCCATTGATGAATATGGTGGTACTTCGGGACTAATAACCCTTGAAGATTTGATTGAAGAAATTATTGGCGATATCAAAGATGAATACGATGCTGAAGAGAATCTCCTGGTAGAAAAACATGATGGCAGTGTGGTTGTGGATGCCAGACTAAATCTGTATGAACTCGAAGATTACTACCATATCGATGAAATTCCCCGGACCCAGTTTGATTCCGTTGGGGGACTTTTGCTGTACGAACTCGGGCGTCTGCCAAAGATAGGGGAGACCATAACCTGTTATGGCTTACAGTTCGAAATTCTAAATAGCGATAAACGTGTTATTCGAAGTGTAAAGGTAACCAAAGTTGACCAGAGTCATGCAGATGGCCTCGGTGGTGAGGCTGTGTGAGAACTTGAAGCTGCGTAAAAATGATGTAGTAGCCGCACTTGTCGGCTTGGTATCGGCACTTTCTTTTGTGTGGCCTTATTCGGCATTTCTGGCAGGTCTTAACTGGATCAGTCTTGCTCCTCTGGTTTTTATGTGCAAAGACAACCCGTGGCGCCGAGGAACAGTAGCGGGGGTGTTCTTTTTTGCTCCGGTGTTGTACTGGCTCAATCATGTCATGGTTGATTATGGTGGGCTGCCAGTCATAGGCTCCGTTGTGCTGTATATGCTGCTGGTGGTTTATCTCGCCCTCTTCTGGGGCGCAACTTGCTGGTGCAGCGCGCGGATAGTTCAGCACACCGCGTTGCAGTTGTGGCAGATTTTTCCGTTTGTGTGGATAGCCTTTGAGTTTTTGCGTAGTAAGTTGCTCACCGGTTTTCCATGGGGCAGCATTATCTATTCACAGGCCGCACTTCCGATACTAGTTCAGAGTGCTGATATCGGCGGAATGTGGTTGCCGATGCTGGTTTTACTACTGGTTAACAGTGCTGTGGCCACTCTGTTCCATTCTATTCGGCGCAGGGAGGTCACACCCTCCATAGCGGTAGTGCTGGTATTAGCGGTGGGGATCTTTACCCTTAATGCCGGCTACGGAATCCATGCTATGGATCGCTATGCCGTGTCAGATGCATCTGCTGCATCTGTTCCAACGCCCGAAGGAGCGGACGCGGCGACAGAGCCTGTTCTGGCCGTGGCTTTGATTCAGGCCAATATCGATCAACACCAGAAGTGGCTAAGCAGCAACATCGCCCACACTGTGCGCTTATATACACAGATGAGCGTGCAGCATCCACAGGCAGATCTTATCGTCTGGCCTGAAAGTGCCACCCCATTTTTTTACCAAGATAATTCTGTTTACGCAGCCGAAGTGAATGCTGTAGCCAAAGAACTCGGCGCGCATATCTTGTTTGGTAGTCCCGCCTATGTAGAAAACTCCAAAGGGTTCAGTTATCTCAATAGCGCCTATCTTCTCGATGCCAATGCAGAGCTGGTAGGGCGCACAGATAAGATGCATCTAGTTCCTTTTGGAGAATATGTTCCCTTAGGCTCACTTCTTGGCTTCGTGGATAAGCTTGCTACAGGGGTGGGAGATTTTCGTCCAGGAACGTTGCAACTGTTGCCGTTGTCTGGGCGTGCCGCCGGAGTTTTAATCTGCTACGAAGCCATATTCCCCGAACTGGCTCGTGCACAGGTGCAGATGGGGGCGCAGTTGTTGTTTAACCTAACAAATGATGCTTGGTTCGGAGATACCCCGGCCCCGCACCAACATCTACAGATGGCACGTTTTCGTGCCCTAGAGAATCGACGTTGGTTGGCCAGGTGCGCAAACACCGGAGTTTCCGCCCTAATTGATCCTGCTGGTATGCTCCATGGCCCCACCGAGACTTTTAGCTCCGGGGTTGTGATCGGTAATGTCACGTTTCACCAGACACAAACAACCTACACCCGCTGTGGAGATATCTTGGCCTGGCTGGCGGTTTTTCTGTGTTGCGGCTGGATGTGGCAGAGCAGAAAGAAAAGGCTGTCGGTGCGCGGGTAGCTGTGGCATTATGGCTGACTTTACAGGTTGCGTTGGCTGTGCCCAATTTTATGCTGCCCATGCTTCGCCCGACACCATACCCGGCAGCCCACCTCCTACGCAGTGTCGCCGTGACAATTCAGGTGCTCAGGTAAGCTATGCGTTTGGCCAGTGAGCCGGTGTTGTTGGGCTATTTAAACAAAATGCACGGATTTCAAGTTCGGGGTATATTTCAGGAGGAACTAATTCGATGTTTCGGGAAGAAAAAGAACAGCTCAGTCAACTAAGTGAAAAGCTGGAAGAGCTGAGGAGGTATCTTTGACCTCGATGCTAAGCGCGAAGAGATCGAAGAGCTGGAAGCAGAAATTGCAGAGCCGGAGTTCTGGAATCAGCAGGAGCATGCCCAGAAGCTGTTGAAAGAACGAAATAGATTGGAGCGTGTGGTCGAATCTTGGGATCAAGCGTTTCAGAACTATGAAGATGCACAGATTCTGGTGGAACTTGGCGAAGAGGGCGAAGATGAAAGCGTCGGCGCAGAAGCAGCAGCCCTGTTAAGTCAAGCGCAGGAGCAGGTGGCGAAGATTGAATTTGCACGCATGCTTTCTGGCGAACACGATGAAAACAACGCAATTTTCAGTATCAATGCCGGTGCAGGTGGCACTGAAGCGCAAGATTGGGCCGAAATGTTGATGCGCATGTATCTGCGTTTTTGTGAGCATAAAGGCTTCAAGACCGAGATTACCGATTATCAGAGTGGGGATGACGCTGGGGTTAAAAGTGTGACCTTTACGGTTGAAGGCGACCATGCCTATGGTTGGTTGCGTTCTGAGATGGGGATTCACCGCCTAGTGCGCATTTCTCCTTTCGATGCAGCCTCCAAACGCCATACCTCGTTCTGTTCTGTGTTTGTTTTCCCCGCTCTTGACGACAGTATCCAGATAGATATAAACGAAAACGACCTCAAAATTGACACCTACCGTGCCAGTGGTGCCGGTGGGCAGCATGTAAATAAAACCGATTCCGCTATTCGTATAACCCATATCCCTTCAGGAATCGTGGTTTCGTGCCAAAATCAGCGCTCTCAACTGAACAATAAAGCTGAAGCGATGCGCCAGCTCAAAGGCCGCTTGTACGAGCTGGAGGAGCAGAAGAAGAAGGAGAAGGCCAGCGCCCTGTCGGGAGAGAAGAAAGAGATCGGCTGGGGCAGCCAGATTCGCTCCTATGTTCTCCACCCGTACCGTATGGTAAAAGATCACCGTACCGGATATGAAGTGGGCAACGCTGATGCCGTGCTTGATGGCGAACTCGAAGGATTTATAGAACATTATCTTATGGCGGACTGATGGGGAATTTGCAGGAGATGGTGCAAGCTGCAGTTAGCGTCCGCTGTGTGTGCGGTAAAATGCGTGAGACGCTATAAATTGTGGGTTTTGCGCTTTTACTCCTGGATGAGACTGTGTATTTTACCCGCGCCTCATAGGCTGCAATAGTGCCAAGCAGGCCAAGCGGCAAACGCTATAAGGATTGAAAAGGAAGGACTTGTATTTATGCAAAGCGCAGAAGAAAATGAGCTGGTAGCTCAACGCAGGGCCAAGGTAGCTTCCCTGCGAGAACAGGGGATAGACCCCTACACAAACAGATTCCGGGTTGAGCACCAAAGTGCCGATGTCCATCGCGACAATCCCGATAGTGAGAATCCTGCCGCGACCCAGTATCGCATTGCCGGACGTATTATGGCACGCCGCAGTTTCGGCAAGGCAGCTTTTGTCCAACTCCAGGATAGAAGTGGGCATCTGCAATTGTATATAGCGCAAAAAGAGCTGGGCGCTGAGATGTTCAGCGTTTTTGACAGCCTCGATATAGGCGACATTGTTGGTGTTGTTGGGACCGTTTTTTTCACCAAGACCGGTGAGTTGTCCCTGAGGGTCAAAACGTTAGAACTCTTGACTAAATCCTTGCAACCTCTGCCCGAAAAATGGCACGGCCTGAAGGATATTGAAACGCGCTATCGTCAGCGGTATCTCGACCTAATTGTTAATCCGGAAGTCAAGGATGTGTTTGTTAAACGCAGTCAGATCATTACTTTGATGCGGACCTTTATGCAGGATAGAGGTTATCTAGAGGTTGAGACTCCGATGATGCAACCACTTGCGGGGGGGGCGAGCGCTAAACCTTTTGTTACCCGCCACAACACCCTGAAAATGGATCTGTACCTGCGCATCGCGCCTGAATTGTACCTCAAACGTCTAGTTGTAGGGGGGTTTGAACGCGTATTTGAAATCAACCGCAATTTTCGCAATGAGGGGATATCTATTCAACACAACCCCGAATTCACTATGATGGAATTCTATCAGGCCTATGCGACCTATCATGATTTGATGGATATGACCGAAGAGATGATCTGTCATATCGCGCGCGAGGTGTGCGGCAGCGAAGTTATTAGTTACGGTGGGCGCGAAGTAAATCTCACCGCGCCTTGGCAGCGTTTGACGGTGCGCGAAGCCATAGTTAAGTATGCAGATATTAGCGCTGAAGACCTTGAGGACCATGCTAAGGCGCTGGCCTATGCACGCAGTCTTGGGCTTGACTTTAATGACTCAATCGGACACGGCAAGTTGTTAACGGAAATTTTTGACGAAGTGGCCGAGCCACAGCTCTGGGATCCCACCTTTATCACCGAATATCCAACTGAGGTGTCACCACTATCGCGCCGTAATGATGAAAATCCGGACGTTGTCGACCGTTTCGAGCTTTTTATAGTGGGACGCGAACTAGCCAATGCCTTTTCTGAGCTCAACGATCCCGAAGACCAAAAGGGGCGCTTTTTAGAACAATTAGCTGAGAAAGAGGCGGGTGACGAAGAAGCGCACGTTATGGACGAAGATTATGTTCGTGCGCTGGAGTATGGCTTACCGCCCACTGCTGGGGAAGGGATCGGAATTGATCGGCTGGTTATGCTGCTGACTGATTCAGCTTCCATCCGCGATGTCATTCTATTTCCGCAGTTACGCTCCGAAAGCCATTGATGTGGGTGGTTTTCAGCTGAGGCTTGCCGCCCCTAGCTTGACCTCAGCCTAGCCATATTTAGGACACTAAACAGTAGTTGCGGTAAGTTGCCGTTATGAGAGGTGAGTGCATACGTGATGAACCGGGAAAGTGGAGAATAAATGCGCTATGAATGGCTGATCGGCCTGCGCTACCTCAAAGCGAAACGTAAGCAGACATTTATTTCAGTTATCAGTTTCATCTCCGTGACTGGTGTTGCTCTCGGGGTGGCCGCATTGATTCTGGTGCTGGCTATTATGACTGGTTTTCACGACGGTGTGCGCCAGCAGATCCTAGGCAATGTTGCGCATGTAACGGTGCAGAGTAGAGACGCAGGCATGGCTGACTGGGAACAGGTGGCGCAAAAAATTCAGACTGTTTCCCCCGCAGTGAAACAGGCGGAACCGTTCGTCAGCAAAGAGGTTATGCTTCTTTCCGGCGCCAATGTCGCCCCGGCCAATATAAAAGGTGTGCGCAGCAGCAACCGCATTATGCGGCTTGAGTACGATACCGGTCCTTCCCGAACCGCTCCAGATGTGCAGGAGGCGCTCTTTGGCGCAGCTACGCACACTCCAACTACTCCCGGCATCGTCATTGCGGCTGATACAGCAGCTACCCTAGGGGTCTCGGTTGGCGACACGATCCAAGTAATCCCACCCGATTTTTCCCTCACCCCATTTGGCATCGTCCCCAAGATCCGCCCATTTGAGGTGGTAGCCATATCTCGGAGCAAAGGTGGCTTCCTCGATGCGTATTACGCTTATTTAACCCTTGAGCAGGCACAGGGATTTGTTGGCGAAAAAGATCGAGTTAGCGGTATAGAAGTTGAGCTTGAGCATTTTGATCAGGCCGAAGGTGTAACCCGGCAACTGCGCGAAGCTTTCCGCTATCCCTATTCAGTCAGATCGTGGCAGGACATGTTCGGATCATTTCTTGCTGCGTTAAAGCTGGAAAAGTTGGGTCTGTTCATCATCCTTGGAATTATTGTGGTTGTCGCAGCCTTTAATATAGGAACTACCCTGATAATGGTGGTGATGGATAAACATAAAGATATCGCTATTCTGCGTTCCATGGGTGCGACGGCGTCGAGCATTATGCGAATATTCATTATTCAAGGGTTGATTATCGGCATTGCCGGGACCGCCGCAGGCAGTGCTCTAGGGCTGACCCTGGCCTTGAACGCTGACGCTGTCATAACTTGGGTCGAACAAAAGCTGGGGGTTACAATTTTTGATACCGCCGTATATGGAATGGATCATTTCCCATCTCAGGTTGTGGCTGCAGATGTCATAACCGTTGTAGTTACTGCCTTTATCATCTGTCTGCTGGCTACGGTATATCCGGCACGCCGAGCAGCGTGCAATGATCCAGCAGAATCACTGCGCTATGAATAAGTGGACCTGAACATGCCACAATCTGACGTTCTTATAGAGATTCAGGGACTGGAGAAAAATTTTCGTGTCAATGGCACTGAGGTGCCAGTGCTGCGAGGGCTCGATTTTTCCATCAAGCGCGCAGAGCGTGTAGCAGTGGTAGGTGAGTCCGGTTCGGGTAAAACTACCCTGATGCATATCCTCGGCACACTAGATAAGCCTAGTCGAGGCAGGTGTCTGTTTGAAGGCACCGACATGTTCGCCCTTAAAACAGCGCAACTGGATTCGTTCCGGAATCGACATATGGGATTTGTGTTCCAATTTCATCAGTTACTGGGTGAATTCAGTGCTCTGGAAAATATCATGCTCCCAGCACTTATCGGTGGCAGCAAACGTGCACAGGCTCAGGCCCAAGCGCAGGTGCTGCTGGATCAAGTGGGGTTGGCACATCGGGCAGCGCATAAGCCGGGGCAGCTTTCTGGTGGAGAGCAGCAACGTGTTGCCATCGCCCGTGCGCTGGTACTGCATCCGCAGGTCTTAATCGCCGATGAACCCACCGGTAATCTCGATTCTGCCACTTCCGCAGGGATATATGCCCTGCTTGAGGCCCTGCACGCTGAGTATGGTCTGACCATGGTCGTGGTTACCCATAATATGGATCTGGCTGCCAGAATGGATCGGGTGCTCCAACTGCGTGACGGGGTGCTTGAGCCTGCATGAATGAGCCAACCTGGGCATGCGTACTACACGGAACTGGATCGGGTGCAATGGTGCAAAAATATTTGGGGTTTACGTATCCCGGAGCTTTTCCTACAATGCCCTGGTTTTCCACAGGTAACCATTAGAGGGCCACTTATGTGAACTGGATACAGGTGGATGAATTTGTTGCAAATTACGCACTGCCTTACAGGGTTTTATACGTGTCTTTAGGAGAAATTGCCAGATGCTAAAACGCATTTTAATTATGCTTGCCATACTGTCTTTCTGGGCTGGAAATGCCAGTTCCGAGCTGATGACGTTCGCTGCGGTTCGTATTGACGGGGTAAAGCGGATTGACCTGGCTGCGGTTGAAGAGGTGGTGCGTGTAGCTGCTGGTACTGCGGTAAGTGAAGCGGTCATAGACTCTGATCTGCGTTCCATTTACGCACTTGGATATTTTAGAGACGTCGAAGCTCTGATCGAACGCGACGGTGAAATTGCAACCCTAGTGTATAAGGTAGATGAACGTCCTCTGGTGCGCAAAATTCGTACAGATGGTAACAAGGAACTCAAAAGTTCCAAGCTGCGCGCCGAGATCACCATCAGAACTCCGGGTATTCTTCATGCGCGCGATTTGCAAGCCAGCGAAGAGGCCATTCGTCGTTTGTATAAGGAAGAGGGGTTTTACGCCGTTGAGGTCAGCAGCCGAGTAGAAGTCAGCGACAAAAATGAAGCCACGGTATTTTTTGACATCATCGAAGGCAAGAAGGTCACTATCGAACGTATAGAGTTTGAAGGTAATACCGTCTATTCTGACCGCAAACTACGTAAATTTATCCAGACTAAACAGTGGTGGGTTTTTTCTTGGCTGACCAGTGGTGGCAAGTACAACGAAGATATGTTGCAAAACGACCTGATGATTATTCGCGATCAGTATTTCAATGTAGGGCGTGTCAGGGTGGATGTGAAGCAGCCGCATATTGTCCTCTCAGAAGATCGAACTAAAATGGACATCTTCATCGAAATAGACGAGGGACCAGAATACCACGTGGGGCAAGTGGATATTAAAGGGGATCTGCTACTGGAAAAAGAAGAGATGCTTCAGGAACTTGATTTTGTCCTGGGTGAAGTGTTTAGTCGTGAAAAAATGCGGAAGAACATGGATAAACTCGATAGTTACTACAGCAATCGAGGTTACGCCTATGTCAACGTGTCGCCGTTTACCCTTATTGATGATGAAAAAAAAGAAGTAAATCTAACCTTCGATATCGAACAAGGTATCCAGGTGAATATCGGCCGAATCAACGTCAGCGGTAACACCAAAACACGTGACAAAGTTGTTCGGCGCGAAATGACCTTGGTTGAAGGCGACCTCTTCAGTTCAGGGCGCCTCGAGAACAGTCGCAAGCGCATCAATAATCTGGGTTTTTTCAGCGAAGTCAATGTTGACTCTATCCCTAGACACGATGACCCCGCGACCATGGATATAGATGTGGATGTTAAAGAACAACCCACTGGAACCTTCAGCGTCGGTTTTGGCTTTTCTTCAACCGACGGTTTCATCGGACAAGGTTCAGTAAGCCAGGACAACTTTCTTGGCAAGGCCCTTCAGCTCAACCTTTCCGGCTCCATTGGAGGTGATTACACCAACTATCGGATCGGGTTACTTAACCCTTACTTTATGGATAAAAATCTAGCACTGGGTTTTGATGCTTATCGCACAGATCGAGAATGGGATGAATACTCAGTGGAGTCCACCGGCGGTAAAGTGAAGCTTGGGTTGCCGCTTTCCTACGAAACACGCCTGTTCTTCGTATACAAACTCGAACGACAGGATATCTATGATATTAGCCCGTATTCTTCCTGGTATATTCGTGAACAGGAGGGTGAATCAACGATATCTTCTCTGTATACTTCGGTCTCCAGGAACACCACAGACTTCCGCCCTGACCCCAGCCGTGGTTATATGTCGGAGCTCTCAGTGGAGGTTGCCGGCCTTGGAGGAACTGAGAAGTTTGTTAAAACCATAGCGGATTATCGCCATTTTTTCCCGCTTAAATGGGGGATTGTTTTTACCCCCCACGCTCGAATAGGCTATGTAAGCGGGTATGACGGGAAGAATGTGCCGTTAAATGAGCGCTTCTTCCTCGGCGGAATTAATACTATCCGAGGTTTTGAGACGCGCGAAGTTGGACCGCGGGAACCGCGTAATTATTTTGCCGGGTACGATGCAGTGACTAATGAACCAATATATGAGGTTTCAGACAGCGATTACGACTATATCGGGGGCGAAAAGATGGCATTTGCCAACTTGGAACTTCTATTTCCACTTATCAAAGATGCGCAGCTTAAGGGATTGATCTTCTTTGATATTGGCAACGCCTGGGATGATGATGAGGATTATTTTTCTGATTTGCGCTACAGTGTCGGGGTTGGGATTCGTTGGCAGAGTCCGCTCGGACCGTTACGCCTTGAGTGGGGCTATAATCTGGACCCATACGACTATGAAGATAAGTCGGCCTTCGATTTTTCTATTGGGAAATTCTTTTAATCTGACATGTGCAGATTTTTGTGCCAGCATTGTGCCTCACAGCAATGTGTTTGGCGCATAGAACACTAACTACTAAAAGGGAGACGAAAAATGAAACGACTGAGTGTAATTCTTGTGGCATTTATGCTTGTGGCTACTTCAGTTCAGGCTGCTGATATTTCTATTGGCTATGTGGATCTGCAAAAGGCGTTGAGCTTGTCAGCTGCTGGTCAGGCGGCAAAAGGGAAGATGGAAACCGAAATAGCTGGGGTTGAAGATCAGGTTAAGCAACGCCAAGGAGACCTGCAGGCTTTGCAGGAATCCCTGAAAAAGCAGATGGGGATGCTGTCTGAATCCGCTAGAGAAGAGAAGCAGATAGAATTCGAACAGCAGGTGCGTGACTATCAGCGTTATGTGAAGGACAAGCAGGACGAAATGAAAGCGCGCGAGGAGCGTTATACTCAGCAGATTCTACGTGATCTTGGGCAGCAGGTTGTAGCCTTAAGTGAAAAAGAGAAGATCAGCATAATGATGGAAAAGAGTCAACTCGTATATGCTGATGCCGCGCTGGATTATACCGATAAGCTCATCGACATGTACAACAAGGAATATAAGAATAATCACTAAACGGGGCATGTCATGGCTACCATAGAAGAACTTGCACGGCTCATTGGAGCCGAAATTATTGGGGATCCAACCCTTGAAATCCGGACTCTGGCGCCGCTCGACAAAGCTCAAAAGGGGGACATCACTTTTCTGGCTAACCGTCGCTATGCTAAAGCGGCTGAAGCTAGTGCTGCTTCAGCGATTATCAGCACTGCGCCATTGAACCGGACAGATATCACATATCTGATATGTCCCAACCCTTATCTGGCCTTCGCTCAGGTGCTGACCCATTTATATGTGCAAACGCCGGAAGCGAAGGGGATATCTGCCCACGCTGTTGTGGCTGACAGTGCGAATCTCGGTGCCGATGTCACTATCGCAGCGGGGGCAGTTATTGGGGAGCGCGTCAGCATAGGGTCAGGGACCATTGTGTATCCCAATGTGGTGATTTACGCCGATGTTAAAATTGGGTCTGACTGCATTTTGCACGCAGGTGCCTTGGTGCGGGAAGGCTCAATTCTGGGAGAGCGGGTTATTCTGCAGCCCGGTGCCGTTATTGGCTCCGATGGTTTCGGCTTTGCCCCTGATGGTGGCGAATACTATAAAATTCCTCAGGTCGGGCATGTGATTCTCGAAGATGATGTTGAGATTGGCGCCAATACCTGCGTTGACCGCGCCACCATGGGACAGACCGTGATCGCACGTGGATGCAAGCTGGATAACCTGATACAGATAGGCCACAACGTGCGTGTCGGAGCTCATACGGTGATGGCGGCTCAGGTCGGCATTTCCGGCAGTAGCAAGATAGGGAACCATTGTACCTTTGGCGGACAATCGGCTACGGCTGGCCACATCACGACCGGCGATAATTTGACTGTGGGGGCGCGTGGTGCCCTCAGTGGCAATACCAAAGGAAATCAAGTGGTTTCTGGGGTGCCAGCATTCGCACACCGTGAATGGCTCAAGGCCTCTATGTCTTTTCAGCAGCTACCGCGTATGCGTCGTGAACTAACAGAGATGCGTCGGAAGCTTGATCAGCTGGAGCAACTATTAGGGAAAGATTAGAAAACATGCCCATGTATATGAACGCTAGTGAAATCATGCAGCGTCTCCCCCATCGTTATCCCTTTCTGCTCGTAGACGGGATTGAAAGCTACAATCCAGATGAAGGAATTGTCGGGATCAAGAATGTAACCATTAATGAGCCCTTTTTTCAGGGACATTTTCCCGGCCACCCAGTTATGCCCGGGGTTTTGATCATCGAAGCGATGGCGCAGGTTGGTGGGCTGTTCGCGATTTTGCATGATGAAATCCAAAGCGAAAAGATCACGTACTTTACGGGTATAGACAAAGCCAGATTCAGAAAACCGGTGCGTCCTGGCGATGTGTTAAAAATGAGCATGGCCCTAATGCGACAACGGCGTGGCATATATCAGTTTTCCGGCAAAGCTCACGTGGGTGATGTTCTTGTAGCTGAGGCTGAGTTGAAGGCAACCTTTGCGAATCGGGAGGCCTGAGTGACCCGTATTCACGCTAGCGCCATTATTGAAGAGGGGGCACAACTGGCAGATGATGTGCGCGTTGGTGCCTACAGTGTCATCCGGAGTGAGGTTAAGATCGGGTCCGGTACCACCGTGGGACCTCATGTGGTTATCGAAGGAAGCACCACCATCGGGTGTGATAATGAGATATTCCAATTTGCTTCTATCGGGGCTATACCGCAAGATTTGAAGTATCACGGCGAGGAAAGTACCTTGATTATAGGGGACAGAAACAAGATCCGTGAGTTTACTACTCTCCATCTCGGCACTGAAGATGGTGGAGGACAGACCACCATCGGCAACGATAATCTATTTATGGCCTATACCCATGTGGCGCATGACTGCAAGGTAGGTAACCACGTCATTCTTGCCAACGCTGCAACCCTTGCCGGGCATGTGCAGGTAGACGATTACGCCATTCTTGGAGGTATGTCTGCAGTGCATCAGTTTACCCGTATCGGTAGCCATGTGATGGCCAGCGGCGGCTCCATGATTGCTCAGGATGTGGTCCCTTTTGTTATTGTTCAGGGAGACCGAGCCAAAACCGTTGGCCTCAATCTGGTGGGATTGAAACGTCGTGGTTTTTCCGATACAGAGTTAAGCGCCATTAAAAAAGCCTATCGGGTGTTGTTTCGTTCTGGAAAACTGCAAGAAGAAGCTCTGAGCGAAATCGAAGCATGGGATGATGTCCCGGTATCGGTAAGGATGTTAATTGACTTTGTGCGCCAGAGTGAGCGCGGCATAACCCGCTCCTGACGCTGGACAGAGGTAAACGCTGTGGTCGAAACATTCAAACGGGTTCTGGTTGTTGCCGGTGAGGCCTCCGGAGATATCCTGGGTGCCAATATGATCAAAGCCGCTGCCGAGCTCGATCCTTCCCTGCGCTTTTATGGTGTCGCTGGCCCCAGGATGGAGGCTGCAGGGTGTCGTGTTGTGCGTTCTTCATCTGATCTTGCAGTGATGGGGTTGGTCGAGGTGGTGCGCCATCTGCCTAGAATATGGAGTGTTTATCGAGACATCAAACGTGCCTTGCTCAGTAGCACCGAGCGCGCCGATGTGGTGGTTCTTATCGACTCTCCTGATTTTAATCTACGCATTGCCAGACTGGCACATAAAGCGGGTATCCCGGTGGTGTACTATGTCAGCCCACAGGTTTGGGCCTGGCGGCGTAGACGGGTGTACAAAATCGCGCGGGATGTAGATAAACTGGCGGCGATTTTGCCGTTTGAGCCTGAGTACTATGCCGGGCTAGATATAGATGTGCGTTATGTCGGACACCCGCTGCTAGATGAAGCCAGGATAGAGACTCCTGCAGCAGAGGTGCGTACGGCTCACGGCCTGAATAGATCGACTCCCGTCATCGGATTGCTGCCCGGCAGCCGCGCCAATGAAATCCATTATTCATTGCCAGTCATGTTTGAAGCGGCGCAATTGCTAACGCAGCGCTATCCTGGCGTGGGGTTTTTACTTCCAGTTGCTGCAGGGCTGGATCGCACCCAGTTGCATGCCAGCGTTGCGGACAGCGGCCTGAATATAAGGTTGGTAGATGACACTATCTATGACGCAGTGGCCGCCTGTGATGCCGTTATCGCTGTTTCCGGTACGGTAACGCTGCAGACCGCGCTAATGAAGACCCCCATGGTTATTATCTACAAAGGTTCAGCATTGACCTATGCAATTGGTAAACGCTTGGTCTCCATAAGTCATTTTGGCCTGCCCAACATCGTGGCAGGACGCACCATAGTCAAGGAATTGCTCCAGCAGGAGGCAAACGCGGTTGCCATAGCCGCAGAAGTGCAACGTATTATCGATGATGCTCCTTACCGCATGGAGATGCTAGCCAGCCTTGAAGAGGTTCGCACCCGGATGGGAACGCCCGGTTGTGCTGAGCGGGTGGTGCGCATGATTCAGGAACTGAGTCAGAAGGAAAACTTTGAAGAAAGATAGTCTCGCTGTTTATAAACGCCTGCTGCGCTACTCCAGAGCATATCTACCTCGCATTACCATTGCGATGATAGCCTCTATCGGGGTCGCGGCCAGTGATGTCGCCGTAGCCAAACTAGTGCAACCGCTGGTTGATCATGTGCTTGCGCCTGGTGGAGAGGCCCTTATCCATTTTGTCCCCCTGATAGTGATTGGTCTGGCTCTGCTCAAGGGTGGATCACGCTATGTGCAGGAGTTTTATATTAAAACTGCGGGACAACTGGTGGTGCAGGATCTGCGCAACGATCTGTATGCGCATACATTACGCTTATCCATGGGTTTTTATTCCAGAGTTCAATCAGGGACGCTGGTCTCGCGCATCATCAATGATGTAGCCACCCTACAGAAATCCGCTGCGGACGAACTGGTTGCCGTCGTGCGTGAGGGCCTCACTCTGATCGGTTTGGTAGTGTTGTTGTTTTACAATGACTGGCGTCTGGCTCTAGTGGCCTTTGTGGTGCTGCCAGTTGCGATAGTTCCGGCTACATATATAGGCCGGCGTATCAAACGTTATGTGCATAAGAGTCTGGTGAATATCGGCAATCTTACCGGGATTCTGCAGGAAGCCTTTGGTGGCATCAAGGTGGTAAAGGCCTTTGGTACCGAGGAGCACGAAAAGCAACGTTTTGAGCTCGAAAACCACACCTACTATCGACGTATTGCCAAGATGATCCGGTATGACTCTGCCAGTTCGCCGATAGTGGAGTTGCTCTCATCATTCGGGGCTGCAGGGGTGTTGTGGTACGGTCTTAACCGTGTCATGCAGGGACATATTACCCAAGGGGAGCTTCTTTCGTTTATTACTGCCATGGGGATGATGTATGGCCCACTAAAGCGTTTGGTGAAGACCAATAACGTCATCCAGAAGGCCGTCGGTGCTGCCGAGCGCGTGTTTAGCATGATGGACACTCCGGTCGATCTTGATGATGCTCCCAATGCACAGGCTCTGGGGAAAGTGAAGGGACACGTGGTCTTTGATCACGTGGATTTTGGCTATGCTGCAGAGGTGTCTACTGCTGAGTTCGTCGATGGATCTGATGCTGGGTATGCTGGTGAGCTTGTCCTCCATGACTTCAACCTTGACGTAAAACCGGGGACAACGGTGGCGCTGGTCGGGGCGAGTGGAGCGGGTAAATCTACCGTAATCGGCTTACTTGCACGCTTTTATGACCCGATTCAAGGCAGAATAACTATTGATGGCAAGGATATCTCTAGCGTAACCCAGAAGAGCCTGAAACAGCAGATAGCGCTTGTGGATCAAGAGATCTTTCTATTTCACGACACTATCGCCAACAATATTCGCTACGCCAGACCCGATGCCAGTGATGCTGAAGTATGGCTCGCGCTGGAACAGGCATATGCCGCAGATTTTATTCGACAAATGCCGCAGGGCCTTGAAACAGTAATTGGTGATCGAGGTGTGCGTCTTTCTGGCGGTCAGCGTCAGCGTCTGAGCATAGCCCGTGCGATTCTGCGTGATGCGTCTATCCTGCTGTTGGATGAAGCGACCAGCGCCCTTGACACCCAAAGTGAAACAGTGGTGCAGGATGCGTTGGAAAACCTTATGCGCGGACGCACTACTTTTGTCATCGCGCACCGTCTCTCAACGGTGATGCATGCGGATGAAATTCTGGTTATGCAGGATGGCAGGATCGTTGAACGTGGCAGTCATGCAGAGCTGTTTGCAGTCGAGGGGTACTACTTTGATCTGCATCAAACCCAGTTTAGAGGGTAGCGAACGGGGGTATTGAACGAGTTCAGCATGAAATACAATTCGAAGCGCATATTGGAATATCTCCTTATCCATCTGGTACCCCCGCTGGCAGTAGCATGCATCCATGTGATTTACCTGTGCTCAAAACGAGAGATTGTGGTGGATGAACAGGTGCAGGAGATGTGGCAAGGGAGTGAGAAAATGATCTTGTCTCTCTGGCATGATCAACTACTTCTTATGGCACGGGCGTACAAATTTAAAGCCCAGATTCTGATAAGTGCCTCCCAGGATGGCGAGCTGATTGCGCGCGCCATGGCGTATATGGGACAAAGAGCAGTGCGTGGTTCCTCCTCTAAAGGTGGGAGCAGGGCATTTAAACAGCTATTGCGCCTGACCAAAGAGCCTTATGATCTGGTTATAACTCCAGACGGGCCCAGAGGTCCAAGGCATGAAATTAAAGAAGGGGTAGTCCACCTTGCGCGCCTAAGTAAGCGTGGTGTGGTTCCTATGACTATGGCGTGTAGCAAAGGACACAGATTTGCTTCTTGGGACAGATTTTTACTTCCATACCCATTTGGACGCTTGGTTTTCGTATACGGAAGGCCACTTTATTTCGCTCCAAATGAGACCAGCGCACAATTCCATCAACGCCTGAGTGCAGCCATGGACGCTACTGCTCAACAGGCCCGTGACTATCTGGAGAACCATGGTTTATCTGCTGTATGATATTCTTTTGCTTTTGAGCATGGTGGTTCTGCTCCCTTGGTACGTTATACGCGGTTGTGTAAGGGGAAAAGGCCGCCAGGGGTTGCGTGAGCGTCTTGGCTTTTTATCTCCTAGCGTACTTGCTTTACTAAAGGGACGGCAAGTTATTTGGCTTCATGCTGTTTCTGTAGGGGAAACGCGAGCAGCAGTGCCTCTAATAAAGAAACTGCGTCTGGCCTATCCGGATGCAGTATTGCTGCTTTCTAATGTGACAGAAACCGGGCGTGAAATTGCCGAGGCGATCCCTGAGATAGATGTGTGTATTTACTTCCCCATAGACTTTTCCGCAGCTGTCAAGCGTGTTGTGAAAAAAGTGAACCCAGCATTGGTATTGATTGTCGAGACGGAAATCTGGCCACAGTTTGTGCGCATGTGTCATAAGTACGCTATCCCCGTGGTGTTGGTTAACGGGCGCATTTCCGATCGCTCTTTCCCTCGCTATAGCTTGGTTGGTAGTCTGCTTAAGCCAGTTCTGGCGCATATTACATTTTTTTGCATGCAGTCGGAGTTGGATGCGCACAGAATTGCGTTTTTGGGTGCAAGCCCTGAAAAGATTTCTGTAAGTGGGAATATCAAGTTCGATCAAAGCGGCGTCTCGACCGAGGAGTTGGATCAGACGCGATTGCGTGCCCAGTTCGGCATTGCACCTGAGGCTAGAGTCTGGGTAGCAGGCAGCACCCATCAGGGAGAAGATGAAATTGTGATGCGGGTGTATCAACAACTTCTGCAATCTTTTCCCGATCTTATTTTGATTTTGGTGCCACGACATCCGCACCGGTGTCGGCAGGTCAGCGAGCTACTCTCTAAAGCGGGAGTTACATGGTATCTGCGTTCAGATAATGTTTTCCCTCCGTTGACAGGGGGGAGTGTGTTGTTAGTAGATACCCTGGGAGAGATGCTGAATTTTTACACGGTGGCCGATATCGTCTTTGTTGGGGGAAGCTTGGTGCCCGTCGGTGGGCATAATATCCTCGAAGCGTCCATGGTTGAAAAGCCTGTGATGTTCGGGCCCTGGATGCAGAATTTCAAAGATATTGCTAAGTTTATTTCAGCTGCGCAAGGTTTTGGTGAGGTACGTGATGCTGAGGGATTGCAGCAACTGCTGACGAAACTGTTGCACGACAAGGATTTGCGCCGCAGCGCCGGCGTGCGGGGTGCGACAATATTGCAGCAGCACGCCGGTGCGACCAGAAAGACCCTTGGGGTCGTACGCCAGGTGTTGGGGTTTTAGGTGCACACCCAGATGCGCACTCGAGTGGCCTTGTACTATCGGCGCCTTGGAGCCAAGGGATGTCGGTATCTGCATGATTATGTACTGATGCTGTTGCTGTTGCCGCTAAGCTATATCTATGGTCTCATCGGTAGTTTGCGGGCCTGGTGTTACCAAACTGGGATTCTGCGCAGCTACGGAGCCCATGTGCCGGTAATTTCGGTGGGCAATTTGGTTGTCGGGGGTACCGGCAAAACACCGGTGGTGGATTGGTTGCTTGAGTTTCTGCATCAGCGTGGATATCGAGTAGCGGTGGTAAGTCGTGGCTATGCCTCATCTCCTGCCGAAGGAAAACGTGCGAGCCGAGCTAGAAAGGTTGTTCCTGAGGTAGCGGGTTCCCGTGCTCGGGCGGCCGCGCAGTTCGGCGATGAGCCCGTTCTCCTAGCGTCGCGTCACCCGCATGCCCTAGTAGTTGTAGCACCGCGTCGGATCGATGGGGTGGAACATATCCAGAAACATCATCAGGTAGATGTCATTGTTCTGGATGATGGGTTTCAACATTTGGCCTTGAGACGTGACCTGGATCTGGTTTTGCTCGATGCGGGATTGCCGTTCGGCAACGGACATGTTCTTCCTGCTGGATTAATGCGCGAGCGCCGTTCTGCCCTGAAACGTGCGGATCTATTGTTACTCACACGCTACAGTGCAAACGATCCGAAATTCGACCCACAGAACAAACCAGTGGTGCGGGTAAAGTATACCCTGGCTCAATATGGTGTGGATATGGACGGGCGCATGGTTGATCTCAACGAGCTTAACCACCTCAAGTTAGGAGCTTTTGCAGGAATTGCCAATCCGGATGATTTTTTCTCATCTTTGCACAAATGTGGTATATATCCAGCCGCTACGGTGGCCTGCGTTGACCACGCACCCTATACTCCAGAACGAGTGCAGTATATCCTCGAGCGTTGTGCTGGAGTGGATGCCCTAATTACCACTGAAAAAGACGCGGTAAAGCTGGAGCCAGAGCTCTTTCCTGTTCCATGCTATTACATCCCCCTGGTGATACACCCGTTGAATGAGCAACTACTGACAACGGCAGTGCAGGATGTGCTGGTGCAGCACGTGAACGACAACGGCGTACAGCATCGATCTGCACATTGAGGCATGCAAGCCATAACCTGAAGACCTAAATAGCTTTTGGAGTACCTAAAGTTTATGCAGCAAACTCCTTCAAATGAATATGGTGTTTCCCTTCCTCTGGATATTATTGTGTGTCCCAGCTGCAAGGGTTATCTGGAGCATAAGGACGTTGATGAAAAGCCCCATCTTTTTTGTTCTCGATGCAGTCTCGCTTATCCAATCAGGAGTGGTATCCCGGTAATGCTGCAGGATGAAGCAGTAGTGCTCTGATGGTGACCAGCGCATTGGGTTCAAGTAAAAAGATTTTGGTGCGTGGTACCAACTGGATCGGCGATGCGGTGATGACTACACCCGCGCTGGCAGCGTTGCGTTCTAGTTGCCCTCACGCGGAGATCGTGGTGCTGGTGAATCCCCTCGTTGCCCCCCTGTTTCAGCACCATCCTGCGGTTGATCGGGTGCTGATCTACGCAAAGAAAGGGCAGCATTGTGGGATACGTGGATTTTTCCGCATGGCACGGGAGTTGCGCCGTGAGCGCTTTGACGCAGCACTTCTGCTACAAAATGCCATAGAAGCAGCGCTCCTTACCTTTGCTGCGCGCATACCCCTTCGCGCGGGATACGCGACGGATGGACGGCGTCTGTTTCTCACCGATCCTGTGAAGGTAAGCTCTGAAGATAAGAAATTACACCATACCGCTTACTATTTGACGTTGCTTGAAAGATTAGGGTTGTGCAGCAAGGCGAGCATCCAGAGCCCTGCCAAACTCTGTTTATACCTGACCGAGCAGGAACGTGCCTGGGCACGCGCCACCCTGGGTAGTGATAACGTAATTGCACTGAATCCCGGCGCCGCCTATGGTTCAGCCAAGCGTTGGTTCCCGGAACGTTTTGCTGCTGTTGCAGACGCACTTGTCCAGTGCTTTGGTGCCAAAATAGTACTGACCGGTGGCCCTGCGGAACGAGAGATAGGTGAAGATATTGCCTCTTTTATGCAGCACGACTGCATCAACATGGTGGGAAAAACCGATGTCAGGCAGCTGATGGCTCTGCTAGGGGTTAGCCGTCTGTTGATTACCAATGATTCTGGCCCTATGCATGTCGCGGCTGCACTTGATGTTCCGATTGTCGCGGTATTTGGCCCGACAGATCACACCACCACATCACCGGCATCTGCACGGGTGAGGATTGTCCGCAAAGAGGTGGAGTGTGCTCCTTGTCTGTTGCGTCAATGCCCCACAGATCACAGATGTATGCAGAGTATCAATGCAGAAGATGTGATAGCTGCAGCTACAGAGCTATTGAAAGATATCGAGCTGTTGGAAAGAGCGGATGAAAATACTGATAGTTAAACTCAGCGCCCTTGGGGATGTTGTGCATGCGCTGCCGGTTCTGAGCTATATTAAGCAGGTAGACTCGGAAGCTCAGATCGACTGGCTGGTGGAAGATAGCTCTGCAGCCATACTCGAAGGACATCCCTTGATTAATCAGGTGGTACGCGTAAATACGCGTACCTGGAGAAAATTATCCTTTGGCGACATGTTGCGTGAATTCTGGACATTCATCCAAGAATTAAGGCGTCTACGTTATGACTATGTGTTCGACCTGCAGGGTAATAGTAAAAGTGGAATGTTTACCCTTGCGTGCCGTGCGCATAAGAAGTATGGATTTTCTCTAGCTCAGGTACGGGAGTGGCCAAATGTGCTGGCCACCAGACACAGGATTCAACTCGGGCCCGAAGAACACCACGTGGCAAGACGGGCGCTGGCAGTGGTGCGGGCTGCTCTTCCTTACGGTGGAGAGGTGCCTCTGAGTGGTCCACTTCCGGTTGATGCTGAACTTAAGCTGCTGGCAGATGCCGGGCTGAGAAAATTCGGACTTGAACACAGCAGAATCATTGTTCTGCACTACGGCACGACTTGGCAGACCAAGCTGTGGAACCTATCTTTTTGGCAGCAGTTGGCACTTAGGTTAATGCAGTGTCCCGATACGGGTCTTGTTTTGACCTGGGGCAATGACGCTGAGCTCAAAGCTGTTAAGGAAATCCAACGCAGTACTCAAGGGCAGGCAGTCATATGGCCGCGGGTGCCGTTACCCGAACTGGTAGCGTTACTGGCGCGCGCAGATCTGGTGGTTGGATGTGATACCGGCCCGGTACATATAGCCGCAGCAGTGGGGACGCCAACGGTATCCATGTATCGGGCTACGGATGCGTTGCGTAATGGCCCAGAAGGGACTCGGCATATCCGCTTGCAGGCACCGATGCCGTGCGTTAAATGTTTGCGTAAGCAGTGCGAATATGATGTGCAGTGCTCTACGTCCATTCGGGTAGCTGATGTACTTGATGCGGTACGGGAGATTTTGCCATGCACTGGAAAAGGCTGCGAGGCAGGCAGTGTGAACGGTGCTGGGGTCTGTGATGGGAGCTTGAGAATAGTTGAGGAGTAGTAGTATGCAACCCTGTATTGAACGTCACATCAGACGCCATATTGAGGTGTTTGAACATGTGTTTCTGCCCATGGCACCGCAGATAGAGCGTTGTGCTTTGCTTCTGTGCCGTAGCTTCAGGGCTGGCGGGAAGGTCTTGGTCATGGGCAATGGCGGCTCTGCTGCGGATGCACAGCATTTGGCGGCAGAGTTGGTTGGGCGCTTCATGAAAAATCGGGCTGCACTTCCGGCCGTGGCCTTAACGACTGATACCTCGGTAATAACGGCAGTTGCCAACGATTTTGGTTACGATGAGGTGTTCAGACGCCAAGTAGAAGCTTTGGCACGACCAGAGGATGTGGTGATAGGTATTTCAACCAGTGGCAATTCCACCAATGTGTTGCGAGCCCTCGAACTTGCGCGCGCCTCAGGCTGCAGTGTAGTTACCCTCAGCGGCAGGGATGGCGGCAAGATGGCGGCATTCGCTGATCTGTGTCTCAATGTCGCAGTGGAAGAAACCCCCCGGATTCAGGAAGTTCACTTAAGTATAATACATATTCTTTGTGACCTGGTGGAACAGCAGATGTTCCCGGAACAGGGGGAGATTTGAGTACTTCTGGTTCAGAGGTGTTAATCATACCTGAACGTTGGAAGGACGCTTGGGGTTGTACCGATTGCTTCGAGCAGATATTTTCCCTGCAAGGGGATGAATATCGCAACATGGATGGACGGCGGACTCTGCGCTTCGATATGCTGGGACAGAGCTATTTTGTAAAGATGTATCAGGGAATCGGCTGGTGGCGCGTGTGCAAAAGCCTGCTTACCTTTAGACTTCCGCCAGTTTTCTCTGCATACAACGAATGGCTTGCGATTAAAATCCTGACTGAGCTCGGTGTAGATACCATGACCACTGTGGCGTACGGCGAACGTGGTCGCAATCCGATAGCACGCCAATCCTTTTTGGTTACGCAAGATTTACAGCCCACCGAAAGTCTGGAAGATTTTTGTTCTACGTGGGCTGTGCACCCACCTGCTGTGGCTGTAAAGCGCGCATTACTGACCCGGGTTGCCGAAGTGACACGGCTGCTGCATAGTCACGGGATCAATCATCGGGATTATTATCTGTGCCATTTTTTGCTGGATATAACTTCGGGGCGTGAACACATAACTTCCGAGAACTTGCGAATCCACCTTATCGATCTACACCGGGTGCAGTTTCGCAAGCGTGTGCCGCTGCGGTGGCGGATAAAAGATCTGGCCTCCTTGTATTTTTCCGCCCAGGATATCGGGCTTACCCGGCGTGATCGTCTGCGTTTTATCCGCATTTATATGGGCTTACACCCAGGAGAGTCCGTGCGCGGGACGTTAAAGCAGGATCGCGGGCTGTGGAGGCAGGTAGAGCGCCGCTGTACTAAACTATACGTGCGATATCAGCGCAAATATCGTGATAACGATGCATAACTATAGCTATATTCTACGTTGCTGGAAGATATTCTATGAATTCTTACAATATTAATATATCCGATGTTGAAGCTTTTTTATCCCGCAGCACAGATATTACTGCGGTGGTTGTCGGCGATTTGATGCTGGATGAATACCTCTGGGGTGATACGCACAGAATTTCTCCAGAAGCCCCAGTGGCGATAGTGAATGTAGGGCGGGAAGATACACGCTTGGGCGGAGCGGGGAACGTGGTTAACAACCTGCGCGTATTGGGGGCTAAGGTAGTCTTAGCTTCTGTCCTAGGTGATGATAGCGACGGTGCGCTGATCTGTAAGCGTTTGCAACAGGCGCAGGTAGATATTGAGGCTGTTATTCACGATTCAGGGCGCATCACCAGCAGAAAAACCCGTATCCTCTCCGGTAATCAACAGATGCTCCGCATCGACCGCGAGAGTAAGCAACAAATTAACGCTGATGTTGAAGCCAGACTGTTGGAAAAATTGACCTTGAAGCTGACCAATGCCGATGTGGTGTTTTTGTCTGACTACGGAAAAGGAGTGCTCTCACATACCCTTATTCAGCATATAGTCGAGCGCGCAAAAGCCATAAATATACCGGTAGTGGTCGACCCGAAAGGGTGTGACTATGCCAAGTATTATGGTGCTACCTTACTTACACCAAATCGCCGCGAAGCCGCTCAAGCTAGCGGGATAATAATCAGTGATGATGCTAGCTTGTGTGCCGCAGGGGACAAGATTCTGCATATGGCCGGGCTGAAGGCATTGGTGCTCACCCGCAGCGAACAGGGCATGAGCATATTTCAACCAGACAGAAATCCAGTGCATCTACCAACGCGCAGCCGGGAAGTATATGACGTGTCCGGCGCGGGGGACACTGTTCTGACGGTGGTGGGGCTGGGGCTCGCAGCAGGTTTTTCTGTTGAACAGGCTGCGTTTATGGCGAACATCGCCGCCGGTGTTGTCGTTGGGAAGGTGGGGACATCTACCGCAAGCCCGGCTGAACTGGTCGAGGCCGCAGGTTTTCTCCTTGCAGGGGACAAGACTAAAATATGTGATCCCCACGCCCTCCAGATAGTGTTGCGGCGCTTGCGTCAGATGGGGCGTAAGGTTGTTTTCACCAATGGTTGCTTTGACCTTCTGCACGCTGGGCACGTCAGCTATCTGCAGCGCGCGCGTGAACTCGGGGATGTTTTGGTGCTTGGCCTGAATAGCGATGCTTCCGTACGGAGGTTGAAAGGTGAGAGCCGACCTTTGGTCTCAGAAACGGATCGAGCGGTTATCTTGGCGGCGCTTGCCTGTGTTGATTATGTCGTGGTCTTTGATGACGATACTCCCATGGAATTGATAGCACTCCTCCAGCCAGATATTCTGGTCAAGGGTAGCGATTACACCGAAGACAATGTGGTGGGTGCCGATCTGGTGCGGCAGTGGGGTGGACGGGTTGAGCTGATGCCATTTATATCTGGACGTTCAACCACCGCGTTGGTGCGTAAAATAAACAGTACGGTGCCAGTGGACTGACCGTGGGTGATTTTAGGGAGAATGCCAGTGTTTTTTAAGCGAAAATGCCACAATTGCGGTATGCCCGCAGCCAGAAGGGCGCAGCATTGTCTGCACTGCGAGGAGCGCTTGCTTGAAGTTGTTGAACCTACTGCCTCCAGGGCCAAAACTCACGCAGAATGGGTGGCAATATGTTGCGTCGCTTGCAGCTGCCTGGCCTTTGTCCTCTCTTGTGGTTTGACGGGTATGTATCGCGATGGTGGGCTGCTCTGGGGAGGTATAAGCCTGGCACTGGTTCTGGCATCCATCAACTGGGTGCGTAAACTTGAGCGGAAGCATTCTTAAGGTATATCGGTGGCGCAGCGATTTGACGTACTTATTCCCGCCACTTTTGGATGAATCTTCGGTTTTTAAGTACCGTCTCGTTCGAGGGATCCAGTTCTAAGGCTTGATCAAGCCACTTTTCTGCTTCATTAATAAGGGTCTCGGCAGCTTCTAAATCCTCGCCGGATGACCTGTCTTGACTGGTTTCCGTTTGGATAGAGCTGATTGAAGCCTCGTTACTATCTTTTACATTACTCGACTTTATCAGCAACGCCTGTTGGAAAGCAATTGAAGCCATATTGTTGCAGGCCAGTGCCGCTTGCTGGGTCCAGGTGGATCCACTCCGGATGGTTTTTTTGTACTCCTGCAGCAAATTTAGAGCTTTCAGGGTGTTCCCCCTGGCACTGACGAAATCAGCTAGTTTGATATCAATACGGCCTAAATTAAGGTACGCCTCCGCTAGTCGCGGATTCTCTTCGATCGCTCGCAAAAAACTGGTGCGGGCTTGTTCCGTTTTGCCTTCATTGAGTGACTTGACCCCCTGGTTGTATGCTTGCTCCCCTGGCTTCGTACAGGCGGCCAGAAAAAAAATGCTTATCACTATAAGGGCGATATAGAATGTGTTTCGCATGTAATCCTCGCTCTAAATATCAGTAAAAGCTTATTCCAAGATACAAACTTATCAGCATAACGCTTAAATTAGCTACTATATGCGCAATAATACTACAGTAAAGAGTTTTGCTCCAGAAGGTTAAGCCCGTGAAGGCCAGGTTAGATACGAACAGATAGGCGGTGTGGTTGCCTGTTGCCAGGGTGGTTAGAAGTATAACCATGATGAATGCAAATAAGTTGAAGGTGCCGACTGGGATTGACTTGAAGTTCTGGGCAATAAAGTATCTGAGTAAGAAAGAACGCCAGAACAATTCCGCAACAAGCGGAATAACTAGCCCCAGCGTGCCAGTTACAAGAATTATTATGAAATAGTTGCGCGGCGCAGGCCAGAGTTGTGCCAAGTGTAGCGGTTCCGGGGTGGAGATGCCGAAATGCACCAGTGTCAGCCATGTCAATGCGAGGAGCGCACCTGTAACTACACCGGCTACGTTCTGTAGCGTTCGCAGTGTGGGAAGGGCATCTTGGAGCAGTTTTTCGCGCCAGATAAATAGTAAAGATGACGCAATAACCCCAGCCCCAATAAGCAACTGATAACGCCACTGTGGCATAAAAAAAGTGGCTTCAGTGCATATCAGGATAATCAGAAATGGAAATACATAAGGAACCCAAGGTTTGGATAAAAATTTAAACATAAACCAGTCACACTAGAGTGAAATAAAGATGGATCAAAATGAATAGATCCATGTTCTAAATAGAACAGGTAAGTAAAAAAGTGATCTTCGATGATACGCACAGAAAAAATAATTACAACCAAATCTTGGATTGTTTCTTTGGAACTCTCAGGAGGTAAAGTGCTATGCTGCCTCGGGCAGTGAACGGTTCGTAGGTAAGCGTCGTTTTATGCAGGCTCTACTGGTTGGAGTGTGTTCGTTGATGGTTAAAAACTGGGTGGAATTATTCTTTCGATCTTGGAGGGTTCAGGATTTATGTATCAAGTTGTGTGGCTCAGAAATATGAGTTTGGGTAGTCTCGTTACGCCTTTTGCAGCCTTTACCGTGCTGGTTTCCCTGTTTTTCTGCACTGCTACGGTTCAGGCAGAAGGGTTGGAAGACAAGGTGGTCGAGTATCGTCTGGATAACGGCCTCACCCTTCTGGTGGTGCCGCGTCATGCCATACCAACATTTACCGCATTTATATCTGTAGGGGTAGGGGCGGTCAATGAGCAGGAAAACAATCGCGGCATAGCCCACCTGCTCGAACATATGCGCTTTAAAGGGACAAAAACTATAGGCACAAAGGACTATTCTGGCGAGCAGGGTTTTTTGCAGCGGATCGACGAAACGGTCGTAGCCATCGAAACATGTGAAAAGGATGACTCTTGTGCCGAGGGGTCCCTTCAGGCTCTGCGTGCATCCCTGAAAGAGCTGCAAACAGAGCATCGAGAATTGTTGGTGAAAGATGAATCCGCCCAGATTTATGCTCGCCATGGCGGAGTTGGGTATAACGCGTTTACGAGTAAAGATCTCACCGCATACCTGGTTTCACTACCTGCGAATAAGCTTGAACTCTGGATTTCTATGGAAGCTGATCGAATGAAAAACACGGTGTTGCGTGAATTTTACACCGAAAAAGAGGTTGTGCTCGAAGAAAGACGGCGCTCCTATGAAACCAGTCCGTCCGGTATGATGTATGAAACTTTGCTGGCAACGGCATTTAGGGTGCATCCGTATCGCCACCCGATTATTGGCTGGACATCTGATATCCATTCGCTTTCCAGGGAACAGACCCGCCAGTTCATGGAAAAATACTATATGCCTAGCAATACAGTCATTGCTCTGGTTGGCGATGTTGATGCAGCGCAGGCCCAAAAGCTGATTGAGCAGTATTTTGGTGATATTCCTGCTGGGGTGAAAGTGCCTGAAGTAAGCGCAGTGGAGCCGACACAAAATGGCGAACGCCGTGCGGAGGTTGTGTTTCATGCCAATCCGCAACTTCTAGTTGGATATCACAAGCCGACGATTCCCCACCGAGATGACTATGCCTTCGATCTCTTGAGTATAATTCTGGGGCGGGGCCCCTCATCCCGGTTGCATCGAGCACTGATATTGGAGCAACAGTTGGCGAGCACAGTATCTGTTTACAGTGCTCCAGGAGCACGGTATCCCAACTTGTTTGTTATTGGTGCCGCGCCACGTCACCCCCACACCTGTGCAGAGGTTGAGCAGGCAGTATATGCACAGCTCGAAGAGATAAAAACTACAGGTGTTAGCAATGAAGAACTTGAGCATGCACGCAAACGCCTGCGTGCCGATCGTATCCGCCGTTTGCGCTCCAATCAGGGGCTGGCATCCATGTTGACCAATTTTGAGATTGTTACCGGGAGCTGGAAGTATCTGCTGGATTACGATGATATTCTGCAGAGCATAACCGCCACCGAGGTGAAAAGTGCCGCTGTAGACTGGCTCAATGCCGAAAACCGTAGCGTGATAACCCTGAAAAGCCCAACGCCTAAAATGCAAGAAAATTCAGTGCAGGAAAGTTCAGTTCAGGGAGGTTCGGAGCGTGAAGAGAGCTCCGACTCTGACGTGACAGGAGATGGAAATGCGGGATAATTCAGGGAAAATAGCGACACTGATAATTGGTTTACTGCTCATGGTGTGTGGTAGTGCCCTGGCCCGAGTGCAGTCAGACGCACTGCCTGAGCGCCCTGATGCACTGACTTATGAAGAGTTGCACTGGGAACTGCGCACCCCCGACAAGATCGAGCTTGAGAATGGTATCCAGATATATCATGCATTTGATCAGGAACTGCCGCTGGTTGATATTACGTTGATGTTTGGGATAGGGCGCAGCGTGGAAAGTGCTGCCAATACAGGACTTATGAGTCTGCTTGCAACGGCTCTTGAATCAGGCGGCACCAGAGTGATCAGCGCGCAGGATTTTGATGCAGCGCTGAACGCTTTGGCGACAGATTTAAGGGTTGTGAGTGGCCCATATACTACAACTCTGAGCCTATCACTGTTGAAGGAAGACCTCCCCATAGGGCTTGAATTATTGGCGCAACTTGTACGTGAGCCTGGTTTTGATCCAGAGCGGCTTGAGACCTCGCGCCAGCGCCTCATGGAGCAGGTGCGGCGGCGGGTGGACAATCCAGGGGCCATCGCAGAACTGCTCATGTTAGAGAATCTCTATCCGAATCATCCCTTAGGGCGCAAGCCGTCACTGGAAACGCTAGAGCATATCAAAAGATCTGATCTGGTCGAGTTGCATCAGCGCTATTTTGGTCCTGAAAATCTGCGTGTGGCGATTTCAGGTTGCGTCAGTGGTGCCGAAGCTCGGGACCTGATTCAGTCCGGATTTTCAACCTGGGAAAAGCCCACCGAACTTCCGCAGGTGCCCGAACTTTCCACACCAGACGGTCTGCAGGGAAATGGTCCAGTGATTGTGGCTAGTCGTCCGTTGGCACAAACTACGCTGCGTCTGGTTGAACGTGGCATTTCCAAAGATAATCCAGATGTATATGCACTTGAGGTGATGAATTTTATCCTAGGTGGGGGAGGGTTTAACTCACGCCTGATGCAGGAGATTCGCTCCAACCGGGGGCTGGCGTATTCAGTTTTTTCCTATTTTTCCGTTGGGCGCTGCTTACAGGGGGCTTTTATAGCCGGTTGTGAAACCAAGACGGAATCCGTGCCTGAGGTTGTAGGACTGTTTGCCTCTATTATGCAAACACTGCGTGCTGGGGGGGTCAGCGAGGCTGAGCTCGTGTTGGCTCAGCAGAGTCAGATAAACTCATTTGTGTTTCACTTTGAAAATCTGCACAGCCTGGTTACCCAGGCGATGGAACATGATTTTTTTGGTTACCCTGCAGACTATCTGGCTCGTTATCGTGAACATATAAGTGCGGTTACAACGGAAGATGTGTACCGGGTCGCCAATAAATATCTTGACCCGCAACGCCAGACCATCATTGTCGTTGGAGATATAAACCCTGAGCAAATAAACCAGATTGCGCAAGAAAGAGAAGTTATCCGGGTTGATCCGGCGGCACTTCTGTAGGAGGGCAAAATTGTTTTAGCTCAAATCTGCCGTCTTGATGCTCGGCATATGTGCCGTGCTTTCTCCACTCACCCACCACCAGAGCTTCGGTGTGAGAAGTTTTTTTATGCCAACTGCGGTGGAAGTGGCCACAAACCAGAGCGTCACAACCAGAGGTGGAATGCGTGGCGGCTAAAGAGAGCAGGTGCTCCTGCGGAATCGCGCTCAGTGAACAACCATCACCAAGGTTTGTGCTCATACTGGTGCGTTGTTGCTTACTCCAGTTTCCGAGGTGTTCAGCTATGCTCCAGAGTAAATCTGGGTGTATAATCCTACTCAGGATGCGTGCGCCACGACTGCGAAACAGTTTTCGTAGCCACCGATAGGTTTTGTTTGGGTTAATCAGGTCCCCGTGTTCGAGCCAGACCTTGGTTTCTCCGAGGATTACAACGTCGCCGGTCGGGATTATTTTAGCTCTCAAGGTTTCGGAAAAATAGGGACCAACGTTGAAATCATGGTTTCCTTCCACCATGATGATGCGGGTTCCGCCCTGTTGCAGTAGACTGAGTTGCTGGAGCAATGGCACGTAAGCGCTATACACGCAGTGCCGGTATCCCACCCAGAATTCGAAGATATCTCCGAGCAAGATGAGGGTGCGGATCTTGCCCCTGTTCTGTTTGAGAAACTCAAGCAACTGTATATAGTGTTTATCTGCAGCGTGTTTCAGATGCGCGTCCGCAATAAAGATATCTTTCATGCGGCGCAATATAGCAGTAGTGCTATGCTGCTAGCAACCAGATTAGAGGATTACGTGTGGAGGTCCATGTGCACCATACCACTCAAGAAACAGGCCATATTGTTGCACCCAAAAACAGAGTAAAGCCCCGCCTGCTTTTACACGCTTGCTGTGCTCCTTGTAGTACCGCGGTAGTGGAGAGACTTGCAGCCGATTACGATATAAGTATTTATTTCTACAACCCAAACATCTATCCAGTAGAAGAATATCGTCAGCGTCGGGACGAGCTAATCCACTGGTGTAGCAATGTTGCAGATGTACCCTGTATTGTCGGGGAGTATGTGCCAGAAGCATGGATGGAACAGATACGTGGGCTGGAACATGAACCGGAGCGAGGACGTCGCTGCAATCGATGTTTTCGACTGCGTCTGCAGCGTGCCGCAATCTATGCGCGAGAACACCACTACGATCTATTCACCACGGTGCTCTCAATTTCACCGCATAAACGGTATGAGTGTATCAACCGCCTAGGTTTAGCCTTAGCCCGTCACCATGGCATTGAATTTTATGCGGCAAATTTTAAGAAAAAAAATGGATTTAAACGCAGCATCGAAATTTCTCACACGCAGAACTTTTATCGCCAGAACTATTGCGGCTGCGTCTTCTCTCGCCCGCTTGCAGGGGCCTGAGGTGATGATTTAAGAGGGCGGTATTTGAGTCTAGCCAAGGCGATTTAAAAAAATTCGTGTGTGTGTATACTGGAAATGTGTTCAAGCCTAGTGTATGATTAGAGTCTTTGATTAAACGTAACCGTAGGGCAATCACCTTGTAGGCATGGTGCTTGTCTGGTATCGGTTTATATAATAGTTAAACGGTTGCTGATTTGTTGCCAGATGTTCGTTAGATGAAAGTAAGTTTTGTGATGTAGTGCGCTTAAGTCAGCATGAGGACACAACGCTGTACTGCGCATGGAGATTTCTACGATGTATACAGAGCGCTCTTTAGACTTCAGCAGCAGATTGCTGGCTAAGATTACTGGGCAAGATAAGGTTTTGATCATTACCCACGACAATCCAGACCCTGATGCTCTTGCTAGCGCCTATGCTCTGAGTTATCTAATTGAGATGACGCGGGGGATCAGGTCGGTAATTGCCTGCGGCGGAGTAGTAGGGCGACGAGAAAACCGTACCCTGATCGAAAAAAGTGAGATCCGGATATCGCGGATCGAAGAGCTTGATCTTAATGATTTTGATCTCGTATGCATGGTGGACGCACAGCCTGGAACAGGCAACAGCAGCATGCCAGTGGGCAAACCTCTCGATGTGGTTATAGATCACCACCCAATTCGCAATGAGTCGCCCACTCCAAATTTGTTCTGCGATATCCGTCCCGAATATGGCGCATGCGCCACTATCTTGTTTGAATACCTTCAAGCTCAAAATATACGCCTGAGTACCAGACTCGCAACGGCCATGTTTTATGCTATCCGCTCGGAAACTCAGGATCTGGGACGTGAGTGGGTAGCAACGGATCGCCATGCATACTTGGAACTACTTTCGTTGAGTAATAATAGAATATTGTTCGAGATAGCTCAGGCCAAGGTGCCCCGCAGCTATTTCTCTAGTTTTGACACGGCACTGCAGTCTGCACATACCTACAATGACATTCTTGTGTTCAATCTTTACCATATTGATCATTCCGACACTGTCGCTGAAATTGCCGATTTTCTTCTGCGTACCGAAGGGATAGGTCTGGTTCTTGGTATGGGATACGCTGGAGATGTAGAGGTTTTGTCCCTGCGCACTGATCGTGAAGATGTTTTTGCAGGTAAGGTTATCCGCCGCTTGGTTGAGGGGATAGGAACAGCCGGAGGACACGGAATGATTGCCGGAGGGCAGATCAAAGGCGTGTTAGAGGAGCGTCAGGATCAGATCCGCCTAGAAGAGAAACTTGTTGCCAGACTACTTGAAATTTTCGAATATAAAGATGTACAGCGGCTGCCTTTAATCTGATGTTTAAGCAAGATATCTTTTTGCTGCTCTATATGTATGTGGGACTATATGCGCTTTATTTGTTTATTGTGTTACTTTGTTTTACTATTGCCGGCGCATGCTGATGCAGAGGTGGAATTGTCTGTACAGGGTCAGAAACCACAGGTGATCCGTGAAGTATATAATTATGCGGGTGCGGCCTATCTCGCGCTTGACGATGTGCTCCCAGCCATCAAATTGTCCGGTTATTGGCACTCTACGCAACATACGTATTTTATAAATCTTCCCGGAGGTAAAGCAAGCCTGTATCCCGGTGGCCCGTATATGAAATATCGCTCTGAATATATCATGCTCGATGCTCCAGCGCGCTTTATCGATGGGCGTTTGCGGGTTCCAGAGCAGTTTATCCTGAATCAACTTGCCGATCAGCTTTCATCCAGTATCTATTACCGTAACCTCGGTACAAGCGACAATCCAAGCTCAGGGGCAGCAGATGAGCAGGATCGACTCTTTTCCTTTTTGCTCAGTAAGCAGCATGCTCAGCCCCATCAACAGTTGCGTGGCGTTGCCCTTGACCCAGCGCACGGTGGTGATGATGTAGGGGCGATTGGATTGCAGGGGGTAAAGGAAAAGGATTTGGTCTTGAATCTGGCGCTTGATTTGCGCCGTCAGATCAAAATGCAGTTGGGAATCCCTGTTTATATGAGTCGGAATGAAGATTATTCCCTGAAGTCTCGGGAACGCTTGAACTCCGCGCGTGACAACCCAGTCGATCTTTTTCTTATTCTGCACGCCCAGGCAGCACTCAATCCTAACCAACGTGGAATCCAGCTGTATGTGCGGGAAGGCAACCCTGCGCACGTGTTACGTCCGGACAGTAGCGTCTCTTTGGCATTGCACTTACGTAGGGCCTTGCGTAGTGCTGGGTTTAAGGTGCGCGAGATTGGCAGCACTGAACTGCTGTCCCTGCCAGGCGGGGACTTGCCCACAGTGCTTGTTGAACTCGGCTATCTGAGTCATGCCGAGGATGTTAAAAATCTGACCGATGAATCGGATCGCCAACGTCTGGCCACAGCGCTCTTTAACGGACTGCAGAATTTCAATAGAGAATTGTCTGCTCCTTAATTTCCACATTTGCGTGACGATGATGAAATCAAGGGCCTGATAAAGAACCAAGAGAGAATCTAAGGAGAGCTACATGCAAGAATTTACCCGCCTTGATGGACGCACCGCCGAACAGTTGCGTACAATTAGCTTTGAAACTGGTTTTGTCAGCCATGCCGAGGGCTCAGTTCTCATCCGCGCTGGGATGACGGCGGTGCTGTGTAATGCCTCTGTCGAAGAAAAAGTACCTCCTTTTATGCGCGGAGAAGGGCGAGGCTGGGTTACAGCTGAGTATTCCATGCTGCCTCGCGCTACCCATAGCCGTAATATGCGTGAATCCACCAAGGGAAAAGTTGGTGGACGAACCCATGAAATCCAGCGCCTGATCGGCAGAGCACTACGAGCTGTGATAGATTTTGAACTTTTGGGAGAGCGCACGATTCAGCTCGACTGCGATGTTTTACAGGCCGATGGTGGAACCAGAACCGCGGCTATTACTGGCGCTTATGTAGCTTTGCACCAAGCAGTGGGCACGCTATTGGCGTCAGGGGTTCTGAGTAGAAATCCACTTATTGGTTCTGTTGCGGCAGTCAGTTCTGGGATTGTAGATGGGGTCCCTTTACTGGACTTGAATTATCAAGAGGATAGTAGTGCTGATGTAGATATGAATTTTGTTATCACCAGCACAGGAGAATTTGTTGAAGTTCAAGGCACAGCAGAAACTCGACCATTCAGTGCGCAGGAGCTTGACGCCATGAGAAACCTTGCCCTCAAAGGGTGCAAAGAGCTGCACTTGTTACAGCAACAAGCGCTTCATAGGTGAGCTCCTAAGATGAATATGTTAAAGTTAATCGTGGCCACGACTAATCGGGGAAAGTTGCGCGAAATAGTGGCAGTACTCCAAGATGCTGGTGTGGTAACAGAAGGGCTCGATTCTCACCCTGAATGGGTTCCGGCGGTGGAGGATGGAGCAACCTTTGCTCAGAATGCGCGCAAAAAGGCGCAATCTATAGCGTCTCAGAGTGGCCAACTATGCTTGGCGGATGATTCCGGTCTGGTGGTTGACGCGCTGGATGGTCGTCCTGGGATCTACTCTGCCAGGTTCGCCCATGCTAACGCCACCGATGCAGAGAATAACGCATGTTTACTTGAAAATATGCGTGGGCTGCCCGCATCTCAGCGCAGCGCTGCTTTTGTATGCGCCATGGCTCTGTGTACGCCGAGTGGGGATTGTCGCATCTTTGAAGGCAGGCTTGATGGGCAGATCTTGGCTGAGCCCCGCGGAGGTAGCGGTTTTGGTTACGATCCTTTGTTTTGGCTACCTGATCTGGGGAAGAGTTTAGCTGAGATTTCTCTTGAAGAAAAGAACCACATCAGTCATCGCGCGCAGGCTTTAATCCAAGTAACAGCCTATCTGAAGCAAGCTGTTTGACTTTGGTAAAGAACTGTACTTTAATCACCTGCCAATGTTATTTAGAATATTATGGCAAATGTTATTGTTGAAAACTAATTATGGATGGGTGTTGGTATGAGAGAGAGTAAAAAAATCGGTGCAGAAATTTATCACCATCTGCTAGAGGCGCTTCCGACGGCAGTATTTTTTACAGATGCACAAGCAAACATACGTATATGGAATGAAGTAGCTGCGCAGATCTCGGGATTAGCGCCTGCTGACGTTGAGGGGAAAACACTGACCGAAGTAGGGTTGAGTCCGGAAATACACAACATTACATCAGATACCCAGACAAGATGTGGTTTGCTTGAATATTTGTTTGTCTCAGACGGGGATGAGTCTATAGCTGCAAAACAAACATTCAGTCTCAGAGCCAAGGTGGGACAGGGCAGTATCGATTTTACCTGCAGAAAAATCAACTCCGAAAGCGGATTACTTGGGGTTGTAGGAATAGCCACTTCTGGGGCAGAGATCAGCAACGCCTATGTAATGGCACTTGAAAACGGCGAATTCGGCACGGAGCAAGATTCTGAGCACCAGTTCAGCGTCTTGAACGCGGCATCTTTGCATGATGCTCTCAAGCGCGACTGGCATAGATATCTACGTTATCAGAATATTTTCTCCATCCTCAGTCTTGAGGTGGATTTTTATGCCCACTACGAGGCGACCTTCGGTGAAGCTGCCGCGACCACTATGATGAGGCAGATTGTCTCTAATATTAGCTCTTCTCTACGGCGCTCTGATATCCTTGGACAAATCAGTGCTGATCGCTTTATTGTTCTGCTCTCCAATGCCGACCGTAAATCCGCCCTTAAGGTGGCCAATATGCTGTTGAGCAAGTTGCGCGAACTGGTTTGCTTTGATTTGCCCTTTGTTACCACTGCCAGTATAGGTGTTGTTTCTGTTGAAGATAAACAGACTCTGGAAAAGACCTTACAGCGAGTGGATAACGCATTGCAGCGCTCCATAGAAATGGGGCGTAATCAGATTACTTTCTGGGGTTAGCCTGCAGTTATGCTAATCGCACTTTGACTTTGGGAGTAGAAAGTGATATAAGCCCACACCTTAGAGTCGAGTAACAAATAGCGGGCGTATATGCAAACATATCGATCTATTGCCCGTCCGTTGTAGGCTGCAAGCCTTTTATCTGAACAAATTATAAAAAAGGAATTTTAGTAATGGAAAAAACATTCGCTATCATAAAGCCAGACGCTTTTGCAGCCGGTACTGCCGGAAAAATACTGGAGCGTATCTACGCCGAGGGATTCAAGGTTATTGGGCTTAAAAAAATATACTTGAGCAAGGTTGAGGCCGAAGGCTTTTATTATGTGCATAAAGAGCGCCCTTTCTTCGGCGAATTGACCGATTTCATGAGCAGTGGGCCGTGTGTGGTAATGGCGCTGGAAGCCAACAACGCAATTATGAAATGGCGAGATCTCATGGGTGCCACTAATCCTGCTGATGCGGCTGCAGGAACGCTGCGACGTGAATTTGGTGTTTCTATCGGGGAGAACGCGACCCACGGATCTGATGCACCTGAGACCGCAGCGTTTGAGCTCGGATATTTCTTCTCTGGCATGGAACTGCTGTAATAACAGTTTCGATCGCGCTTGAGGATTCAAAGCCCTTCGGATACAATCCGTGGGGCTTTTTTTATGGGCACATCAAACGTGTGCACATATTGGAGCTCACCATCGCGGACGCCTCAACCTTTAAATAGATAAACCTCATATGGAAACCTAAGCTAGATAGCGTATAGATTATTATGGACGAACCAAAGGTAGATTTGCGTGGCTTAACCTCTGCCAACCTGATAAAGTTTCTGACCGGATTAGGAAAAGAGCGCTTTCGTAGTAAGCAGTTGATGAGTTGGATGTACAAAAAAAATGTGTCTGACTTCGGACAGATGACCGATCTCTCAAAGGATTTGCGCGCGCAGCTTGAGCAGCGCGCGTACATCTCGCAGTGGCAACCTGAAACAGAAGAAATCAGTTCTGACGGTACGCGCAAGTATCTATTCCGTCTTGATGACGGAGCCACTATCGAGACCGTTCTTATACCCATGGAAAGTGGACGTTCCACCCTATGTATTTCTTCCCAAGTTGGTTGCGCTATGGGGTGCGATTTTTGTGTAACCGGTACTTTCGGGTTAAAACGCAATCTCACAACAGCTGAAATTGTTAATCAAGTTTGTGCAATACGCAATGAGCATCATATTCACAATATCGTGGTTATGGGGATGGGTGAGCCGCTGCAGAACCTGGACAGTATGGTAGCTGCCCTTGATATTTTTTATGACGCAGCCGGAATGGACTACAGTTCGCGTAAAATAACCCTCTCAACCTGTGGTCTGGTGCCGCAGATGCGCGAATTGGCTCAACGTGTCAATGTGAATTTAGCGGTGTCTCTGAATGCTTCCAATGATGAAGTACGCAGCCGCTTGATGCCGGTGAACCGACGCTATCCGTTGAGTGAACTTATACAGGCATGTCGTGACTTCCCCCTGCATGGCAAGCGGCGTATTACTTTTGAGTATATTCTTATCCAGGGAATTAACGACTCCCTAGAGGATGCACGACGTCTGGTTAAATTGTTGCACGGGGTGAAGGCGAAGGTAAACCTGATCCCGTTTAACGAACACGAGAACTCGTGCTATAAGTGCCCAGACGAGCAGTCAATTAATGCCTTTCAGAGTTATCTGCTGCAGCGCAATCTGGTAGCTATCCGGCGCGCCAGCAAAGGGCAGGATATTTCTGCTGCCTGTGGGCAGCTTAAAAGTAAGCTGGAGCGAAATAATTCATAACCATAAAAATTGAAAGGATAAATAAATGTCTGTGCCAGTAATAGGTGTAATTGGCGGCAGTGGCTTGTATCAGCTAGAGGGCTTGCAAGATATTGAAGAGGTACGCCTGCAAACTCCGTTCGGTGAACCCTCAGATGCATATATTACCGGCACGCTTGGTGAGGTGAAACTGGTTTTTCTTCCCCGTCATGGACGCGCCCACAGTTATCTCCCTTCGGAGGTGCCGTATCGAGCCAACATCTATGGGATGAAGATGCTTGGAGTTGAGCGGATTATTTCTATTTCTGCCGTCGGCAGCATGAAAGAAGAGATTGTCCCAGGGCATATCGTACTTCCGGATCAGTTCATTGACCGTACCAGCGGTAAACGAGAGAATACCTTCTTCGGTGGCGGAATCGTAGGGCATGTACAGTTCGCTAACCCCGTTTGCAACGAGCTGTGTAACAGTTTGACTGTTGCTGCCAAGCAGGCTGGAGCGACATTACATAAGGGGGGAACCTACATATGTATTGAAGGGCCTACTTTTTCGACCAGGGCTGAATCTAATCTGTATCGTAGCTGGGGGGTAGATGTTATCGGTATGACGAACCTGCCAGAAGCACGTCTGGCGCGTGAAGCGGAAATTTGTTATGCAACCGTGGCCCTGGCCACAGATTATGACTGCTGGAATCAGGCACATGATGATGTGTCGGTTGAGGCTGTTATCGCGGTAATGCGTGCCAATATTGAAATGGCCAAAAAGATTATTGCGGCTACAGCTAGAGAAATAAGTGCATCGAGATCCTGCTCCTGCTCTCAAGCGGCGCAGCATTGTGTCATGACGGACCCAGCTCAACTCAACCATGCCACCCGGGAGAAGTTAGATCTTATTATTGGTAAATACTTTAAGGGGTAACTCAAACGATGAGTATTCTTGCAGTTGGTTCCATGGCTTTTGATAGTGTAGAAACTCCATTTGGTAAGGCTGATGAGGTGTTGGGTGGTTCCGCTACCTATTTTTCTACCGCGGCAAGTTTTTTTACTGCGGTCGATCTCGTGGCTGTAGTAGGGGAGGATTTTCCGCAAGAACATATTGATTTTTTACATCAGCGTGGTGTCAATACGGATGGACTGACCCGCAGTACGGGTGAAACCTTCCGCTGGAAAGGGAGCTACAGTTACGATCTTAACGAGGCTACTACCCTGGATACCCAACTCAATGTGTTCGCAGCTTTTGATCCGCGCCTGCCGGAAAACTACCGTAACGCCAAATATGTTTTTTTGGGCAATATCGACCCAACCCTTCAACTCAAGGTGTTGCAGCAGGTGGTAAGGCCTCAGGTTGTTGCTTGTGATACCATGAATTTCTGGATTAGTGGTAAACGCGAAGCTCTACTTGAAACCCTTAAATACGTGGATATTCTGCTGATTAATGAAGCAGAAGTGCGCCAGCTCGCCAACGAGCCAAATATGGTCAAAGCCGCACGCAAGGTGCTGGAAATGGGGCCTAAAACCTTGGTGGTAAAGCAGGGAGAGTATGGCGCGGTAATGTTCACCCCAGGTGCAGTGTTTGCAGCCCCGGCATATCCGCTGGAGGCTGTATTTGATCCCACTGGGGCGGGGGATTCATTTGCCGGCGGGTTTATGGGATATTTAAGCAGCGTGGATAATGTCTCGGACGAAGCTATGCGTCAGGCCATAATTTTTGGCAGTGTCATGGCATCTTTCAACGTGGAAGAGTTCAGCCTTGGGCGCATGCGTACTTTGGATATAAGCCAAGTGCGGGATCGATACCGCAAGTTTCAGTTGCTCACAGAGTTCAAAGGGGTCGATTAGACCAGAACGTGGAGATGTTTATGTTGAGAACAGCTTGCCTGTTGCTTGTTGTCTGTACGTTAAGTGGATGTGCGGCGGCGGGTCCGTCCAAAAATGATATGGCCAAGTCCCATTACCAGATGGGGCAGTCCTATATGGCTACACAGGATTACAGCAGTGCGCTCAAGGAGTTGTTGGAGGGGGTGAAATTGCAACCCGACAACCCCGAAATGCATTACTTGCTGGCGCAGGCATATCAGCGCAAATCTGCCTATGTTCAGGCGGAGACTCATTATTTAAGGGCTTTAAAGTTAAAATCCGAAGACCCATACATATACAATAATCTCGGAGCGTTGTATTTGGATATGCAGCGTTGGGACGATGCTGCAAACTATTTCCGCAAAGCAGCGGATGATCTAGTGTTTCAATATCCTGTTCGCGCGCTGACGGGCCTTGGGATAGCGCATCACCGCGCAGGAGAATATACGCGGGCGGTAATGGCGTACAAAGAAGCATTGAAGCGCTTTCCCAATAATTTATCCGTCATGTATCTGTTGGCACAAAGCTACGTAAAGCTGCACAAGTACCCTCTTGCAGAGGAAATACTTGAAGAAGCGCTCAATATCGACCCACTTGATAACGTCATAAGATTTGAATACGCTAGAACGCTGTTGGAGCAGGACAAGAGAACCTTGGCGCGAGAGCAGTTTCTGGAAATAGCCAATCGTGAAGACAAGACCCAGTTGGGAAAAGAGGCTCGCGATTATGTGGAGCTGCTTAAATAGACTTGGGGCTGTCATTAGGGTTGCGGTGTGCATTGAGGTAGAAATTATCATATTTGGTAATCGATGCTCTTGACTCCATGCTACACAGTGTTACTCTTCTGCAGATAGGGATTGTCCGTAGTACAGCGTTAGCGTCTACAAGGTACTTCACTGGGTATTGGTTGAAGTTCACTCTTTTAGATATTCTGAGCAGGTGAGATGCAGAACAACAAATTGATACTTATTGTTGACGATGAAGAGAGCAGCAGGTACTCCCTTGGGAGATTGTTGGAGCGAGAAGGATACCAAGTAGACTGCGCTGCAGATGGTTACGAGGCGCTTGAAAAATTACGGGCTAACAAGGTCGATATGGTTTTGAGCGACATTAAAATGCCCGGTTTGGATGGTTTGGGTTTGTTGGCACAAATTAAAGCTAAATATCCTGATATATATGTTATTATGGTTACCGCTCACGGCGAGGTTGATATTTATCTTGAGTCTGCCAACTTGGGGGCTTTTGATTTTGTGCATAAACCTGTAAAATTTGAAGAATTGAAATTGGTGTTGAAAAAGATCTCAGTGGTTGATTTATAATCGTTTTTCATCTCAGGAGGTTGTTATGAAAGAATTTAAAACAATTTTATTTGCCACGGACTTTTCTGATTGTTCTGACAGGGCATTTGAGTATGCATATGCTTTGAGTAAAATTGCTGGTGCACGTTTGGAATTGATCCATACCATAGATGAACCCGTTGATCTACGCGGGTTTTATGTGCCTCATGTATCCTTTGATGTACTGTTTAAAGAGATAGAAGAGAGCGCAAGCAAAATGATGAAAGAATTTTGCGAGGAAAAGCTTAGCGAAAAAGACAACTACGGTACTCTGGTTGTACCCGGAGTTTCACATGAAGAGATCATGAAGCAAGCAGCTAACGTAAATGCGGATGTGATTGTCATGGGAACCCAGGGCCGCAGTGGACTTGACCATGTTCTGTTTGGCAGTACTACCGAAAAGGTTCTGCGCAAGTCCAAAATTCCAGTGTTGTCAGTGCCCAATCCTAAGTAAATAATTTCGTCGGTCAAGAATACGATATTGCGTATACACAATATTATGGGGCAAGCCTTTCTACGGGTTTGCCCTATTTTTTTATAGCCACCGCAGCGCAAGGATGCTACGCCCAGAAGGGATATCATGATAGACTGCCGTGCTTACAGGACGTCGGCTGGAGTTTGTGGAGATTTAATCGAGGATAATGGGGGTAGCCTGAGATACATATGTTGAAAAAACTGCTCGTCGTAGATGATGAACGCAGCGTTTTGGAGCTGTGCCAGACAATTCTTAGTAGTAAGGGATATTCGGTTAAAACTGCCAACAGTGGCGAAGAGGGGCTGCGCCTGATTGCGGAATTCAAACCCGCACTCGTTCTGCTTGACTATATGATGCCGAAAGTGGACGGCATGCAGGTGCTCAAGAAGATTAAGAGCATATATACCGACGTGTATGTGATTATCTTTACTGGAAAAGGGAGTGAAACTGTCGCGGTTGAGGTTATGAAAGCCGGTGCCAGCGATTATATTTCCAAACCGTTTAAAAGCAAAGATTTGTTTGAACGTATTGAGAATGTCCTGCATGTAAGGCATGTAGAGATGGTTAACATGCGTTTGCGGCAGGAGCGGGAAGAACTCCAGCAAGAAATTCAACTCTGGAATAAAAAACTTGAGTTAAGGGTGCAGGAAAAAGGTCGGGAGCTCGAACAGGCTAATCGTGAGATGGTTCAGGCTGAAAAATTGGCTACTGTAGGTCACTTAGCCGCAGGCATGGCCCACGAAATTCGTAATCCCTTAAATTCCATCGCCCTTACAGCGCAGCTGTTGCAATCTGAGGGTGAACATGATGTCGACGTGCAAGCTTACGCGAAGAACATTCTTGTAGAAGTAGAGCGTGTGGATACAATTTTACGTAAGTTACTTAACGCCAGCGCGCAGAAAAGCAACATGGGCACGAGCAGAATTTGTCTATGTAGCTGTATTGACAAAATATTGGAAATGTTTAGTGAGCAGATAAAGCGCCAGAACGTCAAGCTGAATCTCAATATTCAGCCTAATTCAGTGTATATAATGGCAGGAGCTGAGGAAATTGAGCAGGTTTTTACTAATTTAATTGGCAATGCACTCTTTGAGATGAAGAATTCTGGAACTCTGAGTATAGACTTCAGGGTAGAAGATAACCGGGCTCTGGTGCATGTAGGAGATACTGGTAAAGGGATTCCGGCAGGTAATTTGGTTAAAATTTTTGATCCATTTTTTACCACCAGAAGTAGCGGAACTGGTTTTGGGCTTTCGGTAGTACTCAGGGTTGTTAAGAGCTGCAATGGCAATATACGTGTAGAAAGTGAACCGGGACGCGGCGCTGATTTTTACTTGGAATTTCCGCTCGAAAAGATATCAGGTGATGACGCTGTATGTGTTAGGAGTGAACTTTAAGTTTTGACTCAACAGACGAATCAACGCTGGAAATTGAGCGAAGTCCCCCTGGGTTTTACGCAATCAGAGGACGAGCTGAGACAGGTTGTCGCAGGTCTTCTGCAAATACGCGCATCCTGTGTCAGTGATTTAGCCATAGTACGTCGAGGCATAGACGCCCGCCACAAGGGGAGGGTTCTGCGTGTATATACCCTTGAATTTGATTTGCTACCGAATGTTCAGATTCCGCAACCGTTAGAGAAAAGTGGCCGGCTGCGTTTAGCTAAGCCGGAACCGGCGCCAACATTCTGCCTGCAGCACAATTCCGTGGTCAAAAAGGTGATTGTAGTCGGCATGGGCCCGGCGGGGTTGTTCGCCGCACTGGAACTGGCGCGCAGCGGCCACGCGGTGACTTTGCTTGAACGGGGTGCATCTGTGGAACAGCGCGCCGCAGATGTGGAGATGTTCTGGCGCGGTGGTCCACTGAATTCGGAAAGCAATGTACAGTTTGGTGAAGGAGGCGCTGGGACTTTTTCTGACGGCAAACTCACCACCAGGGTTAAACACCCTTTTTCGGCCCTGGTGCTGGACACCTTTATCGCCTGTGGGGCTCCTGAAGACATTCGCATCAATGCCAAACCACACATCGGCACTGACGTGTTGCGCAATGTGCTGGTGTCCTTGCGCAATAAACTGCGTGGCGTCGGAGTTAATATCAGATTTCACGCTCGCCTTTCTGATCTTAATATTGAAAATGGAGTGATCAGAGGGGTTGTAGTGAATGACTCTGAACATATACACTGCGACGCGGTAGTGCTGGCCATCGGGCACAGTGCCAGGGATACTTATGCCATGTTGCAGCGACGCGGAGTTGCCTTAGAGCCGAAACCGTTCGCCATAGGGGTGCGGGTAGAACATCCGACGGAACTGATTAACTCTATTCAGTACGGAGCAGCTTCGCATCCGCAGCTGCCTGCGGCGGAATATGCTTTGAGCTGGAACGATCGCTCCAGTGGCAGGGGAGTGTATTCTTTCTGTATGTGCCCTGGGGGTGAAGTGGTGCTGAGCAGTAGTGAAGAAAATTCAGTCGTGGTTAACGGCATGAGTCGCTCCAAGCGCGATGCGCAGCGTTCCAACAGTGCCTTGGTTGTGAGTGTGAACCCGGAAGATTTCGGCGCCACCGATCCCTTGGCTGGAGTTGAATTTCAGCGCTACTGGGAACGGAAATCTTTTAACGGCAATGGCGATTATCGCCCACCGGCGCAAAATATGCTGAGTTTCTTGCAGCGCGGCTACGTCGGGGTTTCAAGTAGCTGCCGCCCCGGCGTACGCGAAGAGAATTTGCGTGATTACCTGCCCCCATTTGTATACAACGGTCTTTTGCAGGCACTGCCGCAGTTTGAACGTAAAATGAAGGGTTTTATTACTGCCGAGGCTAGCCTGATAGCGCTAGAGTCGCGGACTTCCGCGCCGGTACGCATTCTTCGTTCAGAGCAGATGGAATCATTGAACTGTCGTGGATTGTATCCAGTGGGAGAGGGCGCGGGATATGCAGGTGGGATTATGAGCGCTGCCCTTGACGGGCTCAAAGTGGTTCAAACCATCAATGCGTTACAAGCATAGATGCAGTGAAATACAAAGGCAACAAACGAAACACCGTGGCAACAATGTATGTGGAACCGACCCACCTACTGAATTTACCCGTAAAAGACATGAAGAAGGGATTGGTACATTTGAAGAAGACCTATATTGAAAATATTGGTGAGCGCGACTCGATCGACAGTATTTTTCTGGTTCGGGATAAAAATATGGCTATGGCTAAAAATGGTAAGCCGTACATGAACCTGAAACTCATGGATCGCAGCGGTGAAGTGGATGGGAGAATCTGGGACAATGTTGATGAACTCACCACCCTGTTTGATAAAGATGATTTTGTCCACATCAAGGGCAAAGCTAATGTGTTCATGGGCAAGATGCAGTTTATTATCACCAGCATAGCGCGTGTGGCCGAAGACCAAGTTGACCTGGCCGATTTTATGCCGGTTTCCGCCCATGCTCCAGAGGAGATGCTGGCAGAATTCAAGTCCATGGTTACGCACATTGCGGACCCTGATTATAGGCGGGTTATTGAATCTTTTGACGCGGATGAAGAATTCATGCATTTGTATGCTAAAGCGCCAGCAGCAAAATCGATGCACCATGTCTATCTGGGCGGTTTGCTGGAGCATTCCCTGTGTGTAGCACGTTTGGCATTGGATGTGAGTGCACGCTATCCGCAGATCAATCGCGATTTGCTGGTATGCAGTGCCCTGTTGCACGATATTGGCAAGGTTGCCGAGTTGCGCTATGCCCGCAGCTTCGATTACACTGACGTCGGCAAACTTATTGGACATATTGTACTTGGGGTCGAGATGCTGGACGCGAAGATCAGTGCTTGGCCTGATTTTCCGCAGCATAAAGCGATGCTGCTTAAACATATGCTGTTATCACACCATGGCCAATATGAGTATGGTTCTCCTAAACGTCCGAAAACCCTGGAGGCGGTGGTGCTCAACTTTGTCGATGATATGGATGCCAAGATCAATGGTATTTCCTTACATATTGAGCGCGAGCAGCAAAATTCGTCCGCATGGACATCATATCATCGCCTGTTTGATCGCTACTTTTACGCACCAGCCGATGAAATGGAAACAGGCATAGATCAGACACAGATGTCAGGATCGGAAAGTGCTCCATCTCCCTGTAGTGCGCACGCAAAAAAGCCCACCGTGACAAACGTACTTCCAAAACGCAATAGCAGATATCAGGATCCCCTGCGCACCTCCCTTGGAGAACAACTGGCGGGTGCAACCCTTGATTTGTTTGAAAGCAGAGAGGATGGCCAGCATGATCGTTAAGACCCTGCCCGTAGGTCCATTACAGGTTAACTGTTATATCGTAGGGTGCCCGCGCACCAAAAAAGCGTTAATTATCGATCCCGGTGACGAGGCGCTAAAGATTCTACAACTTCTCGAACAGGAGGGGTTAGAGCCCAAGATGGTGGTAAATACCCATGGTCATTTTGACCATGTGGGGGGCAATAGCCAGATTATTGAAAAGACTGGAATTGAGTTCTGCATGCATAAAGAGGACCTCCCTCTGCTTAAACAAGCATCACGCCAAGCCGCAAGCTATGGTCTTCCAGCGGTAGAATCTCCCGTACCCACCCGCTTTATCCAGAACGGTGATCTGCTCGAAATCGGAGATTTAAGTTTTGAAGTAATTCATACGCCTGGCCATTCACCCGGCGGAATATGTCTGTATGGGCAAGGGCACCTGTTCTCCGGAGATACTCTGTTCGCCGGTTCTATCGGGCGCACCGATCTGCCAGGAGGAGATATGCAGCAGCTGCTTGGGCATATTCGTTCCCAACTCATGGTTCTGCCGGAATCCACCATAGTCCATCCTGGACATGGACCAGAATCGACCATTGGAGCCGAGCAGCAGTCTAATCCATTTGTTAATGGTGACTATGTTTGATCCACCGTTAAATAAGAAATGGAGCTGATATGACAAAGAGGCTGAGTTATGCCAATACTTAAAGGGAAACAAATTGTACTGGGCGTGTGTGGGGGGATTGCGGCGTATAAGGCCGTTGAGCTTCTGCGCCTGCTTACCAAGTCTGGGGCGACAGTTTCCGTGGTGATGACGCGGAATGCATGCGAATTTGTTACCCCCCTGACGTTTCAGACTTTATCCAACAGCCCGGTGCATACGCACATGTTCGATTTGTATCAGGAAAAAGAGATCGGACATATATCCCTAGCAGATAAAGCCGATTTATGTGTAATTGTGCCGGCTACGGCCAATATCATCGGCAAGCTGAGCGCAGGAATAGCGGATGATTTGCTCAGCACTACCCTCATGGCAACCAAAGCACCGGTGATTCTGGCGCCGTCCATGAATGTCAATATGTATGAAAGTGCCGCAGTGCAGCACAATCTGCAGGTTTTGTCCCAGCGGGGTTTTCACCTTATCGAGCCGGATGATGGAGCTTTAGCCTGCGGTTGGGAGGGAAAGGGTAAGTTGCCGGCGCCAGAGCATATTCTGGCGTGGATTGAACGGATCGCTACTCCAGCAGACCTTGCTGGACAGCACATGCTGGTTACTGCGGGTCCAACGCGTGAGGAGCTAGATCCTGCCAGGTGTCTTACCAACTATTCTTCTGGAAAAATGGGATACGCCATAGCTAGAGCGGCGTGGCAACGGGGGGCCGAAGTGGTATTAGTCAGCGGTCCTACGGCCTTGGAGGCGCCAGTAGGAGTTAAACGGATAGCGGTAAAAAGTGCTCTGGATATGCACGCTGCGGTCATGCGAGAATTGTCTTGGTCTACAGTGGTAATCAAAGCTGCCGCCGTGGCGGATTATCGCCCCTGCAGCGCGGCCAACCAGAAGATCAAAAAGAAAAATGCCGCCCTGAGTATTGAGCTTGAGCCCAATCCGGATATCCTAGCCGAAATTGGCGCACAGAAAACAGCGCAAATTGTAATTGGCTTTGCCGCTGAGACCCATGACCTATTGCTGCACGCACAGGATAAGTTGAAACGTAAAAATCTGGACATGATAGTGGCTAACGATATTACCGCCATTGGGGCCGGTTTTGATATAGAAACTAATGTGGTGAAGCTGGTTCATGCAGATGGCAGAGTTGAAGACTTGCCCCAGCAGAGCAAAGATGCTGTAGCACATGCCCTGCTGGATCGGGTTTGCACTCGTCTTGTCTCAAATTGAGTTTGTAATGCGTATTTGAGGATAGGTTTATACGTTATTGGTAGGATCAGTCACGCTGGAGCGAAAGTGCTCTTTGATCTCGTCTAAAATTGGCAAGGTCAGCTCGGATGGCAGACGTCCATCCTGCCACAGCGCCTTGAGACTCGCGCGCATTCGCTGGGCTTTCTTAAACGCCTGTTCTCCGGTGGGGTCAGCGTTCAGATAAGGGCTGTTCGGGTCAGACAATACGCTCATGGCTGCTTCCAGAGCCATATCTAGGTACTCCTGTCGATCTTGCTGTTCAAGTCTCCAAGCAGAGCGTTCATCCAGGCGCTGGAGGATCCTCTGCCAGCGCTGAATTCTACTGACGAGCAACATGGAGTTAAATAAGCGTTTATTGGTTTTGAAAGAAAACAGGGTGCGCACCAGAACCTGGTGCAAGAGTTTGTCATTATCGCTGAAATCGTGTTGCGCCAGTTCTTTGGCCTGTTTCCAGATATCTGGGTCGATTTTGGCTTCAAAGCGCAGTTCCCAATAGGCGTGGTTGAGAAATACCGTGTTGTAGCTGCGCACCATTTTGTAAGGTACCATGAAGCCGTGAGCAATGGTGTCAGCAGCTAGGTGGGCGATATACCCATAGGCGCAGGCACGCTGGGAATCCGTTTCCGCCGCCGCCAGTACCTTGTTGCCCATGTTCCAGCTATGACAGTGTTTTAGATAATGGGTGTATTTCTTACCCAAAGTAATGTCAGCGCTAATGCAACCGTAGAGAAAATCGTTTGGAAAGGCCGCGAGTAGCGCCGCCAGGTTAGGTGGCAGGTTGTTAAGCTGTGCAAGGATGCTGTTACCTAAGAGCAAGTGTACACCGAACCCCCACGCACAAGCATCCCCGGGGAACAAGAATATAGCTGGTAATATGAGTAGCAACGTACGCATGCAATAAATCATCTAAACCATAACTTTCACAACGGTTACATAACTTGAATACTATCGGCAGGATAATCCTATCTGCAGTCAGATGTAAAGAATATGCTGGATAAACCCGCCCAGAGCATAAAAATCGCAACATCAGAAACCCTCGAAACCCTGCGAGATATGCAGCGTTGGGGGGTGGAGCATCTATATATGGACTCCTCTTGCGCGCAGGAGGAGTTGCCCGTGTGTGCCGCTCTGGACAGCTCGATCCGAGCCGGAACGCCATGTCGTGCTGAGACCCTGGAAGAGATTAGGGCTGATCTGGGGAACTGTCAACGTTGTCCGCTGGGCCGAACACGCCACAACCTTGTATTTGGCGGGGGTAACCCTAAAGCGACACTGGTGTTTGTCGGCGAAGGTCCAGGGCGCAAAGAAGATGAACAGGGAGAGCCGTTTGTTGGGGAAGCTGGGCAGCTATTCGACAATATTTTGTTCGCCATGGGGCTTACGCGCGATGCGGTGTATATATGTAACGTTATAAAATGCAGGACTCCCCACAACCGCGACCCTGAAGAGGACGAAATAGCTGCGTGCGCGCCCTTTCTCAAGCGCCAGCTTGATGCTATAAACCCACAAGTGTTGGTTGCTCTAGGAAAATTTGCAGCCCACAGTTTACTACAGGACAAAACTCCCATTAGTAATTTGCGGGGCGAGTGGCGCAGTTACAATGGTATTGACCTGATGCCCACCTTTCACCCTGCTTACTTGCTGCACAATCCGGAATATAAACGCGAAATGTGGCAGGATATGAAACAAGTGTTGCAACGTCTGCGCAGCAGAGAGATATAGAGAAAACAATCTGTATAGGAAGGACAAGGAGAACCATGGGATTAGACTCTGTACCGGCGCGGGTTTCCGCCCACGGCGGACACAGTGGTCAGTTTTGTCTTCATGCCGAAGATGAACTTGAAGCTGTGGTACAGGTATATATCACACAGGGGTTTATCTGGGTCGGCATTACCGAGCACATGCCGCCGCCGCAGGATCAATACCGTTATGCAGATGAAAAAAAGGCGGGCATCAGTGCCCTGACATTGCAACATCAGTTTGCTGACTACGTGGCTGAAGTGGAGAGATTAAAGCAGCTCTACAGTGGAGATATTCTCCTGCTGACAGGGATGGAAAGTGAATGTTATCCTGGGGCCTTTGAATATGCATTAGAGTTGCAACAACGCTATGCTCTAGATTATATTGTCGGCTCCGTGCACCATGTACGCGGAATCAATTTCGATTTCTGTCCGGCGCAATATGAAGCTGCCATTGCCGCATGTGGTAATATAGATGCCCTATACTGCGCCTACTTTGACGAACAGTTCACTATGCTTGAGGCTTTGTGTCCTGCCGTAGTGGGGCACTTCGATCTGGTGCGTTTGTACGATCAAGATTATGCGCAACGGATTTTAAACCCTGAGATCATGCGCCGCATTGAACGGAATCTCAAGTACGTGCGAGATAACGGCCTTTGCCTTGACCTGAACATGCGGGCGTTGGCAAAAGGGGCTTCAGAGCCCTATATTTCCCGTCCTATCTTGGTTAAAGCGTTGAACATGGGGATAAATATCCTCCCTGGAGATGATTCACATGGGGTCTCTAGTGTGGGGAATGGTATCGATGCTGGGATCGCCTTGCTGCAGGATTTGGGTTACGGGTGTGCATGGAATAATCCCGGCGCATTTATCCGTAGCGGAACATAACTTTTATAGCTTTTTACCTTGGCTGTACTTGGCATGGTGCAAGGACTTATAACACTGGATTCGATAAGGGATTTGATAAGGATAGATGAAGAACATACTCCGAGGTAAGGATACTTCCTTAAGTTTTGAATTTTTCCCACCTAGAACAGAACAAGGATGGGATAATTTATTGCTGAATATTGAAAAATTAATGCCCCTTCATCCGTCATCCGTGAGTGTCACGTACGGCGCAGGTGGTTCTGCTCGCAGCCAGACCAATAGACTAGTGTTGCGCATCCATGAAGAGAGCAAGGTGCCGGTGGTGCCACATCAGACTTGCGTGGCGGCAACCCGCGCTGAAGTACGTAATATCATGCAGCAATATCAAGCTGTTGGCGTGCACAATGTTCTTGCCCTGCGTGGCGATCCACCCGTAGGTGAGGATAATTGGCATCCGCCCGCAGACGGATTTAAATATGCTGTAGATTTGGTGCGGTTTATCCGGGCTGAATTTCCCGATACGAGTATTGGCGTTGCTGGTTTTCCTGAAGGACATCCTGAAATGCCGAACCGGCTGCTGGAGATGCAGTATTTAAAAGAGAAAGTGGACGCTGGGGCGAACTACATTGTAACCCAACTGTTTTTTGATAATCATGACTTCCACGATTTTTGTGCGCGCTGCCGCCTAGTCGGAATTGAAGTACCCATCATCGCTGGAATCATGCCACTACGCACTCGGAAAGGGATGGTACGGATGGCCGAACTTGCGGCTGGGGCACGCTTTCCTGCGGAGCTACTGCGCAAGGTTGAAGAAGCCCCAGATGAAGCCGCAGTGGAGCGGGTTGGGCTTGACTGGGCGACCGAGCAGGTGCGCGATCTGCTCGAACACAAGGTTAGTGGAGTTCATTTCTATACGCTTAATAGTGCGGAACCTACCCTGGAGATTTTCTCCCGCTTAGGTTTAGTCAAGCCTTGATCTTGTTTTTTGCCCCCAAACGCGAGCTCGATAGTTTCTAGACATATTTTTTTTGCAGTATTTCCAGGATGGCGCGCAGCAGATTTGCTGGAGTGGGGGGGCAGCCCTTTATACAGGCATCAACAGGGATTACGTTAGCCACCGGCCCGCAGCTGGCGTAACTGACGCCGAACTCTCCACCGTTGGTAGCGCAGTCACCCATGGCCACGACCAGTTTGGGTGCCGGAGTGCAAGCGTAGGTGCGCTTTAACGCCTCCTGCATATGCCGCGATACCACCCCGGTCACTAGCAGCATATCGGCATGCCGAGGGGAGGCAACAAAGTGAATCCCGAAGCGCTCGATATCGTAGAAGCTGTTGTTGAGGGCGTGCATCTCCAGTTCACATCCATTACATGAGCCCGCATCCACCATGCGGATGGCCAGACTTCCGCCAAACTTGGCGGCGATCTCGTGCTGGCAGTGTTTCCCCAGAAGTAATATCTCATCTTCAGGTGCACCGACCTTTTCTGTCAGGAACCCAGTTCTGCGAATTTTATTCAGGATTGAAAGCATGTCTAATCTATATTCCTGGTTAAGGAGCGTGGCTGTGGCTAAAAAGCATGGTCAGGGTTAAAGATCGTGCCCTGCATAGGTGCCGTTGATCGATTTGTTACATACCGGGAAGTCAGGGATGATATTTCCGTGAATCAGTTCTTCCAGTGCCCGCCAGTTGAACCAGCTTGGATCACGCGGGAAGTAACTCTCCACCGTTCCTGCTGCATTCAGGCGCACATAGGCGACGGTTTCCCCGCGCCAGCCCTCGATCAGTCCTAACCCCGCCGCGTCACGCTCGTTAAGGTTGATTGTGGTGCCGATGGGTCCATCCGGCAGGGTATGGAGCAACGTTTCGATCAATCCTATGGATACAAGGATTTCATCTCCGCGCACCCGGGTGCGTTTGGCTACATCACCTTCGGTATATATAGGTACGTGCACCTCAAGGCTTGTATAGGGTGGATAGGGTGCATCTCGGCGCAGATCGTAATCGATGTTGCTCGCTCTGGCTACATACCCCAGCGTCCCGAGACTGACGGCAGTTTCATGGGACACAATGCCGGTGGTGCGCAGCCGATCCTGCAGGGAAGGATATTCGAGAATCATAGGCATGAGTTCCGCAACCTCGGTGCGGAGCACTTGCAGTTCAGCCAGTATGGCTGCCATTCCATCTGCGTCCAGGTCGCGGGTGACTCCTCCGGCTTGAATACAATCCATCAACAGCCGATGTCCAAAAAGTTCCATATTCAGGCGTTGAACGCGTTCACGCAGAGCACTGAACTGTACCATGGCAAAACTGAAGCCCACATCATTGCAAACTGCACCGATATCCCCACAGTGATTGGCAATCCGTTCTCGTTCTGCCAGAATAGCGCGCAACGCCAGAGCACGCGGAGGTACCTCAACGTCCAAGGCGTGTTCAACCGCTTGACACGCAGCCCAACAGTGGGCAATGCTGCTGTCACCGCTAACTCGTGCGGCCAGACGGATCAGCCCTGGGATATCACGTCCCTGGGCAATTTTTTCAATTCCCTTGTGTACATAACCTAAGCGTTCTTCAAGGCGCAGCATATCTTCGCCGATGGTGTGAAAGCGAAAGTGCCCCGGTTCAATAATGCCAGCATGCACGGGCCCGACAGGAACCTCATATATATCTTCTCCCTCCATTTTTATAAACGGGTAGGTATCATCTGCAGGAGTGTCGTGCGCTGGGAATCCAGCCACGGGAAAATTCCTGCGCAGCGGATATATATCTGGCTTCCACGCCTGATGGCGTGTCCACGGACGTGGGTCGGGGTGGTCACTGAATGTTATGCCGAACATATCGTGCACATGACGTTCGGAGCGACTAGCATTGGGGTAGATTTCTGCCTGAGATGGCAGTTCGGGTTTTGAGTCCGGCACGGTTGTGCTAAGGAGCAGATGCCCATCTTTTCCTGCCAACATAGCCATGAGAACCATGCGTCTAGGAATGTGGTCGGCCCACACCCCTGCCCAGCGCAGCCCACAACGTTTAGCGATAACAGCCGCCTCATTCCATGCCGCAGCGGCGATGGCTATATGTGTGGCAGTTCCGCTCGGGATTGTGTAGTCGACGGTTGTAGTTAGGTTGCTGCGGTGTAGCTGCCAACTACAAGCCTGTATAGAGGCCTCGATGCCCGCTTCAGTGTCTGATGTCTCCATCAGGTCCTTTTCAAGCTGCGGATTAGTCATAACACACCTTTTCCGGTAATCATTATGGTGGCTTGATCGATCCAGCCAGCCAGAACATCAGGCACTGCAATGCCAAGCCACAGAATAATGCACAGATGCACCGCCACCGGCCACATGTTCGCTTTTACCTTTACTTGCCCTGTGGGGCATTCCCCGAACACCATGGGCTGTACGTGGCGAAACAGGCCGGCAAAAGCAACGCTCAAGCCGAACAGTAGTGAAATTACCAGCCAGGGGAAACTTTTAATAGTAGCGCTGAAGAGGAGAAATTCGCTGGTGAACACCCCAAACGGCGGTAAACCGGCAATGGCAACAGTACCGATGAGCAGCCCCCAGCCGATTTCCGGTTGGGTTTTTAGCAAGCCGCGAATTTTGTCGATGGACTGGGTTTGACACACCTGCGCCGCATGGCCAACGGTTATGAAGATGGCCGATTTGGTCAGAGAGTGGACAATCATATGCAGTAGTGCGCCGAACGTAGCGAGTGGGCCCCCAATGCCAAAGGCAAAGGTAATAAGACCCATGTGTTCGATGGAAGAGTAGCTAAACATACGTTTGATGTCACGTTGCCGGTGCAGGAGTAGGCCTGCTACCAGAAATGAGAGCAAACCGAACCCCATCATAATATGTCCGGCGATATTGGAACCAAGGGCTGGGTCAATGAGCATCTTGAAGCGTACTACCGCATACAACGCGATATTCAGCAACAGCCCGGAGAGGATAGCAGACATCGGTGTCGGCCCTTCGCTGTGGGCGTCCGGGAGCCAGTTATGTAGGGGTACAAGGCCTATCTTGGTGCCGTAACCTACTATAAGAAACACAAACGCGAGCAGCAATACGGTGGGCTCAAGTTCAGATGCATGCTCATACAGTACACTCCACATCAGGGCCTGGTTGTTGTCGGGCATAATCTGCACTGCAGCAAAGTAGATCAGGGTCGTTCCAAACAGAGCCTGGGCTATTCCAACCCCACAGAGAAGGAAATATTTCCACCCTGCTTCAATCGATTCAGGAGTGCGATACAAGCTTACCAGTAGTACTGTGGCCAGTGTTGCACCTTCCACTGCGACCCAAAGGATCCCCAAATTGTTGGTCAGCAGAGCCAGTAGCATGGTGAACAGAAACCCCTGATACATGCTGTGATACAGACGCATCCCACCAGCTTTTACCTTTCCGATACTTTGTTCGTGCGCCATATATGGGGACGAAAAGATTGCTGTAGTCATACCGACAAAGGAATTAAGCAGCACCAGGTAGACATTAAACGCATCCACATAAAAAAAGTTTAGTGGGGTGAGAATGGAACCATTGAAAAACACATCAACAGCTAGCTGCAGTGAAGTGATGAAGGTAGCGATACACACAAGTAGATTTAGCCTGCCAGCGATGCGCATATGTCCGCAAAAGGCAAGGATTACCGCACCTGTTAGCGGTAACAACAGGGTTAAATAGAGGGCATTCATCAGTCAACTTCTTTCAGGAGATTGAGTTTGTCGACATCGAGGGTGCCAAACTCTGTCCGAATCTGGAAAAAGAAGATGCCAAACAGAATGGCTGCCACGAGCACGTCTAGCGCCACCCCCATCTCCACAACCATGGGCATGCCCTGAGTAGCTGCTACAGCAGCGAACATCAGGCCATTTTCCATGCACATAAATCCAACTACCTGCACCACCGCCTTACGGCGTGAGATAATGAGTAGCATTCCCAGCAGTACAATCGCCAACGACACGGCGATGGTGTTGCGTGTAGCCAGCATGGAGAGTTCGCGGATAGGAAGAACGGCATAATAACTAAAAAGCACCAGCGCCGCGGCTCCAAACATAATCAAGGACGGATTGCCCACTACCTCAACTTCGCGTTTAATATCCAGCCGGGTGACTAGTTTTTGCAGCTGTATCGGGATAAAAAACACCTTTAATCCCAGGGTCAAAGCCGCAGAGATCAACAAATGGTGGCGCCCGTAGGTGAATGCTATTACTAGGGTGGTCGCAAACAGTAGAGCTCCCTGCAGTGCAAATATATGGATCAGGGTGAGCAAACGGGTCTGCGCCAAGAGTAGAAAAGAGGTGAACAGCATGAGTGCCGCCAGGGTGAGGATTATCTGTTCTGCCATGGTCAAGACTGTAAAATTCATCAGTGCACCTCCAGTATTACGTGGCCAAGCATCCCCAGCAGGGCAATTATGAAAGCCAGACTCAGAAGTTCCGGGGTACGGAACAGGCGCATTTTGGCTAAGACCGACTCAGATGCTGCCAGAACGAAGCCGAGTCCCATCAGTTTTATCCCCAGAGTCAATAATCCTATGGCGATGGCTGTCGGTTCCAGGTGCAGAGCGGTACCCCAAGGGAGGAACAGATTGCAGATTAAAACCCCAAATATCAGCATTTTTAGCATCGAAGCCCATTCCAGCAGAGCAAGATGGCGTCCGCTGTATTCCAGGATCATGGCCTCGTGTATCATGGTGAGTTCCAGATGGGTGGCCGGATTGTCGATAGGAATGCGCCCACATTCTGCAACACCCACCAACAACAGACTCATGCCGGCAAAAATAAACGATGGGTAGATCTGGAACGGTTGGGTCAGAGTATAGAGCACCATGGCGTCCAGATTGGTGCTGGTAAAGGTCATGGCTAGAGTAAAAATAGCCAACAACATGGCCGGTTCCGTCAGGGATGAAATAGTAACCTCGCGCGATGCGCCCATGCCGCCAAAAGCGGTGCCAAGGTCCATCCCCGCCAGACATAAGAAAAAGCGTGCCAGCGCAAAAAAACCTACCATGACAATTACATCAGCAATGACAGCTGTGGGTAGACCCACTGCAAATGCAGGAACAATTGAGCTGGCCAGCACGGTCACACTGAATACTAGATATGGTGTGGCACGAAAAAGCGGAGAAGCTTGCTGCGCCACAACCACCTCTTTGCGAAATAACTTGGCCAAATCACGGTAGGGCTGCCATGGAATAGGTCCGCGCCGATTCTGGAATTTGCACTTTACCCATTTAATCCAGCCACTTAACAAAGGAGCAAGTAAGATCAGAAGTGCTGTCTGTCCTAGGGCAAGAATCCAACCGCTCACATTCATATGACTATCCACAACATAATGATGAGAGTAAAAAAGGAATACGCCAGATAGGTGCGGATATTCCCACCTTGAATCTTGGTCACCATTTTCGCACTGCGCTGGACCATTCTGCCCAGAGGTAGATAGAGTTTCTCCCACGCCCAGTCACCGACGTGCACGGAGTAACGTCCCCCTTCAGCAGCGGGTGTGGGAGGATCAATCCTCTCATCTATAGGCCAGACAGGACGAAAAATACGCCGAATCGGCTGGGAAAAACTCGTGGCCGTGTACTGATTGCGTGTGCTTAGAGAGCCGAAACCGCAATCCCACCTGGGGCTGTAACGCACCGGAGTTTTTCGCCGTCGTGGATGTAACAGCAGATAGGCTCCAGCCCAGGCAATGCTTATACCGAACAAGACCAGGGGGGCACCATATGAAGATGCGCGTGCCGAAATGGGAGTGAGCCACAACCATCCACCGGCCTCAACCTGACTCAGGCCGATGCCCAGCAGGTCAGTGGGGATAGTTTGCATACTGTTGATTGCAGCACTGGGGAAAATCCCCAGCAACAGACAACCCGACGCCAGCAAGATCTGACTCGCGCGCATACCAAAGGACACTTCATGCGCCTGTAACGTATCCTGATGACGTGCCTGCCCTAGAAATGCGATGCCAAACACCTTGACAAAACAGGCTGCAGCCAGAGCACCAGTAAGTGCCAGAGAGGCAGCAGCTACCGCAATGATGGATTTGGTGACTCCACTATCCAGCACTGTGCCCTGCAGGGCAGTCTGGAATGTGAGCCATTCGGAGACAAAACCATTAAATGGAGGCAATGCAGAAATGCTGATGCAGCCCACCAGAAAGCAAATGGCTGTTATAGGCATGAGGCGCATTAGACCACCCATACGATTTAAATCATGCTGGCCGCTTTGGTTGATGAGTGCGCCTGCTCCAAGAAATAGAAGGCTTTTGAACAGGGCGTGGTTCACACAATGATATAGTGCTGCTACCAGACCCAGCGCGGCGAGTACAGGGTTTCCGTTACTGGCAAACAGCACCGATAAACCCAAACCCATGTAGATAATGCCAATGTTTTCCACACTGGAGTATGCCAGCAGGCGTTTTAAGTCTTGCTGCATCAAGGCATAGAGTATTCCCAGCAAGGCTGATGCACACCCGACTAGCAGAATGATAACTCCCCACTGCCAGTAGAAGGTGCCAAGCAGACCGTAGCAGAAACGGATAAAACCATAGACTGCCACCTTTAACATCACGCCCGACATCAGAGCAGAGATATGTGAGGGCGCTACTGGATGTGCCTGGGGCAGCCACACATGCAGGGGGACAATCCCCGCTTTCATGCCAAAACCGATAAAAGCCAAAGCAAAGGCGATGTGTTGCCAGTGTTCCGGCAGGGTTGCGGCCTGCATATCAGCGAAGGTAAAACCTGTGCCGAAACCAGCAAGCACACCGTAGCCTAGCAGGATGAACAGCCCCCCAGCTTGCGCCATGAGCAGATAGATAAACGCTGCGGCAACGTTTTCCTTTTTATGGTGTTCATGAGCGACCAGAAAGTAACTTGCTACCGACATCAACTCCCACGCAACCATGAAAGAGAATGCATCGGCCGCCAAGATAACCAGATACATCCCAGCTACAAACAGGCCGGTGAAGAACGCCAGAGTACGTGCCGCCGCTGAATCGCTGACACTGCCAATTATATAGCTCGGCCCAAACAGCGAAACGATTGCCGTTACACCTCCGACAATGATGAGGAAGAAACCAGCTAGGGGATCAAGATGTTGATGACTGTTAAGCCATGGCAAGCCAATAGGCAAAATTAGATTCAAGCTGCAACCTGTGAGCATCCCCATGCATCCGCTCACAGCAGTGACTAGGCCAGACAAGCCCAACAGGGTAAATGCCATACGTGCTCCGGCGCTTATGCTGCGTATGGGCAGAGACACCGCCGCCGCTAGTAAAGCTAAAAGCACTCCGAAATGAGCTAGTTGTAAATACATGTGGCTAAGTCCTGCAGTTTGGGGATTGAAGATTGAAATACTAAATGTTACACGGAAGCAAGCTGCCTCTCGGCGGTCTGTATTGCTTCAATAACCTCCTCTCGCCCTGGTTGGGTGGCCAACATCTGTCTGAGAGCAGGGTCGCGCAGCACCAAGTGCAGAAGTGATAAAAGGTGTAGTTGAATGCGCAGCGATGGAGATACTACAATGATCAACGTGTGAACCGATTTCCCATCCAGAGCAGCAAACTCAACAGGGTTCTCCAGAAAGCATATATTGACCTTGGCACGGATAAGGTGTTCTAGAAGTGCATTGCGAGGGTGGGGCAGAGCGATGCCGTCTCCTATGCCGGTGGAGGAAAGCTCTTCTCGAATGAGCAACATCCGTTTAAGCATTTTTAAGTCTATTTCATCGGGCATGCGCAGATGATTAACAGCATCAGCCAGAACCTCATCGCGATTATTGCCGGCCACTCTATATATAATCCCTCCGGCGCTAAGTGAGTCAGTCAAGCTGGGGAGAGGCTCTTTTTCACCCTGAGTAGTTTCAAAAGGCTCTTCGATTACATGTCTGCGTTTGGAAGTGGCCCAGTCAAGTAGCTCCGCGCGCTTAAATCTATAGCTGCCATGCACCTTATAGGTAGGAACCAGGCTGCGCTTGATCCAGCGGTAGACAGTTTTTTCCGATACTGACAGTAGCTTGGCAGTATCTTTGACGTTGACGTACATATCTCTCCTGCCTAATGGCTCATCCAAAACCCCTGAGCTTAATTGTGTCTTTCCATGGTATCTACTTCGATACAGGTTTATCAGGTTTTTAGGATTTTTCAGCTCTTTTAAGTTTTTCCCGCAGGCTTATCCCACAGGGCTCATTTTTTCTCATATAGCTCTTGTTTTGTCAAATATGGCTATGTATTGACATATGTGCACCTTAGTAGCATTTTTACCTTGGAGTCAAATGAAATATATATATGCCTTGCAACATTTAAGGGCGGCAAACAACTGTACGCTAGGCTAAATAACCAGATCGAGGTGTCAGCACGTCAGACATGGTGTCAGTATCCCATTTTTGTATATAGCTTACTAATGTGGGAGTGCAATCCATGTTTAAACCCCGCACCTGGTTTTTAAGGAGATTAACCATGCATATCTTTGGGCTTAGTACCATCACGACGTCTGGGTCGCAGTCTAGGAATCAATAATATTCCACCCAAGTACTGCAGTTATGCGTGTGTATATTGTCAGTTGGACAGAGCAATCAGGCGCCTATCCACCCCAGCGAATTTTTATCTCAACAAAACTGGTGGGTGAAATTATCCATACGTGATAGATGCACTTAGGATGCTTCTGGAGCGCAAGGGAGTGGACTTTGATAGTGTTAGGAAGCTGGAACAGAAGAGATTGTTAGAAGTATACAACCTATGCGGGGAGGAGGTTTTGCGCGCGCGTGTTGCGCCGAACTGATCTAGTGTAATAGTTGAGGGCGTTTCAATCTACAATTCCCAGACGTTTCATTTTTTCCACTAGGGTTGTGCGCTTAATATTGAGCAAATCAGCGGCCTTCGCCTTCACTCCAGTGCTTTGATCCAGTGCCTGACGTATCCAGTCGCGTTCGATCAGTTGGAGTTGAAACGCCATATCAAGGCCAGTGCTTGGCAAGGTGGTGATCACTTGATAGTGTGGTTTGTTAATTCCGGATATGTGTGCAGGCAGGTCTTTAATCTCTATCCTGGTGCTATCGCATAGCGCTGCAGTGCGTTCAATGATATTCTCCAGTTCCCGCACATTCCCAGGCCAAGCATACTGCTCCAGTACCCCGAATACATCATTGGAAAAAACAAGAGGCTCACATTTCAGGTTTTTACAGCTCTTTTTAAGAAAATGGCGTGCCAAGATAGAAATATCTTCTTTACGCTCGCGCAAAGGGGGTAAGGTTATCGGAATTACATTAAGACGATAGAATAAGTCTTCCCGAAATGTTCCATCCTCGATCATCTCTTCTAAGTTGGTATTGGTAGCTGAAATAATCCGTATATCCAGTTTTATCGAGTGATTGGCTCCAATTGGTTCCACTTCGTGTTCCTGCAGAACCCGTAACAGTTTTAATTGCAGATGCACCGGCATGGTGCCAATTTCATCCAGGAAGATAGTGCCGCCGTTTGCTTGCTCAAATTTCCCCGGTTTGTTCTTTATCGCCCCGGTGAACGACCCGCGCATATGGCCAAACAACTCACTTTCGAGTAGATCCTCCGGAATGGCCCCGCAGTTGATAGCTACAAACGGCTTGTCTTGCCTGGGTCCATTATAGTGAAGTGCGCGTGCTACTAGTTCTTTACCCGTGCCTGATTCACCTAAAACGAGAATGGATGAATCAGTGTCCAGCACCTTTTTCATCCGGGAGAAAACAGCCTGAATCGCGGCGCTGGTTCCGATAATATTGGCGAAGCTGTGTTTGTTGTGAAGTTGGCGGCGCAGGAATAAGTTTTCTTCAATCAGTTTTTGTTTTTCCAGTGCCTTGGATATTATCAGTATCAGTTTGTCGATATTTATAGGCTTGGTGATATAATCAAAAGCACCATTTTTCATAGCTTCAACGGCGGTTTCGGCTGAAGCGTAGCCTGTAATTAGAATCACAGTTGTCTGCGGAGCTTTGTCCTGCAGGTGCTTGAGGATGTCTAGTCCACTTATGTCGGGTAGAATCAGGTCGGTAATGACAATGGCGAAGGAGTTGTGCGCCAGAATCTGCAGTGCTGCTTCGCCACAAAAGGTGTTTGTCACACTGTATCCAGCTCGCTCCAGTGCGATACGGAGCAGTTTGCTGCTCTGAATATCATCATCAATAAGCAGGATGTCTAATGCGTTGACCATGGCGTCCTCCATTCAAGGTCGTGTCCCTTTGGGCGCTTAGCGTCATTTTTTTGACTACATTACCAGCTCGACTGATACTATGCTAGGTATAAATAGTGGCGAAAGTTTTTCTCAATTAGAGACCGCAAGATTAAGCAAATAGCAGTTTATCCTGCGGGCTATTCTTAGGTATCTGGTATTATTACCCATAAAAAAGATAGGGAGTGTCAGGATCGTTGTCGGCATTTGTACTTGACATATTATTGACAATTCTGTTTTACTTGCGTAAGTATTTGAAATAAAACGTATTTTAAAGTATGGCTAAAAAAATGGCCGTTTTTTTATCTGGTATTAAAAGCATTTACCAGCGGGAATGGAGTCACTATGGCAATAAAGCAGTTTAAAAAAATTATGGCGGCTAATCGTGGTGAAATCGCCATAAGAATCTTTCGTGCATGCACTGAGTTGGGGATCAGCACCCTGGCCATCTATTCTAAAGAAGATAAGGTCGCTCTGCACCGCTACAAGGCGGATGAAGCCTACATGATCGGGAAGGGTAAGGGTCCGATCGACGCTTACCTGGGTATTGATGAAATTATTGCGCTGGCGCGGGCTAAAGGGGTGGATGCAATTCATCCCGGATACGGATTTTTATCGGAAAATCCTGAGTTTGCTGAAGCATGTGAGCGCGCGGGGATTACCTTTATCGGCCCCACCGCCGATATCCAGCGACGCCTTGGGAATAAGGTGGCTGCGCGTGAAGTAGCTATAGCGGCAGGCGTGCCGATAGTTATGGGGACAAAAAGCCCGGTGAAGACAGAAGAGGATGCCCTGCTGTTTGCCAAAGAGTGCGGCTATCCGCTTATTGTGAAGGCTGCATCCGGTGGTGGTGGGCGTGGCATGCGTGTAGTGCGCAAGCGCGAAGAGCTCGTTGAAAGTATTAAATCTGCGTCATCAGAGGCTAAAGCTGCCTTCGGTGACGGAACCGTGTTTCTAGAGAAGTATATAGATGGTCCCAAACACATCGAAGTGCAGGTTATGGGGGATCAACACGGCAATTTGGTCCATTATTTTGAACGTGACTGCTCCATACAGCGCCGACATCAAAAGGTTATTGAACTGGCACCTTCGCCATCTCTGAGCCAGGAAAAACGCGAAGAAGTGTGCAAGTACGCCATGCAGATAGTACGCGAGGTTGGGTACATTAATGCCGGCACTGTCGAATTTCTCATGGATAAAGAGGGTAAGTTCTACTTTATTGAAACCAATCCACGCATTCAGGTGGAGCATACCGTGACCGAGCTGGTCACCATGCGCAACCTGGTACAGACGCAGATTCTGGTAGCGCAGGGGTACAAACTCTCCGATCCGCAGATCGGGATCAAGCAGCAAAGCGACATAGAATTGCGCGGGTATGCCATACAGTGTCGCGTTACCACCGAAGACCCGGCCAATAATTTCGCCCCCGATTTTGGAACCATAAAAGCGTATCGTACCGCCGTCGGGTTTGGTGTCCGTCTGGATGCGGCCAATGGCTTTGCCGGTTCTGAAATCACCCCATATTACGATTCTCTGTTGGTCAAGGTTTCCACCTGGGGGATCAACTTTGTCGATGCTTGCCGCACCATGAATCGTGCGCTGAAGGAATTCAGGGTCAGAGGGGTCAAGACCAATATCGGCTTTCTAGAAAATGTCATCAATCATGAACCCTTTATAAAGGGAGAATGCGACACCTCATACTTGGATACCCATCCGGAGTTATTTATTATTCCGGAGAAAAAGGACCGGGCTAACAAGTTGTTGCAGTACATCGGACATGTTTCTGTCAATGGTTATCCAAACATCAAAAAACGCCTGCGTCTTAAGGACCTGCGTGAGGCTAACGTGCCTGAAATTGCCAATTCAGCCACTTGTCTGCGTGGAACTAGGGATATCCTGCTGGATAAAGGGCCCGAAGGGTTAGCGAAGTGGGTAAAGGACCAGAAGCACCTGCTCATCACCGATACCACTATGCGTGATGCGCATCAATCGTTGCTGGCGACTCGAGTGCGTACCTACGATCTGGAGAAAATAGCTGAAGCGACCAGCCACCTTGCGGGGGGATTGTTTTCTCTTGAAATGTGGGGCGGTGCAACCTTCGATGTGGCTATGCGGTTTTTAACCGAAGATCCGTGGGAACGCTTAGATCGTCTGCGCGCCAAGGTGCCCAATACCCTGTTCCAGATGTTGTTGCGTGGTTCTAATGCCGTTGGCTACACCAATTACGCCGATAATGTTGTGCAGGATTTTGTATCCAAAGCGGCCAAAGGTGGTATTGATGTCTTCCGTGTCTTTGACTCTCTTAACTGGACCAAAGGGATGAAGGTCGCTATGGAGGCGGTGCAGCAAGAAGGCGCCATTTGCGAAGCAGCCATGTGTTACACCGGAGATATCTCCGATCCAAAGCGGGATAAGTATCCGCTTGAGTACTATATTGGTATGGCCAAGGAACTGGAAAAAATGGGGGCACATATCCTTGGAATCAAGGATATGGCTGGATTGTTGAAACCGTTTGCGGCGGAAAAACTTATCAAGGCCCTTAAGGAAGAGATCAGTATCCCCATCCATCTTCATACCCATGATACCTCAGGTAATGGAGGAACCATGTTGCTGATGGCGGCCAAGGCAGGGGTAGATATTGTCGATACGGCGCTGTCCTCTATTTCTGGGCTTACCTCACAGCCGAGCATGAATGCTTTACTTGCTACCTTGGAAGGGACCATCTGGGATCCGAAGCTAGATAAAGATGGGATGCAGCAACTTGCCAATTATTGGGAAACCGTAAGGACCTACTACGAGCCCTTTGAGTCGGAGTTACGCGCCAGCACAGCACAGGTGTACTATCATGAGATTCCTGGCGGCCAGTATTCCAACTACAAGCCACAAGTTGAAGGGCTTGGTCTCGGCGATCGCTGGGAAGAGTGTAAGCATATGTACCGCAAGGTTAACGATATGTTCGGCGATCTAGTAAAGGTCACGCCATCCTCCAAGATAGTCGGAGATATGGCCATGTTTATGGTACAAAACAACCTTGAGCCCGATGATGTAATGCAGCGTGGGGAAGAGCTGACATTCCCACAAGGAGTGGTGGACTTCTTCAAGGGAATGCTTGGACAGCCATATGGGGGGTTCCCGCCGGAGTTGCAGAAGATTATTCTCAAGGATGAAGAGCCCTTTACTCATCGTCCGGGCGAGTTTCTGGAGCCGGTAGATTTTGAAGCAAGAAAGAAGGAACTAGAGCACAAGCTTGGACACGAAGTGAAGGATCGCGATGTTTCTTCAGCCGTACTCTATCCTGGTGTGTACGAGGAATTTGATCGACACCGTCATTTGTATAGCGACACCTCTGTTCTTTCCACCCCGTTATATTTTTATGGTCTGGAACCAGGTGATGAAGTTAGTATAGAAATTGAGGCAGGCAAAACACTGATCGTGAAGCTCACAGCTGTTGGAGAGGTTAGTAAGGATGGCTCCCGCTGTATTTTCTTTGAACTTAACGGAGAGCCGCGTCAGGTTAGCGTAAAAGATCTTTCTGTCGATACCGACACTGCGGAGATTGTCCTGGTTGACTCGGATAACGATAAGCATGTTGGTGCCCCAATGCCGGGCAAGATATTTAAAATGAATGTATCCGTTGGAGACGAAGTGAAGGCTGGAGACACTCTTCTGGTCACCGAGGCGATGAAGATGGAAACCAATGTACGCGCTAAAATTGATGGTGTGGTAAAAGAAATCTTTCTGGGGGAAGGTGCTCTGGTGCAACAGGATGTGCTTATATTGGTGCTCGAATAGAATTAGGTAAGCTATATATAGTATGGAGGATAGTATGGAGGCCGCCCGCGTAGTCTAAGGGCGGCCTTTTTTGTCCTGCACAGGTAATGTCCAGATTGAAAAACTCGCTGTGCCAGGAGTTGGAAATATGCAATAATGCTCAAACGTTATTGCCCGTGACTTTAATTTGCAGGAGATAGTTCTATGCCTGAGCAAGATGTAATAGCTTATGCCGCGGTGTTTGTTTTCGGCGCAGTTGTGGGCTCATTTCTGAATGTGTGCATCTACAGGATTCCACTTCGCCAATCCATTGTGTTTCCGGCTTCACACTGTCCCGCGTGCAATTCGGCGCTGCGCTGGTACCACAATATCCCAGTGCTCAGTTTTCTGGTTCTTCGGCGCCAGTGTGGGTTTTGTCATAAACCTATAAGCTGGCGTTACCCAGCGGTAGAACTCCTCAACGCCCTACTTTATCTGGCTGTATTTCATGTTTCAGCTTTTTCAATGACTTCACTTGTGCTGTTTCTGTTTGTGTCATCTCTGATTGTGATCACCTTTATAGATATTGACCATCGTATAATCCCAGATGTAATCAGCCTCCCAGGGGTGATTGTCGGATTTGCTGCTTCATTTGTACTGCCGTGGGTTTCCTGGCAGGATTCCATTCTGGGTGCTCTTCTGGGAGGGGGAAGTTTATTCGCAGTGGCTTATCTTTATGCCCTGTTCACAGGTAAGGAGGGCATGGGTGGTGGAGATATCAAGCTCTTGGCAATGGTTGGTGCCTTTCTTGGGTACAAGGCGATATTGCCGGTGATATTTTTTAGTTCTCTCATGGGAACAGCGGTAGGCGTTCCCCTCATGCTAATAAAAAGGGCTGATGGCCGTTTGGCGATTCCGTTTGGGCCATTTATTGCATCGGCTTCCCTAGTATATTTGTTTGCTGGAGCACAGATAATCAGATGGTATTTGGGGTTTTTCTACGTTTAACCGAACTAAAATAAGATTCGCAAGAAAAACTATATGCCCGTACGGCTCTAGACGTCTCATGATTGCCTGATAATCACATTTGACTATGTTTAAACTTGATTGACAAAACAGTACGTTCTCGTTGATAATTGATTTGAATTTAATTTGTAACGGGATAGTAAATTTTTATGAGGTTCGTTGGAAGAACACGGTGGAATTAGCAGTAAATGTGCAGGGAGGCAAAAGCTGCGCGCTTCAAATCCCATTGAGTGCTTTAATTTTTTATTTAAATTTTATTGACCTAGTGCCGATAATACTTAATAGTTCAAGTCTTTGTAAGGCATGAAAACATCTGCTTTGGATGTTTAAGTTGAAGATTCTTCCAGTTTTGGTCTGGCCCCGGTGATGGGGTGGTCAAGGTCAGCTTCCTTGTCGAAGATATCGGGTCGACCAGAAAGCTGCTGTTTCGGGACGGGAATTTATAATTATGTTTGGATCAAAAAAAGCGATTGTCGGAATAGATATTGGTGCCAGTGCTATCAAGCTGGCTCAACTGAAGCAATCAAAGTCGGGGTATATACTTAAAGCTCTTGACTTGGAACCGCTGCCCCCTGAGGCTGTTGTGGATAGTTCGATTATGGACTCCAGCGCAGTAGTTCAAGCAATAAAAGATTTAATTGTACGCAACAAGCTAGGTAAGAATGCAGATGTTACCATCGCTGTTTCAGGTCATTCTGTAATCATCCGTAAAATATCCCTTCCGTTAATGACAGATGAAGAGCTTGGCGGGTCTATTCAATGGGAAGCTGAGCAGTATATCCCCTTTGACATAGCGGACGTTTATTTGGACTTTCAAATCATCGGCCCTGACCCAGTGGATCAGGGACAGATGGAGGTCATACTTGTTGCAGCCAGAAGGGAGTTTATTAATGAGTATACTGGCGTAATCAGGGAAAGTGGATTAGTGCCAGTGATTGTAGATGTTGAAAGTTTCGCTGTCGAAAATATCTACTGCTCGTTATATTCCGAAGAGCTCCTCGATGTAGTGGCCTTGATAGACATTGGTGCTAGTGTCGCACAACTTAATATTCTCAAGAATAGTGTTTCAGTGTTCACGCGTGAGATCCAGATGGGGGGAGCTGCGTACAACGAAGAGTTGCAGAAACATTTTGGGCTCAGCAACGATGATGCTGAAATGCTGAAATTAAGCGGTTCATTTGATGGTGTAGACAGTGATGAAGCGCACACCGTTATCGATCAGGTTTCCGATAATCTTGTCCAGGAGATCGTGCGCGCGCTGGACTTTTTTTCTGCTACCTTTAACGATGAAAAAGTTTCCAAGGTTTATCTTACCGGTGGCGTGTGTCTTACTTCCGGGCTGATGGATAAATGTGAACATTCGTTAGATATGCCTGTGGCCCTGCTGGATCCATTCAGCCGCATAAGTGTCAAGGAGAGTGCTTTCGACCTTGAATTTGTCAAGGCCTCGGCGCCTTTCTATGCCGTCGCTGCCGGTCTGGCTACAAGAACCTTTGGAGACAAGCTATGATTAAAATAAACCTGCTTCCGGTCAAGGCGGTACAGAAGCAGATTCAGATGCGGAATAACTTGATTGTGGCGGTGTCGATGTTGTTGTTATTGGGAGGAGTTTGCTACGTCTTCCACTCTATGGTTACATCCGACATTGCTGCTGTTGAGCAGGAGATAAATGACAATCGGCGCGAGATAAGCAGTTTGAAGAAAAAGATAGGCGAGGTGAATCGGTTCAAGAAATTGCAGGAAGAACTGCGCAACAAGCTTAAGATCATGAATGAGCTGCGGGCGTCCAAATCAGTGCCAGTGCACCTAATGGATGAATTAATAAGAGCTCTGCCTGAAAAGCTGTGGCTCACCTCGTTCACCGAAAAAAATGGCTCAGTGCAGATCAGCGGAGTTGGCCTTACAGAGAACGATGTGGCGGTTTTTATGACCAATTTAGAACGTTCTCCTTATTATTCAAAGGTGGATCTTAAGGTCACTAAACAAAAAGTACAGGATGGCCTGAGGTTGCAGAATTTCGATATATCATGCCGAGCAGAAAATCCTGGAGTGGCAGATGACGATAAGTAGGGGAGCGTAAATCATGAACCCGCAAATTGAAAAACTTCTGAAGTTGCCCCTGTATCAGCGAGTACTTATTCTGGTATCGGTGTCAGTTTTGCTGGTGGGAGCCTATATATATTTTCTTTATTATCCCGCACGCGAAGAACTAGCCAGCAAGCAAACTCAGAATAAAAAACTATTAGTAGAACTGCAAGAAAGCCGACGCATCGCCAACAATCTGCCAAAATTTAAGGCAGAGTACGAGGATATGAAGAGACGCCTAGACCTTGCTCTGAATGAGTTGCCGAATCAGAAAGAAATACCCTCTCTGCTCAGCAGCATAGCGGGACTGGCGCGGGACAATGGATTAGAAGTTTTACAGTTCAAACCCGAGAATGAGGTGGTAAAAAACTTCTATGCGGAGGTGCCAGTTAGTCTGGATTTGAAAGGCAGTTATCATCAGATGGCGCTATTTTGTCAGGCTGTTTCCCGGATAGCACGGATTGTAAATGTTAAAGATATAAAGCTAAGCAAGCCTCAGCAGGATTCCGGCACCACACTCCTATCTGTATCTTGCCGTACCGTCACCTATCGTTTCATCGAAACACCCAGCACAGAGAAAGGGAAATAAACATGCGCCGATACGCAGTAATATTTGCCTTCCTTACCTTCTGGATGGCAGCAGGGTGTTCAGACGATAAGCCAAATGAGCTAAAGTCAGTGCAAACCCGAAGTGCCGCAGCGCCCGTGCGTACAGCACCTGCTAAGGCAGAAGAAGTCATAACGGTTGAGCCAGAACTGGAAAATCCGAAGTTTGTGTATGACGAACGGGGGAAGCGAGACCCATTCACATCCTTGCTGGCGATTAAAGATCCGGTTGCAGATGATGCCGAACCACTGACGCCATTACAGAAATTCGGTTTAAAAGAGATACGTCTTATTGCAATAGTGATCGGGAAAGATGAGCCGCGTGCCATGGTTGAGGCCCCGGACAATAAAGCATATACCCTGACTCCTGGAGTTAAAATAGGTAGGAATAAAGGGGTCGTGCAAGCCATAACTCCAAATGCGATAATTATTGAGGAGCGCTTTCGTGATTTTTCCGGAACAACGCGAACAGAAACTAAGCGCATAGCGCTACCTCAGGGAGAAGGGGAATGAATATGAAGTTGAGAAATGTTTTTCTGCCAACGGTGCCATCGATTATGCTGTTTGCTCTTTTATTGCTACCTGCTATGTCACCCTACGCACATGCACAGATGGGTACGGCAACAACGGTGCAGTTTGGGGTCGATACAGCCTCCATTGCCACAGATATAGATAATCCTGTGTTTAATTCTTATACCCTTGGAGCTCCAGAACGTCTTGTGGTGGATGTAGCGCACGTTGCGCCGGCATTTGCTGAGCGTTCGTATATGCTGCATTCTGGTTTCAGTGCTATGCGTGTTGGGGTATATGCAGATAAAACCAGGTTTGTCTTTGACGCTGCTGGGGGCAGTTTGCCCCATGCGGAAGTGTATGTCGAAGGTCGGGAAATAGTTGTTGACTGGTCCGAAGGGGCTGGGGGGCGTAGCGGGGCAAATACCGTTACCAAAACAACGTCAGGTACTAAGCTCGTGTCAGAGCAAAAGGCATTTGCAAACGCAACTGGGGCTCCTGCCGTGGTAAATGCCCTGGATTTCAACCTCGATGGCTCTGAATCAGTCTTTATGGCAGATTTCGCTGGTGCTACGCAGCAGGTCGAATTGATTCAACCCCGCACCCAAGGTAACACAGTACGTTTCGGTGTTACCAACGCCGCACTACCTAGAAGTTTGCGCCGGGTAATAGATGCGTCAGTATTTCCCAGCTCTATCTTGCAAATAACACCATATTCCACCATTGTTGATGAGGTGCGCAACGTAATGTTCGCAGTGCAGCTCAAAGATACTGTTGAATACGGAGTGGCTCTGAATGCCGGAGTACTAGAATTTCGCTGCGACAATAGCGTTTTCGCAGATTCAGCGCCCGGAAATATGCATGTCAGCATAGATATGCTCAGTCCTGCCTCTGGTGTGTCTGAAACATCGCGAGCTCAAACACAAGCTGCACGCTCAACGCAGTATCAGGGCGAGTCCTCAGAGGTAGTGGAGCAAAACCCTACTGTTGGTGCGGTGCTTGAAGCTCTGTCATCTGGTACCCAAATCAATTCTCTGCCTGAAAAAACTGAAGCCGAGAAGGTATACACAGGTGAGCCGATCTCTCTTGCGTTTGATGATGCGGACATTCGTAAGGTTATGCGCCTAATTGGTGAAATCAGTAGCATGAACCTGATCGTTTCGGAAGAAGTGCAAGGCAAAATATCATTACGCCTGCAGGATGTGCCTTGGGACCAGGCCTTAGATCTTGTATTAGAAATACAGGAATTGGGGATGATCGAGAAGGGCAATGTAGTGCGTGTGCTCCCCCTGAAAAAGATTCAGAGCATGGAAACAGCGCGTCTGCGCGCCAAGCAGGAACTTAAAGGCTTGGAAGATACCGGAACTGCAATATTCGACATCAACTATAAAGATGCAAAATCGTTTGAAGCTGTGATCAAAGATATGCTCTCTGAGCAGGGAAAAGTTAAGGTTATTAAGGGCAGCAAGAAGATCATGGTTACTGATATCCCTTCTAAACTGGATGAAGTAAGAGACCTCATCAAAGAGTTGGACGAACCCGCCAAGCAGGTAATGATTGAAGCGCGCATCGTTGAAGCAAACACCTCAGACGGTTTAGACTTTGGGGTTAACTGGGGTTTCAGCTATGATAATAGTAAGACAGGTAGCATCGGTACGCAGAACATGGACTCGGCTGATGTTGGTTTGGGGGGATCGTTCCTTCTGCCCACTACAACGGGAACCGGCGGTTTAGGTAGCGCATTTACCTTTGGACGCTTAGGTTTTGATTCCACGGTTCTAGACTTGAGAATTTCAGCATTGGAAACAGCGGGCAAAGGCCGCGTTGTTTCCTCCCCAAAGGTTCTGACTCTCGATGGTGAAGAAGCCAGAATCGAGCAAGGTACGTCTATACCCTATCAGTCTGTCAGCCAGGATGGTACAACCACAGAATTCGAAGACGCAACCTTGGCTCTTATAGTGACTCCTGAGATTAATCCGGATAATACTATCATTCTTAAAATTAAAGCTTCAAATAGCACAATAGGTAATACAGTTTCTACTGGCGCCGGAAGTGCTCCATCTATCGATACCAAGGAAGCTGAAACTAAACTTCTCCTTAGAAATGGAGAAACCACCGTTATAGGTGGAATTTATGTAGAGAATCAGCAGGATAGTGAAACTGGGACCCCACTGCTCAAGGATATTCCTTTTTTAGGACATCTGTTTAAATCACGCAGTAAGAGTAATACTAGAAATGAGCTGTTGATTTTTATTACTCCGCGCATTGCAGAGTGATGTTTGGATAAGCAACATTCTTAAAAAAGACAGGCTATGCCTGTCTTTTTTTGCTTGTGGTTTTAAAGGTAGGTCACTTTGTAATAAAAAATGGGTTGTATGAGGCAAAAATATATTTTCTTAACTGGTTTTATGGCGGCTGGCAAGTCTACAGTCGGGCGGATCCTGGCACAGATGCTTGAGGCTCGATTTCTCGATACAGATGCAATGGTTGAGCAACGTCTGGGCATGAGCGTTAAGGAAATATTTGCCCACTACGGAGAAGAATCTTTTCGCTCTTGTGAAACCGCCGTTTTATGTGATTTGTGCTGCGCTGATACTGTTCCGACGTTGAGTGAAGGAAGTCACCCTAAATTATCTCCCAACCCTGCTTGCCGGGTAATTGCGACGGGTGGGGGTATGGTGGAGCGTGTGCGGAATCGGGAGATGATGCACCGGTACGGCACCGTGGTTTATCTGCATGTTCCCTGGGCAGAGATCAACAGACGCTTGCAGAAAGTATCCAATAGACCTCTTGCGGACAACGTTGAGTCTGACAGGCTGCAACTTCTGCTGCAAGAGCGTTTGCCACTGTATGAGAACGCAGATATTATAATCAACACTGCTGGCCTTACTCCGGACGTCATCGCTCAAAATATTGTAAGTAGGATCGCCTCTTAATTTAATTGAATTCAGCGTTAGTTTAGCATTTTTAAGTATTTACTTGGTATTATACCGCTAGGGATTATGTCGATATGCAGCAGATGAAGGTAGAGTTGGCTGAACGCTCATATTATATAGTTCAGGGTGATGGTTCGCTTACGCATTTGGGCGAGTTGCTGGCTTCGCTCCAATTGGCAGAGCATGTGGTAGTGATTACCAATGACGTAGTTGGTCCCCTGTATGGCTCTCAAGTTGAACATGAATTGCAACAGGCCGGCTATCGGGTAGACACCATTGTCCTCCCTGATGGCGAAGAATATAAAAACGCACACACTCTGGACATAGTTTACACCTACATGCTCGAACGCGCATGCGATCGAAATACAACCATTGTCGCTCTTGGTGGCGGCGTGATAGGTGATATGGCAGGATTTGCAGCAGCTACATATATGCGTGGCATTCCTTTTGTGCAGATTCCTACCACTCTCTTAGCGCAGGTCGACAGTTCCGTTGGCGGAAAAACAGCCATCAACCATCCTCTGGGCAAAAATATGATCGGGGCCTTTTATCAACCCCTTAAGGTTGTTATCGATACCTCCACCCTGGATACTCTGGAAAAACGACATTTTCGCGCAGGACTGGCAGAGGTAGTGAAATATGGTATCATCGCCGACGGAGAGTTCTTCGCTTGGATTGAAGATAATTTTGAGGCGCTATTGCGCAGGGAGCCTGCGGCGCTTGGCTATGCTATTATGCGTTGTTGCAGCATCAAGGCCGATATCGTCGCTCGGGACGAAACAGAGCAGTCAGTGCGTGCCTTGCTTAACTTCGGCCACACTTTTGGGCATGCAGTTGAGCAACTATGTGGTTATGGTGTTGTTCTCCACGGAGAAGCCGTTTCCATTGGAATGGTTGTAGCCGCGCGCATTTCTGCGGCCATGGGATTTTGCACCTCGAATGATATCCTCAGAGTGGAAGATATTTTATACAAATGTGGCTTGCCAACTATTGTACCTGCACAGTTCACCTCAGCTCAATATGTAACATCCATGATGCGCGATAAAAAAGTGAGCTCCGGTAGACTGCGCATGGTGCTGAATCAAGGCATTGGTTCGAGCGATGTTTATAATGTCGATGCCCCCGAACGTATTTTTTCTACAGTTTTGACTCACAAACCTGTACCTGTGGCGTAAATTATGGCAGAAATGAAACTTAAACAGCTGCGGTCTGAGTGGGAGAGTAATCCAGAGGCGGATACTTTTTATCTTTTGGCTTGTGCTTATCTGGAAATAGGTTTGCTTGAAGCCGCGGCAGATATCCTTCGACAAGGACTGCGCCATCATCCCGGACATTCCAGGGCCGTAGCAACACTGGGCCAAGTTTTGTTCAGACATAAAGATATAGATGAAGCGCGTGCCACTTTAGAGCAAGCGTTGAGGTTTGATTCTACCTGCAGTATCGCTCTTTGCACCTTGGCTGAAATTGAAATTGAGGCGGGGAATTTCCAGCGTGCCGAAAAATGGCTGTGCCAAGCGGAGTCTCTAGGTACTGCTTCCCATAGTGTTTCAACTGCCGCCCTATGTGGTACTCCAAGTGCTGCAAGTTTGCGCCAACAGCTCGAAAGTAGACGGCATAACTGCGACCCTGACCATACTGACATCCCTTTTGTCACTGAGACCATGGTTGAGCTGTATCTGAAGCAAGGAATGCAGGAAAAGGCCATCGCAGCACTGAATCAGCTCGTAATCCGTAAGCCCGATGATATTGTGTTGCGCCGACGCCTCGATGAGCTTCGCGTTTGTGAACAGGCAACTGTGAGTGTATCGAAAAGCTTTGCCGTACAGGAGCAGTTGAGTGCTTGGTTACGGGCTATTGAATACCAAAAACAAGCAAGAGCGGGGGAATAGAGGAGATAATAATGTTTAAACCCATTCTGCAAACAATTCTGGACGAAAGCAGCGGAGCACTGGGGGTTTTTCTGCTTGGAGACGATGGTATTATTATCGAACAGGTACGCACGAATCTCGATACAGCTGATGACCAGCTGGCCCTAGTTGTAGAACTCGCGGCGGGAATTAAAAACATACGCCAGACGGCTGAGGTTCTGGAGGCTGGTGCGTTAAATGAAGTTGTCGTCCATTACGAAAATCTCAGTCTGCTGGTGCATGTTCTTAATGACGAATATTTCGTTGTACTGCTCTTAGAACCCAACGCCCTGAGCGGGAAGGGTTCATATCTGCTTAAACGGGAAGCACGGCGTCTGCGCGCCGGCCTGAATCAGGAGATATAGATGCATATCCAGGTAATTCACGGCCCGAATCTTAATATGCTTGGCAGGCGCGAGCCGGAACACTATGGTTATCTGAGTCTAGAAGATATAAACGGAGTTCTTGCGTTGAAAGCCCAAGAGCTTGGAGTTGAAGTAAGTTTTATACAATCAAACCATGAAGGTGTTTTGATTGACGCACTTCAGCAAGCGGCTGATGTCGGTACAGATGGAGTTATTATAAATCCAGCAGCTTATACCCACACCAGCATTGCGCTGCGCGATGCCGTTGCGGCCATTGCGCTGCCAGTGATTGAGGTCCACCTCTCCAATATTCACGCGCGTGAACCATTCAGGCACCACTCTTGTCTGGCGCCGGTAGCATTAGCTCAAATCTGCGGATTTGGTGCCAATGGTTACAGCCTCGCACTCGAAGGACTGGTGCATCATCTGCGTACTCTGCATGAAAAATAGAATCACATTTTACTCTCGCTGAAAATTTTTGATTATGTTAGATTCCCGACTTAGTCGCCTGCAACTTGAGCTGAGAAAAAATAAACTGGATGCAGTACTGCTTCTTGATCCTGTGCATTTACGTTACTATTCAGGCTTCAGTGGCAGTGATGGCGCGCTTGTTATTACTCCCGACCTGTGTAACTTTCGCACTGATTCGCGCTATATCTCCCAAGCTACAGCTGAAGTGAGTGCCGCTTCTATAGAAGCGTACACAACCAAGCATGCAGCGCTGGTTGAACTGCTGCAACATACAGGTGCTAGCAGGGTGGGGTTTGAAGCCTCAACCCTCAGTGTGGCGGAATTGAGCCAGCTTAGTGATCTTGATCCCTCAATTGTCTGGGAGCCCCTGAAGCATCTAGGAGAGTTGCGCCAAGTAAAAGATTATGCTGAGCTTGAATGTTTGGAGCAGGCCGCGGACATTAATGCAACGGCGTTTGATAAGATTTTGGCGTACATTCGACCCGGTGTGACCGAGCGCAAAATCGCGATAGAGTTGGAATACGCTTTACGCTGTTGTGGCGGTGAGGATAAGGCCTTTGATTTTATCGTAGCTTCTGGTTGGCGCGGAGCCTACCCACACGGAGTAGCATCCGATAAAACTTTAGAAGCAGGCGAACTGGTCACGATAGATTTTGGCACACAAAAATCCGGCTATTATTCAGATGAGACTGTGACACTAGCTATAGGTGAGGTAGAACAGGAACTGCGAGATATCCATGCCTGCGTGCTTAAGGCGCATGACCTGGCGCTTGAGGTCCTGGCACCGTCAGTGATGGCCCGTGATGTAGATCGGGTTGCACGCGATCATATTGAAGCGTGTGGTTACGGCAAATATTTCGGCCATGGGCTGGGACATGGAATTGGACTTGCGGTGCACGAAGGGCCGACTCTTTCCCCTAGATCCGAAGTGATGCTCACCGCTGGGATGGTTTTTACCATCGAGCCTGGCATTTATATCCCCGACTTTGGCGGGGTACGTATTGAAGACACAGTGTTATTGACCAACGACGGGCACCGAGTATTGACTTCTGTTCCCAAAAAATTACGCACATTACCCATTAAATGAACCTGCAGGAGAGATTTTCATGGATATCAAAGACATTAAAGCCCTTGTAAAACTTATAATGGACACAGACATCTCTGAGTTTGAAATGGAAACAGATGAAGATCGTGTATTTATAAAACGTGGATCACAACAAGAAATTATCCATGTAGCCGCTCCGGTTACCGCTGCTCCTGCGCCAGCTTCTCCGGCGTCCCAACAGATAATATCTGATGCCCCAAGTGCCAACGCAGAAACACCCCTGGGAGACAAACAAGAGCGTGTCACATCGCCTATCGTCGGCACCTTTTATATTGCTCCATCTCCGGAGTCCGATCCCTATGTTAGAGTTGGAGATGTGGTTGATGCAGGGCAGACTATGTGTATAGTCGAGGCTATGAAGCTCATGAATGAGATTGAGTCAGAATATAAGTGTAAAATTGTAGAGATCGTGAAAGCCAATGCCGAACCAGTTGAATTTGGCGATGTTCTCTTTATCGTAGAAAAAATTTAGATTTTATCCCTGACCTGTAGTCTAGGTATTGAGAAAGCTACGGGTCTGCGTTCAGGAGTGACTATGATTCACAAGGTTGTTATTGCCAATCGTGGGGAAATTGCCCTGCGGATTATTCGCGCCTGCAAAGAGCTCGGGATAAAAACAGTTGCCGTTCACTCAGACGTGGATAGCGAGGCCTTGCATGTAAAATTAGCGGATCAGAGTGTCTGTATCGGCCCAGCAGCCAGTGCGGACAGCTATTTGAACATGAAGGCTATTATCAGTGCGGCTGAAATCACAGACGCGGATGCTATTCATCCTGGATATGGTTTTTTATCTGAAAATGCAGAATTTGCGGAGATATGCCAGAATTGTGGCCTGACCTTCATTGGCCCCACCGCTGAAAATATGCGCCTGATGGGAGATAAGATTAGTGCCCGGCAGACGGTAACTAAAGCTGGCGTACCTATCCTGCCAGGCACAACAAATGCCGTTACCAGTGCAGAAGAGGCAGTACGGATTGCAGAAGAAATAGGCTGCCCGGTTATCATCAAGGCGACAGCAGGCGGAGGTGGGCGAGGGATGAAAATTGTTCATTCTCTGACATCAGTTCCTAACGCGTTCGCAGCAGCACGTTCAGAAGCCAAAGCTGGCTTTGGCAACCCAGAGGTTTACATCGAAAAATATTGTGAGCGCCCGCGTCATGTCGAAATTCAGATCATGGCGGATAAGCACGGTAACGTCATCCACCTGGGTGAGCGCGACTGCTCCATTCAACGCCGCCACCAGAAACTTATCGAGGAGGCTCCTTGCTCCGTGTTGACTGATGAGTTGCGTAAAGAAATGGGCGATTGCGCCGTTGCTGCAGCAAAAGCAGTAAATTATTCCAGTGTCGGTACCATAGAATTCCTCCTCGATAGTGACAATAAGTTTTATTTCATGGAGATGAATACCAGAATACAGGTAGAACATCCTGTCACTGAAATGGTAACAGGCATTGATATTGTTAAAGAGCAGATACTCGCTGCCGCTGGAAAGCCCCTGCGCTATACTCAGGCGGATATAAAAATCACCGGGCACGCCATTGAGTGCCGTATCAACGCAGAAGATCCAGACAAATTCACCCCGTGCCCCGGTAAGATCGATGGTTACCACACCCCTGGGGGATTGGGTGTACGGGTCGATAGTGCTATATACGATCAGTATAAAGTACTGCCTTACTATGATTCCTTGATCGCCAAACTTATAGTTCATGCGGAAAATCGCGAGGAGGCGATTCGACGTATGGATCGGGCATTGGAGGAATACATTATCGAGGGGATTAAGACCACGATACCTTTCCACCGCAAGGTGATGAATAATAAGGATTTTATCGAAGGAAATATCGATACTGGATTCTTGGAACGCATTAAACTGTAACATCTGAGTGCAGAACACCATTAGATTGAGCGGCAACTACGGTTGCCGCTTTTTGCATTCTGTGCCATGCATGGGAGAATTCAGGTGGAATTAACTCTTGGCCATATAGACTATTTGAACTGTGTTCCTTTTTTTCACTATTTGCGTACCTGTGGTTTCCGAGGTGAGATTCTCAAAGGAGTGCCAGCGCAGTTAAACGAAATGCTGGCTGAAGGTCTGGTAGATGCCAGTCCTTCATCTTCTTTTGAATACGGACGTAACTTTACCAATTATCTCCTCCTGCCGGGTCACTCCATCAGTGCCTTTAATCAGGTGCAGAGCGTCATGCTATTTAGTCGCGAACCTATAGCGGATATCAAAGACTCGCCTATCTACCTGACGGGGGAATCGGCTACATCGGTACACCTGCTCAAGGTTTTATTGCGTGAATTTTACGCATGGGGTGACGTTGAAGGGATAGTGCCACAACAGCCAGCAGAAGATTTGATTGACGAAGGTAAACCGGTATTGCTCATTGGGGATAAAGCGCTCAAACAGCGTATAAAGCTTCTTGATACAGGCTGGCATTGTTATGATTTAGCCCAACTTTGGGCCTTGCATACTGGGTTGCCGTTTGTCTTCGCATTATGGATTGTAAGGGCTGATCTTGCGGATGAGAAAAAACCCACCATGCAAGCTCTGCCGGAACAACTGCGCTGCGCCCGTATACGTGCGGAGCAGAACATTCTAGAGCTGGCTCAAAATCAGCCACAGTGCAGTTGGATAACTCCTGAACAGTTAGTAGACTACTGGCACGCGATGTCTTACGATCTTGAGGAAATACATATTGAAGGGCTGAAATTGTTTTTTTATTACTGCCATAAATTCAAATTCTTGCCCCACATCCCAGAGATTTGTTTTGTTTCTGCTCCTGAGCAATCAACCATATAGAGAATAGGTAAGCAAAAGAGCTTTTTGTTTGACACCAGTTGGCGTTTTGCATTACAACTACCGATTGCGGAGCCCGGGTGGCGGAACTGGTAGACGCAAGGGACTTAAAATCCCTCGGAGTTTAACTCTGTGCGGGTTCGATTCCCGCCCCGGGCACCAGAAAAATCAAAGCGAATCAGCTATTTATTAGCCGGTTTGCTTTTTTTTTGCCACTTACGTCCCAGTTATCCTGGAACTGCAAAAACTGTTCAAAGCAGGGCGCTTGCTGATTGCTTGTATGCACTCGACAACATGACTTGCTTGCCATTAGATAACTGCATAATGCATAAAACCATTGACCAAACGTGATTGATTGTTTCTGGTACTTCCAATTCAGCTGGTTTCTCTCGAACAAGTTGAAGCCCTTGGTGAATTGCTGCGCCTGAACCCTGACGGTATCCTGATTAATCGCAATAAGATCATGTCGCTGCTCGGCTCAACCTAACCGACTAGCGAATTATATGTACACTGCACTCCATGACGACTCCGGTGATGATGGCCTGTTGCCGCGCGCTTCGGTGCCGCTGGTCTGGCCTGATGTCACCGGTCAACGGCGGGAGATCGACCACCCTCTTCATTACCTTGCAAAAAAGCGGACCCTATAGATCTTTGAGCTTCTGGCGAACTAGAATGGTTTCCGCGCATGGCGCTGCCGAGTATTCCCACGCACGCCGTTTGAAACTGATTCAGAAACCGTAACTGACCCGTGCAGAATGCTATGAGCTGAAATGCTATCTCAACACCAAAGAAGGCGAGCGCATTCAAGCCAGAGATAACATCAGCCGAGTCGAGCATTACCTATAATACCAAGGTTACAGGTAAACAGGTCCAACGGATTCGCGCCATGGCCTATGCTATTCGCCGAGGCCGCCGGTTGGATCCTCAGGGCGAATAGTTTTGTCTGGAAAACCGGCAACAAATAAAGGTTGTTATTGTCTCTAGGGAATTCAGGCTACGATTAGGCTGGATTTCGCAGCTCGGGCCAATCCCCATTGACCCGGACCTGACACGGTTGAAAAAAACCCCTGCTACGGGTTGCTTTCATCAGCGGCCCGAGGGAGCTGGCCCGATTACGGCAGGTCATTGCAAAGCTGGCTCAGGGTGACGTTGATGCAGCGTTTTCGGTGGCCGATGATGCGGTCATGTCTGTTTACTACCGACTTTGGGGCGACAAAGGGAACAATCTTGGCATCGCCTCGTTAGATGATGCCTTTCGTCGTTTGGCAAGCAATCCATCGATCCTTGCCGATCTGGACGAAATTCTTGTATGGTCAGAAGATGACACTCAGGTCAGCGGACAGATTCCCGAACTTCTCTTTGCTTGCCCGCTAGAACTACATGCTGGCTATGGGGGCAAGGAAATTCAGGCGGTCTTTGGTAAGGCTAACCTTGATACAGCAGGTCAGACCGGAGTCGGGGTTTTTCATTTCGCCGGAGTCAATGCCTACGTGTTACTGGTCACCTTCCAAAAGACCGAGAAGGAATTTTCACCGAGTACCATGTACGCCGATTACCCTATCAGTCGGGAGTTAATGCATTGGGAGTCCCAAGCGAATACGGCACAACATCATACAGATGAACAAAACTTAATTCACCATCAGGAACGGGGCTACACTATTCTTGTTTTTGCTCGTGAACAGAAAAAGCGCAATGGGGCAACCTTACCGTTCACTTATCTAGGGCCGGCGGACAGGGTCAGTTACGAGAGCGAACGGCCGATCAAAATGGTCTGGCGGTTGCGGCATCCGATGCCGGTGGAGATGTTTGAGGATAGTCGGCGGGGTGGGTAATGATTCTTTTTTGAATTATGTATGGTGTCCTCGAGGTGTCCCCGGAATTTTTGTTATTGATTTCGTGAAGAGAGCCGCCCGACAGCCAACACACGAGTAAACTAGGTCAGATAAGATAAGTAGCGGTACAAGGGGGAAACTTTATGGCATTCAAAGTTCCTTCTGAGTCTACGATATCTACAAAGAACCCTGAAATATAGTTCCGTGACTTGCGGGATCGTACCGTCGTAGTTCTTCTTGCGCAACAAGCGGATATGCTTTGTAAATACATGGAACATGTTGACAAGCGTGACATAGCACTTGAGCTCCCAACCGGCAGTGGTAAAACTTTGGTCGGACTTCTCATTGCTGAATGCCGCAGAAGAACAAAATGGGAGAGATGAGAACAGCTTTATCCAACCAAACAGCTTGTCCCTCGAAAGTTGTTTTGACCTTGCATACAATCCGGCACATGCCCTGGCGCTTGCTGCCTTGCGCTGGAACGGTTACCGTTCGGACAATCGATATATTTTTTTCAGTGTTTGCCTCATACCCTGGGGCTGAATTCCAAAGTCTGGCGTGTGCTGGCGCATTGCCATGTACTGAGAAATCGTGGTGAATATGAAGGGTTTCTTGATATCAATAAACAGTTGGTTGTGGATCTGATTCTGGCAACAGAGATTGTTCTTTCTGCCGTTGACAAGTTGGGCCGGATTGATCAGCGAACTTAGCCAATATTGAGGCTTAGTGTTGTTTTAATCGAGGTATTTAGGCAGGTTCTGTTGATGTCGTTTTCGGGGACAGGGTCAATCTTTAGGAGAAATTAATAGGGGTAAATGTCCTGGATTAGATTTGGAAAAATAGTGAGGTTCTTGTCTCAGGTACCAAAAAAGTAAGAGCTAAGTCAGCAAGTTAGCTAATTTGGCTCTTTTGTTTTTCTCCGTAAATCTTTAAAAAGGCCTTTTGGAGTATTTAAGTGCTCACTGAAGTGTCTCATTGTGGAATGTTGTGTCTATAGAACTAAGAACTGCTATATTTTGTAATTATCAAAACAAAGGGTGAACTGATGAGTAAAACCGCAAGGATCATTTCAGGCGTTATTGTCGTTGTTGCAATGGTGGCAGGAATCGGAGTGCAAGCTTATGCTGATAAGCAGGCACAGGAGCATGTGCGCATCCTAACTGCCAAGCTAGGCCGCTATGTTGATATTGATTATGCCAAAGTGAAGGCCAACTTGTTGGACAAAAGTGTGACGTTGGAAAATGTTTCAGCAAAATCTGCATATACATCTGAGACAATCAAGATTGCGCAAATATTAATGAGCAATATTGCGGTGTATTCCGAGATTCCAGCTCGAATGAATGTTTTGTTCGAGGGGATTGAGGTAAGTGGGTTTTCTTCAGATAGCGTGCGGATGCTTGAAGCTCTCGGTTATAATTCGAGTTTGTTGGCCAATGCAGAACTTGGCTATGCGTATAATGTCGATAAGAAAGAGCTATCAGTTAATCGTCTAAGCTTTGGTGCTGACAACGTAGGACAATTGGAGCTTAGCTTTACGCTTGGTAATATTAGTTACGATCCAGAGATGCCCATAGCGTTTTTGTTCAATTTACCGCGAATTACGATCCATGCAGCAACGTTTGAATATACCGATGCTTCCCTTGTTGATCGTCTTATGGAAGCAGAAGCGCAGAGTCGCGGTATGAGCCTTGCGACCATGAAGGAGATGTTTGCGCACAACGCTGAAATTATGCTTGAGCAAGAATCAGATGAATTTACACGTCAGAGTATAAAAGTGCTGACGGATTTTATTCAAAATCCAGCGAAGATTTCTATTACTTTAAGTCCCGAGCACCCTCAGGCCATCGCACGCATAATGCGTTCTACACAACCAGGGGAATTAGTCAGGTTGCTTAACATAGAAATAAAACCCTGACAGATTGGGGCTCCATGCTGCGAGTAACGTTTCATATGCTACTGCAAGCAGCCTTTGGTGTGATCCTGCTTTGCCTGCTACCACAGCTCTGCTAGAATCAACAAAGTAAGTCTTACCCCCGATACCTGATAATGGAGAGATAAAGTCTATGAAATCCAGCTGGAACAGAGTAGTGCTGTTCATGCTTGCAATTATTGCACTCAACGCAGCGTTTGCGTATTTTTTCCCTTCACAGCCGCAGGAGCCGCAGGCGTCAATATCCTATAGTCGTTTTATCCAGGCCCTTAAGAAAGAGCAGGTGGCAGAGGTCCTGCTTGAAGGTGAGACACTCAGCGGACGCTTTAAGCAGCCTCTCGCCCTTGAGCAACAGGGTGCGCAAAGTGGAATATTTAAACCCTCTCCGCAGGGTGAACAGCCGCAGACTGGAGAGCACGCAGGAACACAGACCGAAGAGTATATCCGTTTTAAAACCACATTGCCGCAGGTGGACAATCCAAGCTTGCTTCCGTTGCTCGAAGAGCACGACGTTGCCATTGAAGCTAAAACTGTTGAAGATACACCCGTGTGGGCCAAGATAGTGCTGAGCCTGCTCCCTTGGATTTTGATTATCGGGGTGTGGTGGTTTTTTATTTCCAGAATGCGGCGTCAGGGTGGTATTGGCGGCAACATGATGGGGAAGGTGGGGCAATCCGGAGCGCAGTTGTATCTGGATGATAAGAAAGGGGTGACATTTGCAGATGTAGCCGGTCTTGAGGAGGAAAAACAGGAGTTAAGCGATATTATCAGCTATCTGCGCGACCCCCAGCGCTTTGCCCGGCTTGGAGGCAGAGTTCCACGTGGGATTCTCCTTGCGGGTGCTCCAGGAACGGGGAAGACCTTTCTAGCGCGTGCTGTTGCGGGTGAGGCAGGGGTGCCTTTCTACAGTATTTCTGCTTCGCAGTTTATTGAAATGTTTGTCGGTGTCGGGGCGAGCCGGGTACGTGATTTGTTCAAAACTGCGAAAAAAAATGCGCCAAGCATTATCTTTGTGGATGAACTGGATGCAGTCGGCCGCGCACGTGGCACAGGTCTTGGAGGGGGGAACGACGAGCGTGAGCAAACCCTCAATCAACTCCTGTCAGAGCTCGATGGTTTCACCCCAAACGATGAAGTTATTGTCATGGCAGCGACCAATCGCCCCGATGTATTGGATACAGCACTTTTGCGCGCAGGACGTTTTGATCGCCAGGTGGTTATGGGACGGCCGGACTGGCGCGATCGGGAGAAGATATTGCGTATCCACACCCGCAATATACCCCTGGAAGATGATATTGATTTTGAGGCTATCGCCAAGGGGACGCCAGGGATGGTTGGTGCTGATCTGGAGAGTTTATGCAACGAAGCCGCCCTGATAGCTGGGCGCGAAAATGCAGAACGGGTAGGCAATGTGCATTTTGAGCGCGCTAAAGATCGGCAGCTCATGGGAATGGAACGGAAATTGATTTTATCAGAGCTTGAACAACGCATCACGGCAGTACATGAAGCGGGTCATGCTCTAGTGGCGCGCCTGCTGCCTGGAGCCGATCCAGTGCACAAGATAACCATAATTCCACACGGCCAGGCATTAGGTCTTACCCAGCAGTTGCCAGATGATGATGTATACTATTATCCACGTAGCTATCTGCTGGGTCGAATGAGTGTCATGCTTGGTGGACGTACGGCTGAAAAAGAGATGTTTGGGGAATATTCTACTGGGGCTCAGAACGACCTGAAGCAGGTGATGGATCTGGCGGAAAAAATGGTGTGCCAATGGGGTATGAGCGAAGCCCTTGGGGCCTTGAGTTATCCGCGTGGGGAGGAACATCCTTTTCTGGGGCGTAAATTAGCCTCAGAGAAAAATTTCAGCGATAGAACCGCATGGATTATCGATCAGGAGATCAGGGCCTTGGTGGAACAGGCGGAAAAGTGCGCTGCTGCAATCATTGTGGGGAATCGAGTGATTTTGCAGGAACTCTCTGGAATGCTTCTGACAGAGGAAACCATTGATCGAGCCATGTTTGATGAGTTTATGGCAAAGAAAAACCCAGTTGACCCTGGTGAGGTGTGTAAAAAGGCGCAGCCGTTACCGTCTCTTTTGCCGCCGCAGAGTTAACGGTGTGCTTAAACCTACACCTGCTCACGCTTAAGCAATATGGTGCTGAACTCGTCGAGCATCCGGTTTTTTAGTACGGTGCAACCCAGACGTTGGTAGCGCTGGCGTACGTCGAAATTGTACTCGTATAAGATGCCGGAAAGGAGAATCGTGCTGCCGGGTCTTGAGTGCGCCACCAACTCCGCCGCCACATCGATGAGGATGTCTCCGTAGATGTTGGCAATGATCAAGTCGAACGAATCAGTGCCGATATCCGCAACGGTGCCACAACAATGTTGCACCTGATTCTCAACCTGATTGAGCTTGCAATTATATGTGCAGGTTTCCACAGCTCTAGATTCGATGTCGACGCACAAAGCGGATGCAGCTCCGAGTTTTAGCGCAGCGATTGCAAGAATGCCGGTGCCGCTGCCTAAATCGAGCACCTTTTTGCCGTGAAGATTTTTCAGCAGTTCCAGTTCTTCTAAGCAGCTGGCACTGGTTTCATGTTCACCTGAGCCGAACGCGCCTGCTGACATGACTAGATCCATGCGTGTCTGGTTGGGGTTAGTGTCCAGTTTGGGTGCCTTTGCGTCCTGTTCCGGCACGATATTTAAGCGTTCACCTACAGGGAAAGCAGTGAATAAACGTCCCACATCTACTCCTACGTCAATCTTGCACATGTAATTTCTATGTTCAGGCGCATTGGCTGCAATATAAGTGTTCCTCTGTGCACTGTTGCTGATATGCTTACGTTTCAGGAAAATCACGCACAGTTACGCGAGTATTTCACAGCCTTTGCTTTGGGGTCAATCTATTAAGGAAACTGCAGTCAGGAGCTACGTCTGCAGGTGGTGTTTGATAAGTGCCAATCTGGTTGGTACTGAGCAGAGCGGCATTTGCTGGCATGGCTTACGGGGTACGGGGTAGGACATTTTCCAGTGAAAAAAAATATTCAGTGTGTTAGGTATGGAGCGGTCATATAGGGTGATTTGTATCGGACGATTACGCGAGGCGATTTTGCCCATCACGTGGTGTTTTACTTAATTTTATTTACAAGGAATTCAAGAATGTTCAATAGCGTTTCTAAGGTTTTCGGTATTTTTTTTGTACTGTGTCTTGTGGTTGGAAGTGTAACCGCGTGCGATAGAGCAGATACCACCCTGTCTCAGGCTCAGGTTCGTGAAGCCGACGCACCAGAGAAGGTCGCACCTGATTTCACCCTGACAGATATGCAGGGTAAAGAGGTCACCCTTTCTGATCTGCGCGGCCAGGTGGTGTTGGTAAATTTCTGGGCGACCTGGTGTCCACCGTGTCGGCAGGAAATGCCTTCTATGGAAGTATTATATCAGCAACTTAGAACTCATGGGGTAGAACTGCTTGCGATTAACATAGAAGAAAACGGACCAAAGGCAGTAACTGATTTTCTTGCTAACAAGTCACACAGTTTCCCGATTCTGTTTGATCAGGATGCGCGTGTACAGCGTCTTTACCATGTGTCCAGATTCCCCGAGACCTTTATCATTGATCGTAACGGCAATATCGTCGAACACGTAGTTGGTGCGATTGACTGGATGCAGCCCAGTGTTGTGGATTTTCTGCGTAGTCTGTAAAGTGTCTAAAGCGGAGTGTCCAAAGTTGTAGTTGTCTTAATAGATTATATGCTTGGCCTTCTGGGCATAAGCAAAGGGGATTATGCCAGGTTGGCAGCCGCTTGATTTTCACTTGTAAGACGCAGGAGATTGAATGCATTCAATGCAGGAACAGTTTCGCGCATATCTGGCTAAACATAATTTAAAGGTTACGCGCCAGAGGAAAATTATATTGGACGCCTTCTTGTCTTCCCCTTCGCATCTGTCTGCTGAAGAGTTGTATATCAGGTTGCGCAAAAAGCATCCGAATATTGGGTACGCCACTGTGTATCGAACCATGAAGCTGCTGTCTGAAAGTGGCATTGCGGCTGAAAGACACTTTGGAGATCGTCAAACCAGATATGAAGCCAATACCGGTGAAGAGCACCATTATCACCTGATTTGCGAGAAATGTGCTCGCATCGTAGAATTTGAAGATACCCAGATCGACTTTTTGTTGCAAAAAGCCGCCTCGGCACACAACTACACACTATCTCATCGGCGCCTGGAAATTTATGGACAGTGCCCCGTGTGTCAGAAAAAGTAGAGACACCGATAAATACCTTACCCTTTGACTTCTGTAGTTCAGGATAATTCCATGCAGGTTATTGCCATAATCCCGGCGCGTTATGCTTCGACTCGTTTTCCAGCCAAACCTTTGGCAGATATTCATGGCAAACCCATGTTGCAGCATGTATACGAGCGCAGCCTGAAGGCAAAGTTGGTCGATGACGTAATTGTGGCTACCGATGATGAACGTATCTTCAATGCAGCTCGCGCCTTTGGTGCCAGAGTTGTGATGACTTCCACTGAACACGAAACGGGCACCGACAGGTTGGCTGAGGTGGCCGAAGCGCTTGATGGTGTTGAGCTGATAGTAAATGTACAGGGCGACGAGCCCATGATTGAACCTGCCATGATTGATGCCGCCGTCGCGCCACTGCGGGCACGACAGGATATCAATATGGGCACCTTGATGACCATAATTGACAACCCGGAGGATTTTACCAATCCCAACGTGGTTAAGGTGGTTACCGATCAGGGGGGATCTGCGCTGTATTTCTCCCGTGCGCCCATTCCTTACACCCGTGATCTTGCAGTTGAGCAAGGGAGTGTGTACGGGTACAGGCATATCGGTCTTTACGTATACAGGCGTGATTTTCTTCTGCGCTATCCGCTTTTGCAACCTACAGTGTTGGAACGTGCAGAAAAACTTGAGCAATTGCGTGTTCTTGAGCATGGATACCGCATCCACGTGGCGCTGACCGACCATCAGAGTATGGGGGTTGATACCCCGGAAGATCTGGAGAAGGTAAAAACTGCGCTGTGGAGACAACGCTGAAATATTTAATGCCATCAGTGAAATGTGTGCCTGACCGGCTCGCATTTTGGAGGTCTAAACCGATGCGACTCTTGCGTGACATCGGTTTTTTGCTTTTTACTTTTTATCTCATAAAGTGTATTGTTGTGCCCTTTTGCTGTAACTTCAAATACTTCGCTTATCCCTTGAATATTATATTCAAAACGCAGGAGATCACCAAATGAAGACCAAGTTTCTGTTTGTAACTGGGGGCGTGGTTTCGTCCTTGGGTAAAGGCTTAGCCGCTGCTTCAATTGGAGCACTGATGGAGGCCCGTGGTTTACGCGTGGCCATGCAGAAGCTTGACCCGTATATTAACGTTGATCCCGGTACTATGAGCCCTTTTCAGCACGGTGAAGTCTTTGTTACCGACGATGGTGCTGAAACCGATTTGGATCTGGGACACTATGAGCGTTACACCTCTGCACGCCTGTCGAGAAAGTCTAATTTTACCACCGGACAAGTATATGACAGCGTAATCCGCAAAGAACGGCGCGGCGACTATCTGGGTGGCACAGTGCAGGTAATTCCCCATATTACCAACGAGATCAAACATAAAATTATCGACAACGCCCGCGGGGCAGATCTGGCCATTGTCGAAGTGGGTGGCACCGTCGGCGACATAGAATCCTTGCCTTTTCTTGAAGCGATTCGCCAGTTTCGCACCGATCTGGGGCATGAAAATGTTTTGTATATTCACTTGACCTTAGTTCCTTACTTGAAATCAGCTGGGGAATTGAAAACCAAGCCTACCCAGCACAGCGTCAAAGAGTTGCGCGAAATCGGAATTCAGCCTGACATCCTTCTGTGTCGTTGCGACCGAGAAATCCCGCGCGATATGAAAAGCAAGATTTCTCTGTTCTGCAATGTTAAGGAAGAGGCCGTAATAACTGCCAGAGATGTGGCCTCCATTTATGAAGTGCCGGTGGTCTACCACGACCAGGGACTGGATGAGCGCATTGTAGACGGATTGGGGATTTGGACCAAGGCCCCTGATCTGTCTGTGTGGAAAAATATCGTACGCCGCGTCAAGGAACCGGCAACGAAAACCTCTATCGCCATTGTGGGCAAATATGTAGAATTAACCGAGAGCTATAAGTCACTTTCGGAAGCTCTTATCCACGGTGGTATCGCCAATGATAGTCGCGTAAATCTTAAGTATGTTGATTCTGAGGCTCTAGAGCGCCACGGTATCGGCGATTCATTTGCCGATGTAGATGGGATTTTGGTGCCTGGCGGTTTTGGAGCACGCGGCAGTGAAGGGAAGATTGCCGCGGTGCGCTATGCACGTGAAAATAATATCCCATTTTTTGGGATTTGCCTGGGCTTGCAGATGGCAGTCGTTGAATTCGCGCGCAATGTCAGCAACCTTGATGATGCGTACTCCGCAGAATTTAGGGCAGAAGCTAAAAATCCCGTGATTGATATCATGGATGAACAAAAAAACCTCGATAATGTCGGGGGCACCATGCGTTTGGGAGCATATCAGTGTGAAATGGTGGAAGGAAGTCTGGCTCATCGCATCTATGGGCAGAAGACCATTTACGAGCGCCATCGACACCGCTACGAATTCAATAATGCCTACCGTAAAACTTTGGAGCAGGCTGGACTAGTAATTTCTGGAATAAACCCTAAAAAGAATCTAGTTGAAATTGTTGAATTGCCGCAGCTTCGCTGGTTTCTGGCGTGCCAGTTTCATCCAGAGTTTCGCTCCCGACCCATGGATCCCCATCCGCTGTTTGAATCCTTCGTCGGGGCTTGTTTGCACTACAGAGAATCAACCGCGGAAGAAGCAACCTCTGGCGAAAGGGAGTGTTGATGCAGGTCGATACAATTCAGACAGGTAACGTGACTTTGGGGGGTAAAGGCGGTTTCGTCTTAATCGCAGGCCCATGTGTGCTTGAAGATCTGGATAAAGCACGTAGTATTGCCGCTGCCCTGGCGAATGTCTGCTCTCGCCTTGGGATAGGCCTGATATTCAAAGGATCATATGATAAGGCAAATCGCACTTCGGTGGATTCCTTTCGCGGCCCCGGCATAGATGCTGGATTGGATATTCTGGCGCGAATCAAGGAAGAGTTTGGTGTGCCAGTTCTATCTGATGTACATGCCGTAGCTGAGATCAAATCTGCTGCAGAGGTTCTGGATATCATACAGATCCCGGCTTTTCTGTGTCGCCAGACCGACCTTCTGGTGGCGGCTGGCGAAAGCGGAAAAATTGTGAATGTCAAAAAGGGTCAGTTCCAGGCTCCATGGGATATGCAGCACGTAGTGGATAAAATCCGCTCTACTGGCAATGAAAATATAGTGTTAACGGAGCGAGGTGCCAGCTTTGGGTACAACAATTTGGTAGTAGATATGCGTTCTCTGCCCATTATGCGCAATTTGGGGTGCCCAGTGGTGTTCGATGCTACGCATGCGGTGCAACTCCCCGGAGGTGCAGGGGGACATTCAGGAGGGCAGCGTGAACATGTCGCCGCTCTGTCGCGAGCAGCGGTCGCTGTTGGTATTGATGGGCTGTTCTGGGAAGTATATGACGACCCAGATAAGGCGCGCTGCGATGGGCCCAATTCCCTTTATCTGCGCGATCTAGAAGGGATGCTCCAGCCATTACTCGATATCGATAGGGTGGTAAAAAAAGATGCTTGAAGATAAAGATCTTATCCAAGATGCAAAAAAGACTGTTGCGATCGAGGCTCAGGCAGTTACCGCACTAGAACACCGCATTGATGGAGTGTTCTGCGAAGCGGTAAGGATGATAGCTGCGTGCACTGGGCGGGTAGTGATAACCGGAATGGGCAAGTCGGGGCTCATCTGCCAAAAAATCGCTGCGACCATGGCTTCTACCGGTACTCCAGCGTTTTTTTTGCACCCAGCCGAAGGGATTCACGGCGATTTGGGGATGCTCATGAAGGGCGACGTGGTTTTAGCAGTATCAAACTCCGGCGAAACAGAGGAGATTATCAAAATCCTCCCCGTTATCCGGCGTTTAGGGCTGAAACTTATAACTATGAGCGGGAATATGAAGAGTACCCTCGCCGGTGCTGGTGACGTTTCTCTGGATATTTCAGTGGAACAGGAAGCCTGCCCTTTAGGTTTAGCTCCTACCGCCAGCACCACCGCCACTCTGGTCATGGGAGACGCCTTGGCCGTGGCCCTGCTCAGATTGCACAATTTTAGGGCTGAGGATTTTGCTCTGTTTCATCCGGGTGGTACATTGGGTAAGCGCCTGCTTCTCAAAGTTGAAGATCTTATGCATGCTGGGGATGAAATCCCCATGGTGCGTGTAAATACATCGGTAAAAGAAGCGTTGTTTGAAATTACCAGTAAGAAGTTGGGGGTAACCGGCGTTGCTGCTGCTGATGGCAGCCTTGCCGGCGTGTTTACTGATGGAGACTTGCGCCGTTGTCTGGAGGAGAATACCCACTGCCTGGAACGCAGCATTGAAGAGGTTATGACCACAAACCCCAAGCGGGTGTTGCGTCAGCACCTTGCGGCGCGAGTACTGCAGCGTATGGAAGAGCATAAAATAACGTCGCTGTTTGTGTTTGAAACCGAGGATTCATCCATTCCTATCGGGATAGTTCACCTGCACGATCTGTTAAAGGCTGGTGTAGTATGATCAAAGAACAGATGCAAAATATTTGTTTGTTGCTCCTCGATGTCGATGGGGTGATGACTGATGGAGGTATCGCATATGATAACAACGGCGTGGAGACCAAACGTTTTCATGTGCGTGATGGGCATGGACTTAAATTGTTGCAGCGCGCCGGGATAGAGGTGGGCATCATCACCGGCAGAGAGTCAAATGTTGTTTTAAAGCGCGCCGCAGAACTTGGTATCACCAGAGTATTTCAGGGCGCAAAGAACAAGCTGGAACCCTATAAGCAAATTTTGCAAGACACAGGTTTAACTGACGCCCAGATAGCGTATGTAGGCGATGATCTGATTGACCTCCCGATACTGCGTAGAGTCGGGTTTGCTGTTGCCGTCGCAGATGCGGTTGTAGAGCTGCGTCCTTGGGTTGACTATGTTACCAGCGTTGGCGGGGGTAAGGGCGCCGTGCGCGAAGTGTGTGACCTCATTTTGAAACAAAGTGGCAGATGGGAAGAGGTTACTGCACGCTACTTTGAGTGATAAAATCTAACCATACCAAGGCTGTTCATACTCATTGCCCACACACGTATACAGCCTCTGAAACTGTAGAGATATCATGATTCTCACCCGGCAGAAAATTCGCACGTTGCTTCTGGTTCTTATGCTGTCTTTGAGTGTCGGTGTAGTGCTCATGGTCTTTACACGTGAGCGTTTGACGCCGCCAGAGCAGATCGCCGAAGATATTGCTGTGGAGGCAGATGCTGCGTTGTCTGATTTTAGATATACTCAGCTAGAAGCAGGTCGTACTAAGTGGAAACTGAATGCAGCGCGCGGCACGCACGACACTGAACGCAATAAAACTCTGCTGGAAGAAGTGCAGGCTGAGTTTTTCGGAGATACAGCGGCCGATAATATTATCATGACCGCAGCTGAAGCAGAGGCTGACCTTGAGCTAGAGACGATTGAAGCGCGCGGCAATGTTGTTATGACCATGGCGAAAGGTTATCGACTTAAAACCCAAGTGTTGGAATATGTGGGTAACCCAACAACTGAGCGGGAACACCCTCGACTACAAGAACAGATAGACAGGCGCGATTCACCCCGCGCCCAAGCTGGAGGCGTCGACGGGATGGTCAAAACCGCGGCCTTCGTTGAGTTGGAATCGGATAAAATCAAAATTCAGGGTCAAGGGATGACATATCTCATAGAACCCCGTATTTTGCACCTTCGCAGTGATGTCAAAGCGCAGATTTACTTTGGCAGGTGAGCAAAAAGATAAGCCATTCAGCCAAAATGTAATCAACGCGACGGGAGAAAACCCATGCAGGATAGAATAATCTTTTCAGGCTTGTGCCTGTGGTTGACCCTCATGCTGGTGCCGGCATTGACATGGGGCCAAGATGAAGTGACCCATGATTCAGACCAGCCGGTTAATATCTCATCGAATTCCTTGGATGCTGATGATAAAGCGGGGGTTTTTATCTTCAAGGGTGATGTGGTGGCAAAGCAAGATAACGCCACCATCTATTCAGACCAACTCGAGGTTTATTACGCCCAGACTCCGGAGCAGAATAATGAGGCTGGTACTGTGGATAAAAACAACAGAAGCATACTGAAAATCGTTGCCAGTGGAGCCGTGCGAATTGTGCAAAATGAGCGAATAGCAACGGGAGAACGCGCTGAGTATGTTTATGCAGATAGCGCCATAATTTTAACTGGTTCCCCGAAAGTAATCCAGGGCACTAATACTGTCAGTGGGGAAAAAATAACGGTATATCTAAACGATGAGCGCAGTATCGTTGAAGGTGGAGCGCAAAAAAGGGTAAATGCTACGTTTGTGCCGGGCGACCATGAGTAACCACAGATTACAGGCAGACTCCCTGTGTAAATCCTATGGTGGCAGAAATGTAGTCAAGGAAGTCAGCCTCAACCTTAACTCAGCAGAAGTGGTAGGGCTGCTTGGCCCCAATGGTGCAGGCAAGACCACATCGTTTTATATGATTGTTGGTCTGGTTCGTCCTGACAGTGGCAAGGTTGTTTTGGATGAAGTCGAAATTACCCATTGGCCTATGTATAAACGTGCTGCAACTGGCCTTGCATACCTTCCCCAAGAAGCGTCAGTATTTCGCAAACTGAGTGTGAAGGAAAATCTGCTTGCTGTGCTGGAATATCACCTGGATGATAAGCAACAACGTGAAGAGCGCCTGCAGGAATTACTCGAAGAATTTCGTTTAACCCATGTCGCAAATTCACCCGGTTACGCACTTTCTGGGGGGGAACGTCGCCGCACGGAGATTGCGCGGGCACTGGTGATCGACCCTCGCTTTATTCTTCTGGATGAACCCTTTGCTGGCATCGATCCTCTGGCGGTAATTGATATCCAGAAAATAATCATAAGTCTTAAGCACCGAGGCATCGGGATCTTGATTTCAGACCACAATGTCAGGGAAACTCTGGGAGTATGCGACCGTGCTTACATCCTTAATGACGGACAGGTACTGGAGGAGGGTAGTCCGGAGCAGATTGCTACTAGTCCAAGGGCGCGGCAGATATATCTTGGGGAAGATTTTCGCCTATAGTTGGTGCGCAGATTTGTGTCTGAACCAGAAACCCTGTATCATGAGGTGCTATCGGTGCAGAAACCTTGGTTTTATTATGTGTTTTATCCATTTCAGCTAAAGATTGGATGGCTTCATGGCCTTGGAACTTCGACAACAACTAAAACTCAGCCAACAGCTGGTTATGACGCCGCAATTGCAGCAGGCGATCAAACTGCTGCAACTTTCACGTGTTGAGCTTGAAGAGGTGGTCGAACAGGAGCTAGAAGAAAATCCTGTGCTGGAAAAGGGAGACAGCCTCGAGGTCGAATCTGACACCCAGGAGCGTACAAAAGAAGAAGCAGCGGAAGAGGCAGCTAGAACTGAAGATACCGCCGAAGTGGGTGAACCCGATGACCTGGGGAGTATTGAAGACTGGCAGACCTATCTGCAGGGTTACACCCAAGGAGGGAGTATAGCTGAAGGTGGAGATGAGGATCTGCCTGCTTACGATAATACCCTCAGGGTAACCGAAACCCTGCAAGCTCATTTGTTATGGCAGCTTCAGCTCGGACGCTATCCAGAAGATGTGGTTCAGGCAGCTGGGGCAATATTAGGGAACCTCGATGAAGCTGGTTACCTGTGTTCGACGCTGGATGAATTGTGCCACCAGTTTCATATATCAGAAGATTTGCTCGTTCGTGCGCTCGAAGTGGTCCAGCAGTTGGATCCGCCAGGGGTAGGGGCTAGGAATTTGAGTGAGTGTCTGCATCTACAGCTAAAGTCTCTTGGTTTGGAAGGCTCGTTGGCCGATATTTTAGTCACGCAGTATAGTGCCGAATTAGAAACTAGGCGCTACAATGTAATAGCAAGAAAGTGCAAAGTTACTGAGGAGGAAGTATACTCCGCAGCTCGAGTGCTCCGCGAACTTGATCCTTACCCGGGGAGCGTGTTTGCCAACGCTGATGTTCAATACATAACTCCTGATGTTTTTGTCCACAAAAAAGAGGATGATTACATCGTTACTCTGAACGATGACGGGCTGGCGAATCTTGGCATCAGCTCATATTATGCAAATATCGTAAAACAAAAGCTTGATGAAAAAACCAGTGAATATTTACAGGAAAAAATGCGTGGGGCACAGTGGTTGCTGAAGAGCATCTATCAACGTCAGAAAACCATCTACCGTGTAACTGTGAGTATAGTGAAGTTTCAGCGTGAATTTTTCGACAAAGGGATTAGCTATCTTAAGCCGCTAGTTTTGCGAGATGTGGCGGAAGATATTGAAATGCACGAGTCAACCATCAGTCGAGTTACCACCAATAAATATCTCCAGGCTCCGCAGGGGTTGTTTGAGTTGAAGTATTTTTTCAACAGTGGTATCGGTACATCTACTGGTGAAGATATGGCTGCAACGGCGGTTAAAAGCCGCATACAGGATATTGTAGCTGCCGAAAATTCGCAAAAGCCTTACTCAGATCAGAAAATTGTAAAGATATTGGCAGAAGAGGGGATTAATATAGCTCGACGTACTGTTACCAAGTATCGAGAGATGCTAGGAATCCGCTCATCAACCGCGCGCAAGCGTTATTTTTAGCACTGTGGAGGACTAATTTATGCAGATAGCCGTAACCTTTCGTCACATGGACAGCAGCGAACCTGTGCGTGCGTATGTAGAAGAAAAACTCACCCGGGTAAAAAAATATATCGAGGAACCAATAGAAGCCCAGGCGGTTCTGGAAGTTGAGAAAAAAATTCGTAATATCGCCGAAGTGGTCCTCACTGCTAAGGGGGTTACTATCAAGGCTTCCGCTGAAGTTAACGAGGATATGTACGCGGCTATCGACGCAGTTGTAGATAAAATCGAACGCCAGCTCAAACGTTATAAGGAAAAGCTGAAGGATCACTCACCCCGTAAGGGTAAGGGCCGCAACATCACCAAAACAATCATTGAAGCTGCAAGCATCGATGAAGGTGAGGATGAGCCTAGAGTTGTTAACACCCGGAGTTTTTCTATCAAACCCATGTCTGTAGATGAAGCTGTAATGCAGATGGATCTTATGTATAAGGATTTCCTGGTTTTTACCGATGATAGCACCGAAGAAGTAAATGTTATTTATCGTCGCAAAGATGGTAACTACGGCCTGATTATTCCCGAACGCTAACTAGCAGAATTCCGGGCGCGGCGCAGTGCCGCCGCGCCCGGAATTCTGACAAAGAATCAATATGACTATAGTGGAACTACTAAATGTTTCAGCTGTCGAGGCGGAACTACGGGCTGAAACCAAAGATCAGGTGCTCGAAGAGATGACTGATGTCATGCTGCGTGCGGCCCCCCTTGACCGCGCGCAGGTATTGTCGGTGTTGCAGGAACGCGAACGTCTTGGCAGCACTGGTATCGGTAGCGGGGTGGCAATTCCGCATGGCAAGATCGCAGATATTGACCAGATGTATCTGGCTTTTGGGCGCAGCATCAAGGGGGTCGATTTTGACTCCATGGATGGTAAGCCAGCTCACCTGTTTTTTTTGCTTATTGCACCAGAAGAATCTGTCAGTGCCCACCTGAAGACTTTGGCTCGAATTTCTAAATTACTCAAAAAACAAGATGTTCGTACTGAATTGCTAGAAGCAAATAATGCAGAGGTTATTTATAAAATCATCCGCGCTGAAGATAGTGTCTGAATACACGGGATACGCATGAAAAAACTCAGTGTAAAACGTCTGTTAGCTGAAAAAGATACCGGGCTTGAGCTGGAGTTAGTCTCTGGCACAGATGGCCTGGACAAACTAATTGAGTCACATCGTATACAAAAGCCCGGCTTGGCACTGGCCGGACACCTAAATTTTCTGCACCCATCCCGAGTGCAAATTCTTGGATCTACCGAGCTCAGTTTTCTTAAAACCCTGTCCGAAGAGGCTGTTGAGTGCAATGTAGAACGGTTTTGCGCCTTGGGCTTCTCTTGTATGATTGTAACCAAAGGACAGATGATACCGACGGTCCTTCTGGAAAAAACCCGTAAATATTCAATCCCTCTGCTACGCACCCAGTTACAGAGCTCCACTTTTATCTCCCTCATAAGCCGGTTTCTGGAAGAACGCCTGCTACCTGAAACTTCCGTCCATGGGGTGTTGGTTGATGTGTTTGGGGTTGGCGTACTTCTTATGGGGAAGAGCGGCATTGGCAAGAGTGAATGCGCCCTTGACCTGATTTTACGCGGACATCGCCTGGTTGCCGATGATGTGGTAAAAGTACGCACAAAATTACCTGCGGTGCTCTTTGGTGAAGGTAGCGACTTGCTTCACTATCACATGGAGATTAGGGGCCTTGGTATAATCAACATCAAGCATCTGTTCGGGGTTTCCGCCATACGGGAACGTAAAAAGATTGATGTCGCGATTAAACTGACTGAATGGCAAAATGGTGAGATGTATGATCGCCTCGGGATTGATGAACAATATTTTGAACTTATGGATATAAAAATTCCACTCCTGAAGATTCCGGTATGCTCTGGACGTAACATCTCATCTATCATTGAGGTTGCAGCGCGCAATCAACTTCTTAAAGAAATGGGATACAACAGTGCACGTGAGTTTCAGGATCGGCTGGAAAAACGCATGGCAGAAGTGGCACAACAACATTCCCATCATATTATAGGGGACAATCTGGAGTAAATAGTGCGTCTAATCATTGTCACAGGATTGTCGGGTTCAGGACGGACTACGGCGGCACGGGTACTGGAAGATGAGGGCTTCTACGTCATTGATAATTTCCCTCTTGCCCTTGTGCCGCAGTTTCTTCAGCTGAATAGGGAAAAGCCGCTGGCCCAATCTGCCGGTATAGCGCTGGTGATGGATGTGCGCACTCCACACTTTTCTGGGGAGGGTAAAGCCTGCATAGAAACAGTTAAGGCTGCCGGGTACGAACCAGATATTCTTTTCCTGGAATCTGCCGACGATATTTTAATCCGGCGATTTTCTGAAACCAGACGTCGTCATCCACTGCTTAACTCGGAAGGGCTGGTTGAGTCCATTGCCGCAGAGCGCTTAATGTTGGCGGAGATGCGCAATATGGCCACAGCTATCATTGATACCAGTTCCCTGTCGGTACATGAACTCAAAGCCAGTGTGTTGCGTCATTTGTACACTGATGCCAGTGCTGGAGCATCTATGGGGATACGCCTGCTATCATTTGGCTTTCGCTATGGGTTGCCTGTTGGTGCAGATCTAGTTATCGACGTACGTTTCCTGCCTAATCCTCATTACATCGAAGCCTTGCGCCCCCAGTGTGGTCTTGACCCTGATGTGGCAAGGTATGTTCTGGATAAGCCCGTTGCAACAGAATTTCTGCAGCGTACTGCCGCCTGGCTACTATTTATGCTGCCTCTATACAAGGCTGAAGGGAAGAGCTATCTGACCATTGCTATCGGATGCACTGGTGGTAAGCATCGCAGTGTAGCTATTGCAGAGGAACTGCATGCGGGATTAGTGGCCGATGCATATAATGTGAGGGTTTCACATCGTGATTTAGTCAGGGAGAGATGATGATCGGTTTGATTATTGCGGCGCACGGTGGTATCGCGGCTGAAATGTTGCGTTCTGCTGCATCCATAATGGGGTCATTGCCTCAGGCGCGTGCGTTTGCCATCGAACCGGGCGCAGATATTGAAGCAATATATGCGCAATTAAGTGCCTCTATAGCAGAGGTAAACCCTGAAGGAGATGGGGTAATTATACTGACCGATATGTTTGGCGGTACCCCGGCAAACATATCCAACCGCTTTCTTGGGACTCCAGGGGTGGAGATAGTCAATGGGGTAAACTTGCCCATGCTGCTTAAGTTTTGCGGCAGTAGAGATTCGATGCCAGTGAGGGACTTGGCCGATTTTCTTCTGCGCTATGGGAAGAAAAGTATCATAAATACCAGGGAAATTCTGGGCGGGATGGAGGGATGATGTCGGTAGTGCTGGCACGGGTTGATAATCGCCTGATTCATGGTCAAGTGCTTGAGGCGTGGATTCCCCATGTGCGTGCAGACTATATTTTGGTTGTTAATGATGTTGTAGCCAAAGATCCTTTTCGTAAACAGCTCATGCTCAGTAGCGTCCCCCACAGCCTGCAGGTGAAAATATGCTCCTTAGAGGAGCTCCCGGCACTGAGTAAGTGCCATCTTGAGCGCAAACATAACCTGCTGGTATTGTTTGCTACCCCTCAGGATGCGCTTAGTGCCTACGAAAATGGACTGGAGTTTTCCCGTCTTAATCTCGGCAACATGCATCTAGCGCAAGGGAAACGCTGCATATCGCGCACTTTGGCTGTGGATGATAGTGATACCCATATTTTAGACCGCTTTACCCAGTTGGGGGTAGAGGTGACTGCTCAATGCGTACCGAGCGATAGAGCACAATACTGGAACTGTATGAACCATGACCTGGGCAACTGATTTAAGCGCAGTACAGTGGTTGCTCCTGCTGCTTCTTTGTGTCCTAGCAGGGCTCGATAGGACGGCTCTGGCGCAGAGTATGTTGTGTCGGCCTGTTGTGTGCGGCAGCCTATGCGGTTTGATCATGGGAGACTATGCGGCAGGGTTGCTGCTTGGGGCTGCGATGGAACTTTTGTGGCTCATGCGCCTACCCGTTGGGGCAGCTATCGCGCCGGATGACACCCAGAGTACCATTACGGCAGTATTTCTGTTCTGCGGGCTAAGTCCACAGCTAGCAGAAGTGCTCCCCGAGCAGGTGCTGTTACTTGCGCTGTTTTTTTTTGCAGTCGTATTTTCTCCACTGGGGCGCTTAGTAGAGATCGGCGCACGTCGTCTTAACGACATGCTTGAGCGACGTGTGCAAAAGAAACTCGGGAGTATCGAAACTTCACATGAGCTATATTCCCTAGGGTGGTTGCCTGCCACGGGTCTGGTAAATTTTGCAGTGGCGAGTCTGTTCAGTCAGGTAGTTATTTTGTGTGCTACCTTGGCAAGCATAGTTTGTACCCTGCCGTTGCTCGTCGCGCTGCCTTGGCACAGGCCAGGCATAATGATATACGCGGTGTTTATTGTGGGCGTTGCCGCCGTTTATGCCCTGATTACTGTACGCTACAGTGCCGCTCTCTTCGGGGCTGGCTTCGGCGTTACTTTTCTTCTTACGCAGGTTTGAGTTTTATGCATAAACCCCCCAGAAATCTGCTTAAATCCATCTTTAAACTCAATGTTCGCTGCATGCTTTTGCAGTCCTGTTGGAATTTCAGGGTATTCCAGGGATTGGGCAGTCTCTGGATTTTGCAGCCTTTCCAACGCGATATTCATCGTTCTGACATCAATGCGGTGCCCTCCGACCGCTCAAACTCCACTCAACAACTAAAATATTTCAACACCAATACCTTCTGTGCCCCGTGTGTTCTAGCTGCTCAACTTGCTTTACAGGAAAGACAAGCACGTGGTGAACATGTAATTATCAGGGCGGAGGACTTCCCCTCAGCGGTTATGGCACCTGTGGCAGCTGTGGGGGATGCATTGTTTTGGGGGGGGTTGCGTCCGTTGGCGGCTCTAATTGCAACTATTCTGGCATTGTTGGGGTATTTTTGGGCGCCAATCGCAGTCGTACTGGTATTCACTTTGCCAACCATCATAGTACGTATAGGGGGCAGCGCTGCGGGTTTTGCTCGAGGGGCACAGGTGGTCGCCCTTATCCAACAGCTGCATCTTGCTGATTTGGCGGTTAAAATCAAACAGATAAATATTGTATTGCTCGGAGTAGTGGCCGCGCTAGCATGGCGTGGGCTTGAAACGGAGCTCGTACTTGGGAGTAACCATACAATTGTTTTCGCTATGGCATTTATACTTATGTTCGGGATAAGCATGTTTCTGCTGCGTCGCAGAATGCCAGTGGTGGTACTTTTGGGGCTTACCTTGATCGTTTTCAGCGCTATTGGCAGTGCTGTATAAGAATTGTGGAGTTATGCTGCCCAGCTCTATCCATTAATATCACAATCATTCATGTGTAAAGCATAAGGTCTTGTATTTTATGGATTGTATACAAAAAGAACTCATCATCCAGAACCGCTTGGGCTTACATGCCAGAGCCGCCGCACAATTTGTCCAGCTTGCGAATAAATATGCTTGTGAAATATTTATTGAGAAGGATGGCGAGGAGGTAAACGGCAAAAGTATTATGGGTATACTTATGCTAGCCGCCCCGCAGGGCACCTTGATCAAGGTGCGAACTCAGGGAGACGATGCTCTGGATGCCATTGCCGCTCTAGAGCAGTTGATAGACAATAAGTTTGGTGAAGATTGATATGAAACAAAAATTTTATACCGGTATTGCCGCGTCTCCCGGAATAGCTATCGGTGAGGTCAGGCTTCTAGACCGCAGACGGATTTCAGTTCAAAAATATAAAATAACACCCGAGCAGGTGGACGATGAGATAGGTGCTTTTCTCGAAGCGGTAGAGTTATCCAGAAAACAACTGGAGATGGTGCAGCATGATCTGCTTAGCCAGAGCAAAACCGAGCACTTTTATATCATCGATACCCAACTGCTTATTCTCAAAGACGCTATGCTTATCGACTCCACTTCGGAGTTGATCCGTACAGAGTTAATCAATGCAGCCGGAGCTTTGAAAAAAGTGTTGCGTCGATTTGCCGCAGTATTTGAGCGGATTGAGGATGAATATCTACGCGAACGCGGCTCGGATGTAGAACTCGTAGGTGAGAGGATAATCCGCAATATTAACGGAATGGAGCTGCCTCAGGTAGGTGAATTGGAACGTCGCTCCGTGATAGTGGCCCATGATCTTTCTCCTACGGACACCTGTCAGTTTGATGTTGAACATGTAGTTGCTTTTGTCACTGATTTGGGTGGACCCACCTCTCATACGGCCATTCTGGCGCGTTCTATGGAAATCCCAGCGGTGGTGGGGCTTGAAAAGATTACCCGTCTAGTGGGTGATAGTACCCCGGTGATAGTTGATGGAAATAGTGGGGTGCTAGTATGTAACCCTGATAAGGAAACTCTAAAGAAATACCTGGAGCTCAAGCGCCATTACGAGTTCTATAAAAAACAGCTGCGTAGCTATTGTGAGCTGCCGGCAGTGACTGCAGATGGTAAAAATATCAGCATGCAGGCGAATATTGAATTTCTGCACGAAGCAGACATAGCGTTGAACAATGGGGCACAGGGAATTGGATTGCTGCGAACAGAATTCATGTACATGGCGCGTTTGCAGCCCCCGACCGAGGAAGAGCAGTTTCAGTCGTACAAGAAAGCCGCTGAATTGTTTGCACCTTATCCGGTTACAATCAGGACCTTGGATATAGGTGGAGATAAATTTGTCAGCAATATCAGTCTGGAAGATGAATCTAATCCTGCCATGGGATTGCGCTCGATCCGCATGTCTTTGTGTGAGAAGCGCCTGTTTCGCATTCAGTTACGTGCCATCTTGCGCGCTTCAGCCTATGGCAATGTGCGCCTGATGTTCCCGATGATTTCTGGACTGGGAGAGGTGCGGGCCGCCAAAGAAATTGTTACACAGGTGATGCAGGAGCTTGACGGTGAAGGGGTCAACTTTAAGCGTGACATTGAAGTTGGTATCATGGTAGAGACCCCTTCGGCGGTGTTTGTTGCAGATATTCTGGCCTCAGAGGTTGACTTTTTTTCTATCGGCACTAATGACCTTATTCAATACTGTCTGGCGGTCGATCGGGGCAATGAGCATGTTGCCTACTTGTATGAACCCTTCCATCCTGCTATTCTGCGCGCCCTTAAACGCATTGCAGCCGCCGCACATTCAGCGGAGATAGATCTGTGCATATGTGGCGAGATGGCAGCTGAACCCATGTTTAGTATTGTCCTTGTCGCCATGGGCTACACACAGCTTTCCATGAGCAGCCAAGGGATTTCACGGGTAAAAAAACTGATCCGCCAATGGGACACCTGTAACAGTCAGGCGTTGATAGATATCCTGATGGAACAGAAGACGGCGGCAGATGTCCTAAGGATACTCAAGGAAAAGTTACGCCAATTTCTCCCTGAAGCTGACCCCGCGTTGGATTATTAAACAGATGCATTCTCTAAACGGTGAGCTTTTAGAGTTTTATCTGTTTTAGTTTTTCGCTTTTAAGTTCACTCAATCAGGCCATTCAGGTAAATTGTGACGTTTGGTCATTTAATCTACAAAAATTCCACATACTTTTAATGACACAAGGAAAGGTACTCGAACCATGTCTATGACAGATTATATGTTTACCTCCGAATCGGTTAGCGAAGGCCACCCAGATAAAATGGCTGATCAGATTTCAGATGCTGTTCTCGATGCGTTGCTTGAGCAAGACAAGTATTCTCGCGTTGCGTGTGAAACCCTTATCACTACTGGACTTGTAATGCTTGCGGGGGAAATTACCACCAGCGCACAAGTAGATTACGCGGAAGTGGTCAGAAGAACCGTCCGTAAAATTGGTTATGTAGGTTCAGACATGGGCTTCGATGCAGATACTTGCGCGGTAATGACCACTCTCGATCGGCAGTCACCTGATATATCCCAAGGGGTAACCCCGGGGCAGGGGCTGTGTCTGGAACAGGGAGCCGGTGATCAGGGCCTGATGTTCGGTTATGCGTGTGATGACACCCCTGAACTTATGCCCATGCCAATCATGTATGCCCATGCCTTAACCGCACAGTTAAGTAAAGTGCGCAAACAAAATGTGGTGGGTTTTTTGCGTCCGGACGGTAAGTCGCAGGTATCTATTGAGTATGCGGGGCATACACCGAAGCGAATTGACGCTGTAGTTATTTCAACACAACACGCCGCCACCGCAACACATAAAATGGTGGAAGAAGCGGTGATGGAAGAGGTTATAAAAAAAGTTCTGCCTGCACAGCTAGTAGATGCCAATACCAAATATTTTATCAACCCGACAGGTAAATTTGTCATTGGCGGACCTGTGGGAGATTGTGGGCTTACCGGCAGAAAAATCATTGTTGATACCTACGGTGGCCAGGGTTCCCACGGCGGTGGGGCGTTCTCTGGTAAGGATCCATCCAAGGTGGACAGAAGCGCATCATACATGGGCCGTTACGTGGCTAAAAATATTGTTGCTGCTGGATTGGCGCGGTGTTGCGAGGTGCAGATTGCTTACGCCATCGGTGTTGCTGAGCCTGTCTCGGTGATGATTAATACCTTTGGAACTGGCGCTATCGAGCCCGATCGCATTGCCCGCATCGTACGCGAGGAATTCGATCTACGCCCAGCTGCTATTATTGACACCCTCGATCTACTTCGGCCAATCTACGCGCAAACTGCAGCATACGGGCATTTTGGACGCGAGCTGCCTGACTTTACTTGGGAAAAAACCGACCGGATCGCTTCGCTTAAAAACCGCGCCGGACTTTGAGTTTTACGCAAGAGAATTAGCAAAGTATATATAGTCAACCACAGAACTGAACCAAAAATGAGGTGTTGTTTTGAGTATGCATAGTGAGTCCATAGTTAAAGATATGAAGCTGGCCTCCTGGGGGCGCACGGAAATTTCCATCGCAGAAAAAGAGATGCCTGGCTTGATGTCAGTGCGGGCAGAGTACCGTGAGAGTAAGCCACTGGCCGGAGCCAGAATATCTGGGTCGCTGCACATGACCATCCAGACCGCCGTTCTGATTGAAACCCTGGTTGATCTTGGAGCAGAGGTGCGCTGGGCCAGCTGCAATATTTTTTCTACCCAAGACCATGCTGCTGCCGCCATTGCTGAAACCGGTGTGCCAGTTTTTGCCTATAAGGGTGAGACCCTTGAAGAATATTGGTCTTATACTAAAAAAGCATTGTCATTCCCAGAGGGACCCAATTTGGTTGTTGATGACGGCGGTGACGCTACGTTGTTACTGCATCGTGGTCTGGAGCGCGAACAAGAATTTGCCCGCACGGGCGTGGTGCCCGCAGTGTGCACCGACCACGCAGAGATTGAAACCGTAGATCGGCTCCTTAACGCAACCCTGGAGGAGGATTCACAGTTCTGGCAGCGCACCAATGCCAGCATGCGCGGAGTTAGCGAAGAAACGACTACAGGGGTTCATCGTCTGTATCAGATGGCACGTGACGGTAAACTCCTGTTTCCGGCGTTCAACGTAAATGACTCGGTCACCAAAAGTAAATTTGATAACCTGTATGGATGCCGTGAGTCTTTGATTGATGGAATAAAGCGCGCCACAGATGTCATGATTGCTGGCAAGCGCTGTGTCGTTCTGGGGTACGGGGATGTAGGCAAAGGGTGTGCGCAGGCATTCAGTGGCATGGGTGCCATGGTTTTTGTCACCGAGATCGATCCTATCTGCGCACTTCAGGCGACCATGGAAGGCTACAGCGTGGTGGATATGGAGGAAGCTTGTACATGGGGGGATATCTTTGTCACTACCACTGGTAATGTTGACGTTATTACCAGATCCCACATGGACAGGATGAAGGATCAGGCTATTGTGTGCAATATTGGGCACTTTGATTCGGAAATTCAGGTAGATTCACTCTTTACTGATCCTGTACTTGAGGTGTTAGAGATTAAACCTCAGGTGGATCAGATCATCTGGCCTGACGGCCATAGCATTATTCTGCTAGCTAAAGGGCGTTTAGTAAACCTTGGATGCGCAACTGGACATCCAAGTTTTGTAATGAGTAATAGTTTTGCCAACCAAGTTCTGGCGCAGATTGAATTGTGGCAGAATCATGCCAGCTACGCGAAACAGGTGTATGTCCTGCCCAAGATACTCGATGAGAAAGTAGCGATGTTGCATCTGGATAAACTTGGCGCCAAACTGACGCGTCTGACCCCAAAACAGGCTGGATACCTGGATATCCCCGTAGATGGCCCATTCAAGCCTGATTACTACCGTTATTAACCGTTTGCTGAGACGTTTGTTGAGAGTATACAGGAAAATAGCTAGTAGATCCGAAGACGGTCATATGAAAGCTAGAACATTTTAGCGTTTCAAAACAAACAAGCCCCACCGGTAGAATCTGGTGGGGCTTGTTTGATGTATAATCCTGAAATTGTTTCCAACGGTGGTGTCAATTATTCCCTAGTAGACAGAATTAGAACGATGCTTAACAGTAAAAATATAATATTGGCAGACCAAGCGGCTAATACAGGGGGAAGAATTTCGGCATAGCCAAAGGCAACAAGGGTAGACTGAGTAACGAAGTAGGCCATACCAGTCATTATACAGATAGAGATGCCCAACCCGAGATTGATATTGCGCGATTTCTGCAGCGCAAAAGGGATTCCCAAAAGAGCCATGATGAGTGAAACCAGCGGTTGGGCAAGTTTTGCGTGCATATCTACCCTGTATTTGGTGTTGTTGAGCCCGGCTTTTTCCAGCTGATTAGATATGTCGTGCAATTCGGCATAACTGAGTTCTTCAGCCTCGTTTTCGGTGGAACTGAAGTCGTCCGGAGTTTTGTTCAGCGCGATTGGGATCTGCTTTGTGTAGAATTCTCGTTCCAAAAGTTCAGTAGCGGGGTTGAATTCGCGAATCAATGCATCTTGCGCCTGCCACGAATTTTCATTAAAAACCAGCTGAGCTGCCTTTATAGAGCGCCTATGTTCGAAGGCCGCGGTTAGTTCATATATGCTCACGCCATACAACAGGGTATTGTCATTGCCGCTAAAATCTATGTGATACATGGTGTCGCGGTCGCGAAACCAGATATTCTGCCGTTTGCCTAGCGCAGCGGTTTTCCCTTTTACCTCAACGCGCATGACATGGTTGAATTTTTTCACCCCGACTGGAACAACATATTCATTGAGCAGAAAATGTCCGATTCCGATTAAGCCCGCAATAAGCATGATCGGCATAATGATGCGGGGCAGTCCAACACCACCAGCGCGCATGGCAATCAATTCGTTGGTTTTAGAGAATCCACCCAGGGTTAGAAAGATCCCCATCAGAACAGCCAAAGGTAAGACTTGGGACAGGATCAGGGGAGTTTTAGCGCCGAAATACAGCAGATATAACGAAGCAGGAGCGCTATGCTCCAGAAAATTGTCTACGCGACCAAAAAAATCTATGAGTAGGTACACTCCGCAAAATGAACTGAGGGAAAGAGCCATAATGCGGGCAAAGGTGCCAAGCAGATAACGTTGAAGTATAGTCACGCTAGTTTAACCTATCTGCGCCTGAATGTGCTGTTGAAGTAAGCGGTCACTGGCCTGAATGGATTCAGGACACGCTCATTTGCAGCACTGATGAATAAAAAGGCGCCACAAGCAGCAAAAACAAAACTCGGAGTCAGCATAGCTAGAGCAGGAGGCCAGCCCTGCTCAATAACCAGGGTCTTGCTGACACTTAAAAGCATGTAGTAAATCATGAAGACAACCAATGCTACAGTAAATCCCGCCCCCTTGCTGGAACGATGCGAGCTGATGCCGAGTGGAATTGCTATCACACTAAAGAGCAGGGGGGAGAAAAGAAGTATAAAGCGCTCATATATTTCCGCTTTAAGCTCGTAAGTATGTAGCTCCGCGTCCTCAGTATCTGCGTTTGCCATGTGTAATGAATTGAACAATTGCGTGATGGTCTGCAGCTTAGGACGTATCGGGACGCTTCCCTCCAAGGTGGAGGTGTCTTCCATCGATATGTTGATATCGTAGGTGGTGAAATTAATGATCTGCAAGCTGGCTTTGGCGTCAGTGCCGCTAACTCGATGGATTGAGCCATTATTTAAGTGGAGTAACAGCTTGTTGGTGCTTGTATCGGTCACCAGTTTTCCCGTTTTGGAGGTTATAATGGTTTTTTGTGAACCGATGCGGGTATCGCAGATGAATACCCCCTGCAGTTGATTGGTGGCGTGATAAACTTTATCTGCGAAAAGTGTCAATCCCGGAAACGTATCATTGAATACTTGCGCTTTTATCGCGCTTGACGCTTTCTCCATAGCGACATCGATAGCAATATTACGCATGTTCTTTTGCCCGGTTGGTTCAGCATACATGGCCAGATAGGCGTTTGCAGTACACACCAAAAGTGCTAGCATGATCACTGGCTCGGACATCTTGTACACGCTTATCCCACATGCTTTCATCGCCACTATTTCACTCTCAGCCGACATGCGCGCAAAGGTGAGTAGTACCGCAAGAAGAAACGAAAGTGGCATGGTGATGAGAAGAAACGACGGCAACATGGCGATGAATAATGCGGCGACGGAGCTAGGGGCGACTCCACTACCTATTATTAGATCCATCAATTTCAGCAGGCGGCTCAGCAACACTATGAAGGTAAAAAGGGTCAGGCTGAGGGCAAAATTGACTACTATTTCGCGTGCAATATATGTCTGAATTCTAAGAGCGCTCATTGTGGGCGGATAGTATTACAATCTGCCGGGCTTGTAAATCGAATCTGGCTTAATTCCCTTGCACTGCAGCATGGTGCTGTGTTATCAAACGCTGATGTACAAAATACGCACGCCTTTGTGGACATGCGCTCGGTTTTTGCTGCTACCAATTGGAGTAAATAGCGCTGTTGCAAACACAAAAGGCGGAGGTTTAAACCAATTTTAGCTACACATAAGAGAGGAACAATTTCAAGATGGCAAAAGTTTCAATGAAGCAACTGCTCGAAGCCGGTGTTCACTTTGGACATCAGACCAAACGCTGGAACCCCAAGATGAAACCCTACATCTTTGGAGCTCGTAATGGCATCTACATTATTGACCTGCAGCGTACTGTACGTTATTTCCGCACCGCCTATGATTTTATCCAGAGTGTAGTGGAGAATGGCGATAGTGTACTGTTTGTAGGGACCAAAAAGCAGGCACAGGAAGCTATCCGCGAAGAGACTGAGCGGGTAGGACAGTTTTACGTGAATAATCGGTGGCTTGGAGGTATGCTGACAAACTTCTCCACGATTAAGGGCAGTATAGATCGCCTCAAGAAGATCGAAGCGATGGCTGAGGACGGTACGTTTGACCTGCTGACCAAAAAAGAAGTGCTGCAGCTTGAGCGTGAGCGGATTAAACTCGAGCGTAGTTTAGGTGGCATTAAGAGTATGACCAAGCTGCCTGGAGCCATGTTCGTAATTGATCCCAAAAAAGAGGCTATTGCAGTTAAAGAAGCCCGCAAGCTTGGGATCCCAGTGGTAGCCGTAGTTGATACCAACTGCGATCCGGACGAAATTGACTATATTATACCAGGAAATGATGATGCGATTCGCGCCATCCGGTTGTTTGTCGCCACCATGGCTGATGCATGCCAAGACGGCAAACAGGCCGCTGAGACAACCGCACTCTCAGAAAAAGAAGGTGCAGATTCTGATGAGCAGCAGGAAGCCGCTCAGGGAGCCTGATTTACATCGGACAATGATTTAAAAGCGACCAGTACATAAATTTATGTGTCTGGTCGCTTTTATTGCAGCGCACGCCCTTATTTCACACATTGTGTGAATTGCATAGTGTCGCAGCAGCTATTACGCTTAAACCATTCAGAGGCATCCCCACGGTTTGCCCTCGGAATTGAAACAAACAGGAGAATAAATCTTATGGCTAAAATTACCGCATCTATGGTGGCAGAGCTGCGCAGTAAAACCGGCGCAGGTATGATGGATTGTAAAAAAGCACTGAGTGAAACCGCTGGCGACTTTGAAAAGGCTATCGATTTTTTGCGTAAAAAAGGACTGTCTGCTGCAGCCAAAAAATCAGGACGTACTGCAGCTGAAGGACTCGTTATTGTTGCCGGTTCCAGCACTATAGGCGCTGTGGTTGAGGTTAATGCCGAGACGGATTTTGTGGCTAAAAATGATGCGTTTGTCAATTTTGCTACCAAAATTGCCGAACTAGTTGTTGGTGAAAATCCAGAGAATCTAGAGGCATTACTCGCGCTTCCGTTCCCTGGAACTGGCCGCAGCGTAACAGAAGAGCAGGTGCATCAAATCTCCACGATTGGCGAAAATATCAATATTCGCAGGTTTGAGCGTCGAGATGTAAGCAACGGCTTAATTGAATCCTACGTCCACGGTGCTGGCAAGATTGGGGTGATCCTCGCGTTGCAAAGCGATAAAGTTGACAATGCCGCAGTGCAGGCCGTAGCTAAACAGCTAGCCATGCATATAGCCGCCGCAGCACCCCAGTATCTCAGCCGGGAAGATGTTCCAGCTGATGTAGTCGAAAAAGAGAAAGAATTCATGCGTGCCAAAGCGCTTGAAAGTGGGAAGCCTGAAAAAATATTAGACAAAATTGTTAGTGGTCAGATTGATAAGTTTTTCAGCGAAATCTGTTTACTGGAGCAGGCATTTGTTATTGATCCAGATCTGAAAATCAATGCGCTGTTGGAAAAGACTGCTAAAGAAGTTGGTGCAAACGTAAATCTTACTGACTATGTGCGCTACCAGCTTGGAGAAGGCATTGAGAAAAAAGGCTGTGACTTCGCCACTGAAGTAGCTGAAATGACCAAGGGATAACTTGGTTATTTTATTTACACCACATAAAGAACAATTCTAGATTGAGGTATCAATGACTCTTCCTGAACCGCGTTATAAAACTATACTGCTCAAACTCAGCGGAGAAGCTCTGGCTGGGTCACGCGGCTATGGCATTGATCCTGAAGTTATAAGTGGCATTGCCTCCGAAATTAAAGAGGTGATTGAGCTTGGAGTTCAGGTGTCACTGGTAATTGGTGGTGGAAATATTTTTCGCGGACTAGCTGCTTCAGCTGCGGGGATGGATCGATCAAGCGCCGATTACATGGGGATGCTTGCGACAATTATGAACAGCCTGGCAATGCAGGACGCCCTTGAAAAAGTTGGGGTAAAAACCCGAGTTCAGTCTGCCATCGAGATGCGCGAAATAGCAGAGCCCTATATCAGACGGCGCGCAGTCAGACATCTGGAGAAGGGACGTGTGGTTATTTTTGCTGCTGGTACCGGCAATCCCTATTTTACGACAGATACCGCTGCAAGTCTGCGCGCTATGGAAATAGGTGCCGAGATAATCTTGAAGGCCACAAAGGTCGATGGCGTATTCAATGCGGATCCTGCTCTGGATGCCAATGCGGTGAAGTTTTCTTCCCTTTCGTATCTGGATGTGCTCCAGCAGGGATTGCAAATCATGGATTCTACCGCTACATCCCTGTGTATGGATAACAAACTGCCTATTCTGGTATTCAACCTCACGCAGAAGGGCAACATAAAAAAAGCAGTTCTCGGTGAGGATATTGGTACTATTGTAAAGGGAGATTAGGTTATGTTTCATGAGATTGAGAAGCAGACTAAAAAGGCTATGGAAAATGCAGTTGACGCCCTGCGGCGTGAGTTTCGCCGTGTGCGAACTGGGCGCGCTTCCGCCGATATCCTCGAGGAAGTACGCGTTGATTACTATGGCTCCGCAGTGCCGCTAAGTCAGATCGGAACAATCTCGGTGCCTGAGGCACGCCTTATCACTATCCAGCCGTGGGAGAAGAATATTATCCCAGATATTGAGAAGGCCATCTTTAAGTCTGACTTAGGGCTTACCCCTACATCTGATGGCATCATAGTTCGAATCCCTATCCCAGCCCTTACGGAAGACCGCCGCAAGGAGATGGTAAAACAGATCAAAGCCAAAACGGAAGACGCTAAAATCAGCATCCGCGGCGCGCGTCAAGATGCCAATACCGGTTTGAAAAAGCTGGAAAAGGATAAAGAGATTACTGAAGATGAGCTGAAGCGTGGCGAAAAACTGATCCAGGATTTAACTGATACATATGTGAAAAGAGTGGACGAAGTTTTTAGTATCAAAGAAAACGAGCTCATGGAAGTTTAGTTCAGGCATAGTGTGAGAAAAAGGGGGGCTATGAGCCCCCTTTTTTTTCGACTTTTTCGCTGCTGCATTTAAAAGAATAGCGTTAAAGGACAATGTACTCAAAGAATTACATTGCCGCTTGAGTACTTGCTCCTAAGAACGCGAACATGTTAAAAGTTTTCTACAGAAATAATTTACCCTTTTAGCCAATATCACCTGCAACAAACAGGATCAACGTAGGATTACAGTATGGGGCGACCCGAACACATAGCTATCATCATGGACGGCAACGGACGCTGGGCGCGGCAGAACGGTTTGCCCCGTTTCGCCGGACACCAAGAAGGGGTTAAGACTGTCCGTCGCATTGTTCAGGAATGTTCACGGCTGCAAATAAAGTATTTGACACTTTATGCTTTTAGTTCAGAAAACTGGCATCGCCCGGAGCAGGAAGTGCAGGCCCTTATGGGCCTACTTGATACATATCTGACTAGTGAAATAGCCTTGTTGCAGAAAAACAACATCCGTTTGAATGTGATAGGTAATCTCGAGCGTCTGCCTGACGAACTGCGACATAAAGTACAGGATAAATTGAAGCAGACCGAAAACAATAAGGCAATGGTTCTGACCCTTGCACTTTCCTACGGAGCACGGGATGAAATTGTCCGTGCGGTACGCTCCGTATGTGCTGAAGTCGCAAAACGTGAGCTGGAACCCGAAGACATTGATGAAAGTTTGTTTGAGACCCATCTGGATACGGCGAGTATGCCGGATCCAGATATCCTTATCCGCACTAGTGGCGAACAGCGAGTAAGCAATTTTCTGCTGTGGCAGATAGCTTACTCCGAGCTGTTTTACTGTTCCTGTTTCTGGCCGGAGTTTAGCGCAGAACACCTAGATGCCGTGCTGCAGGAATATCAAAATCGTTGCCGTAGATTCGGAAAGGTCAGCAGCGAGATGTTTCCGCAGTAAACCTTCCATTTTATAAAGGATTATCGTGCTACGGGATAGAATTATAACCGCCCTTGTCGCTCTGCCGCTGGTGGTTTTACTAACTTTATATGCTAACTCCGCCATTTTCTTCGCTGTTGCAGTGGGGGTTGTCGTCTTGGCGGTGCTGGAATGCCTGCACCTATTTCGCCCTCAGGCAGACACCGAAGTGAAACTTCTGGTTGTTTTAGGGGGGGTTGGGCTGTTCAGCGCGGCGTGTTGGAGCCCGGAGCGGTTTAGTGTCGCCTGTAGCGTGGCTTTTGTACTGCTAGGGGTATTCTACCTGTTTCGTTTCAAAGACATCATTCTGGTTATTAACGACTGCGCTGTTGTGTTGTTGATCTGGGTGTATATCCCACTACTGCTGAGTTATATGGTGCTGCTGCATGCTCTACCAGATGGTCAAAAGCTAGTTTTTCTGGTATTTCTTATGACTATGTTGTGCGATTCATGCGCATATTTTGCTGGTACGCGATGGGGCAAACATCGCCTGTATCCTGCGGTCAGCCCTAAGAAGAGTGTCGAAGGCGCCATTGGTGGTGTCTGTGGGGCTGTGTTGGCGGTTATTGGATCAACATGGCTGTATCTGCCGGAATTAAGCCTAATTGCCGGACTTGGCCTTGGAATTTTAGTTGGTATATTTGCCCAGATCGGGGATCTGTTTGAATCACTATTGAAACGATCGGCGCAAATCAAGGACTCAGGACACCTGTTCCCAGGACATGGGGGAATGCTTGATCGTTTGGACAGCCTGCTGTTCTCTTTCCCGGTTGCCTATCTGTATATTCAACTGGTGCTTTAATGAAGCTTAAACACATTGCGGTTCTGGGCTCCACAGGCTCCATCGGTGTGAGCACCCTTGAAATCGTGCGCGCTTTTCCTGCCCGTTATAACATTGTCACCCTTGCAGCAGGCCGAAATATTGAGCTTCTTGAAGCGCAGATTCGAGAGTTTGCCCCCATGCTGGCGTCGGTAGAGTCTGAGGTGGATGCAGCTATATTGCGTCAACGGGTTGCAGACCTCGATGTTGAAGTAGTGTCTGGGGTTGACGGTATGCGGCGATGTGCCACTTGGGAAAGCGCCCAGATGGTGGTTTCTGCCATCGTGGGCGCTGCTGGACTTGTGCCTACGCTAGCTGCTATTGAAGCGGGTAAGGACATTGCCTTGGCAAACAAGGAGGTTCTTGTAGCTGCCGGTGAGCTGGTGATGCAAGCTGTAAAAAAACGCGGAGTCAGACTTCTTCCGGTCGACAGTGAACACTCGGCGGTCTTTCAATCAATGGCCGGGCAGCGAAATGAGGATATTCGTCGTATCATTCTCACCGCATCAGGTGGTTCACTGTGGCACTGCACTCCGGAACAACTGGAGCGGGCAACCCCCCAGCAGGCTCTGGCACATCCCAACTGGGATATGGGACGCAAGATAAGCATTGATTCCGCTACTATGATGAACAAAGGGCTCGAAGTGATCGAAGCGGCCTGGCTGTTTGATCTTCGGGTAGAGAATATAGATGTACATATCCACCCCCAGAGCATTGTTCATTCTATGGTTGAATACGTGGATGGGGCAGTTATGGCACAACTTGGAGTGCCGGACATGAAAGCCCCGATAGCCTACGCGTTGGCCTGGCCTGAGCGTCTGACCCTCAATCTTGAGCCACTTGATTTGTGCAAATTATCCGCACTTACGTTTTACCTCCCAGATAATGAACGTTTTCCATGCTTATATCTGGCTTATCAGGCTATGCAGGCCGGTGGCGGCGCATCGGTAGTGATGAATGCCGCTAATGAAATTGCGGTCTCCGCTTTTCTGCACGAACAGATCGGATTTATGGATATTCCTAAACTTATTCAGGATGTACTCGACGGTCTGGGGCACCAATCAGTCCATGATTTAGATGATATCCTGTATCTTGATTCACTGGCGCGTACTAAAGCCAAAATCCTGTCCCGAACTTCTATATATAAGCGGAGAGTATAAATGATTACGCTGTTGGCCGGCATCCTGATGTTGGGCGTGCTGGTGTTTGTACATGAACTTGGACATTTTGCCGTTGCCAAATTTGTCGGAGTTAAGGTTCTGCGGTTTTCGTTAGGATTTGGGCCTAAAATTATCGGCCGTACCTGGGGAGAGACTGAATACCAGATCAGCCTAATCCCTCTAGGCGGATATGTGCAAATGCTTGGCGAGGGTACCGGCGAAGATGGTGAGACTATCGAACTGGACCTCCAGGAACGCCAGCGCAGTTTTGCTCACAAATCTGTTGGGCGCAGAATGGCCATTGTAGCTGCCGGACCGTTGATGAATCTGCTCCTGCCGTTGTTTCTTCTGCCATGGGCCTACTTCATCGGGGTGAGTATCCCAGCGTATCTAGAGGAGTCGCCGTGTGTTGGGTATGTCATTGAAGGATCGGCGGCTTCTAAAGCTGGTTTTGAGGTTGATGACTGCATTCTGGCCTTGAATGCGTATGCTGTCTCAAGTTGGAATGATACCAATATAGCTCTTATTCCGGCGGCTGGAGATGAGCTGGTATTTAAGGCTAAGCGCGGAGATAAAACTCTATATCTGAAAATTGATGCTGCCAGCAATAACCTTGAAGGGTTGCAGTCGCTGGGAATATTGCCACGACAGGCTCCGATTATAGGCTCGCTCAGTGCTGGATTGCCTGCTCAAGAAGCGGGATTACAGCAGGGTGACGTCATTATCAGTATCGGAAATGAAACGATTAGATCTTGGTATGATCTGCACTATGCCATTCAAAGTTTAAGCGGAACAGAAACAATATTTGTCATCGAGCGGCAGGGTGCACGACTCTCTTACACCATTAAACCCAAGCGGGATGAGCACAGGGATGTCTGGCTGGTCGGCATCACTCCACAACACCGAAGTGTTCAGCAGGAATATACCTTGTTTGGGTCGATTCAAGCGGGTTTTGAACGTACCAAAGAGCTGATTTCCTTGACGGTGACATTTATTCGTAAGATGGTTTCTGGGAATGTGGCGACTGACAATATTGGTGGCCCGATCATGGTGATGCAGATCGCCGGTCAGGCAGCTCAGACAGATCTGAGCACGATCCTGACGGTATTGGCGTTTATCAGCATCCAACTCGGAATTCTGAATTTATTGCCGGTTCCGGTACTTGATGGGGGGCATCTGATATTTTTTCTCTATGAACTTATTTTCCGCCGTCCATTATCGCTTAGGGCACGGGAGATAGCACAGCAGGTCGGACTCGGGTTGCTGCTTCTACTCATGCTGCTGGCGTTCTATAATGATCTGTCCAGACTTTTTCTGCAGTAACCGGAATAAGCCAATCCGCCTGCGCCATCCGGCGCAGGCACACTGGCAGTGAGGATAGATGCAGCAATTATTACTGAGTTTTGATACATCCACTCCGCGCGGTAGTGTTGCTCTGGTGCTGGATACAGTTATTCTGGCCGAATATCGTCTCGATGTTAAACATCGGCCTCATTCTGATTATATTCTGCGTTATGCACGCACGTTGCTGCACGAGTGTGGGTATGTGCTACGGGATGTAACAGGGTTATGTGTTGTGCATGGACCTGGTTCATTCACCGGCCTACGTGTCGGCTTGGCGACGGTGCAGGGGCTAGCGCTCGGTTTACGTGTTCCAGTGTATCAGGTATCATCGCTCCTAGTTATGGGTTTTATGTATGGCCCCTCACCCTGTTCGCAGTATTGTTTGCTTGATGCGCGCAAACATGAACTCTATGGTGCGCGCCTGGAGTGGGACAGTAGCGGTCCGAAAGTAGCGCAGATGTTCGTTTTACCTCCCGCACAGGTGTGTGACCTTATAAACTCACATAAAGTCGCAAGCGGTGAAAATGAGTCGGCAGTTTTGATCGGAGAGGGAGGAGCGTTGTACCGAGAACTGTTCACCCGGAAATGCCATGCGCAACTGTATTTTTCCGGACCAGCAGCACAGTATCCTTCTGCTGCAGGGGCGGCACTGTTGCGCATCCATTGGCCCGAAAGTTCTCCTGTAGTGCTGGTAAGCAATGTTCAGGCAGTGTATGTGCGCCCATCGGACGCCGAGTTGCATAGTGGGCAAACAGCGGCACGGCAATAGCTAAAACACTATCCCGTAAATATCATCCCTGTGAAATCTACATAGTTGACAATTTGCCTGACACTTGGGTACTGTTAAAAGCATACAGATATGCTTGTTTGGGTGACTCTAACGCGGGAGGTGTCTAGATGGATATGAGCAATGATGAGATAGCTCAATTGACAGCAGAAAATCCTCATTTCCGGATGCTTTATGAACAGCACCAGTTGTTTGAAAAACAGTTGCGCAGCTATGATGACAGTACCTATCTGTCTGTTCAGGAAGAATTGGAACGCAAAAAAATCCAGAAACTCAAACTTGCAGGTAAGGATGAAATGAAACAGCTGTTAGTGCACGTAAGAGGGCAGTAGACTGTTTGTCTTAAGTTCAATCAGCGCATCAAAAGGGTTTGGGGGTTCCCAAACCCTTTTTGTACTATAACGCCGTTTTTGTGGCGCCAAACAATTGTATTTTGCGGTCAAACTGCAAAGTTATCCTTTATTCTCCTTGAAGAGTTAAAACTTTACGATTCAGGATTACAGAGGCGCAGATAGCTCGTTCAGTCGACAAAAAGCAGTAATTCAGATCTAATTTTAATTGTAAATGTGAGGACGAAGATGGGTAGATATAGATCAGCGACATCAGTATCAGGACGAAATATGGCCGGCGCCAGAGCACTGTGGCAGGCTACCGGAGTAGAGAAGAGTGATTTTGGGAAACCGGTAGTGGCAGTGGTTAACTCGTTTACCCAGTTTGTCCCGGGGCATGTTCATTTAAAAGACCTAGGTCAACTTGTCGCAGCTGAGATTGAGAAACACGGCGGCATCGCAAAAGAATTCAACACTATGGCCATATGTGACGGAATTGCCATGGGACATGGAGGAATGCTTTACAGTCTTCCTTCGCGCGAACTTATAGCCGACACCGTAGAGTATATGGTAAATGCCCACTGTGTCGATGCCATGGTGTGTATTTCAAATTGTGACAAGGTCACACCGGGGATGCTCATGGCCTCCATGCGCCTGAACATTCCAACAATATTTGTAACCGGAGGCCCCATGGAAGCCGGGCATGCCAATATCGGTGGAAAAGAGGCAGCCCTTGATCTAGTTGACGCAATGGTCGCCGCAGCCGATGCTGGTATCACTGACGCTGAGGTTGAGCAGTACGAGAAGCACTCGTGTCCTACCTGTGGCTCATGTTCCGGGATGTTTACTGCCAATTCTATGAATTGCCTGACAGAAGCGTTGGGGATGAGTTATCCGGGGAATGGAACGCTGCTGGCGACTCATGTCGAGCGCAAGAAACTTTTTTTGCAGGCAGGTGAGGGTATTGTTGCGTTGGCCAAGCGCTGGTATGAACGGGACGATGCTTCCGTTCTGCCGCGCTCTATTGCCAATTTTGCTGCCTTTGAAAATGCCATGAGCCTCGATATTGCCATGGGGGGCTCGACCAATACTGTTTTGCATCTGCTGGCCATTGCGCGGGAGGCTGAAGTTAGTTTTACCATGCAGAACATTAACGAGTTATCTCGTAAGACGCCTAACTTGTGCAAGGTGGCACCGGCTGTGCAGCATTACCATATGGAAGATGTGCATCGAGCTGGAGGGGTTTTCGCAATAATGGGTGAACTAGATCGCGCAGGACTGCTAAATCGCGATGTGCCAACCATACATGCAAAAACCCTGGGTGATGCACTCGAAACTTGGGATCTGCGTCGTACTGATTCTGCTGAGGTCAAAAACCTGTATTTAGCGGCACCTTGTCGCAAACATAACTTAGAGCCGTTCAGTCAGGATACACGCTGGCCTGATGCAGATATAGACCGGCAGCAGGGTTGTATCCGTTCGGTGGAGTTTGCCTATAGTCAGGACGGGGGCTTGGCGGTTCTGTATGGGAATATGGCTCCTGAGGGCTGTATTGTCAAAACTGCGGGGGTGGATGATTCAATTCTTACATTTTCTGGCCCGGTAAAAATTTATGAGAGTCAGGAAGAGTCCATTGACGCTATTTTAAACGGTGAGGTGGTAGCAGGAGACGTTGTAATTATCCGCTATGAAGGCCCTAAAGGAGGGCCTGGAATGCAGGAGATGTTGTACCCAACTAGCTATCTTAAATCTAGAGGACTTGGTAAAGAATGTGCGCTGGTGACCGATGGGCGTTTTTCCGGTGGCACTTCAGGACTTTCTATAGGGCATGTCTCGCCGGAAGCGGCCGAGCAAGGGCCTATAGCGCTGCTCGAACCCGGTGATGTCATTGACATCGATATTCCGACCCGAACCATTGATATCCGCATAACGCCACAACAGTTAAGTGAACGCAAGCAGCGCATGCAACAACGCGCTGAACGCGCTTGGAAACCGGCTCAGCGCCAGCGCGTGGTGAGTAAAGCGCTTCAGGCCTATGCCGCATTTACTACCAGTGCTTCACAAGGTGCGGTGCGGGACGTGACCCAGCTACAGAGAAAATAACTAAAGGAAAAGATCGAAAAACTATTAAGAAGCAAGTATAAATGTGTCGATGCCAGATGGTGTCGAGCAAACATTATATATGTAATTTCGATTCAACGGCTCAGTGGGCAGCAATGCTGGAGGAGAAACGGTGAAAAAAACAGGTTCTCAGATATTACTTGAATGTCTGCAACTCGAAGGGGTTGAGACTATTTTTGGCTACCCGGGTGGTACAGTTATCAATCTGTATGATGATTTGATGGATACACCCATAAATCATATTCTTACACGGCACGAGCAGGCTGCAGTGCACGCTGCAGATGCGTATGCACGTGCAACCGGCAAGGTAGGAGTGGCGATCGCAACCAGCGGGCCGGGCGCGACTAACACCGTAACCGGAATAGCAACTGCCTACATGGATTCTACTCCCATGGTGATTATAACCGGTCAGGTTCCTACCCCTCTCATCGGCAACGACGCATTCCAAGAAGCCGACATGGTAGGAATTACGCGCCCGATTACCAAACACAACTACCTGGTTCGTGATGTCAAGGACTTGGCTCGAATTGTAAAACAAGCGTTTCATATCGCCCGAACTGGGCGTCCGGGCCCAGTGTTGATTGACCTGCCTAAGGATATTCAGGTGGCAAGCACTACGTTCTCTTATCCTGATACAGTTGAATTGCGCGGTTACAAGCCCACAATTACCCCCAATCCGCGTCAACTGGATAAAGCCGCGGAGATGATTCTGGCCGCGCGTAAGCCGGTTCTGTATGTTGGCGGTGGTGCTACTCTATCCGATGTTGACAAAGAACTCATGACATTGGCCGAGGCTATTCAGGCCCCGGTTACAACCACCCTGATGGGGATGTCGAGCTTTCCGAGCAAACACCCGCTTTCTTTGGGGATGCTGGGGATGCACGGCACCTTTTACGCTAATATGGCGGTAACAAATTCCGACCTTCTCATTGCTCTCGGGGCGAGATTTGACGATCGCGTCACCGGCAAAATTGCTACATTTGCCCCTAACGCCAAAATCATCCACGTTGATGTAGACCCCACCTCTATTAAAAAGAATGTCCGGGTGGATCTGCCTGTAGTAGGAGTGTTGCCCAAGGTTCTACCTGGCCTGATAGAACGCCTGCAAAAAGACCCCGAGACCTTGGCGCGTGTGGTAGCTTCGAGCCAAGCTTGGCGCAACCAGGTACAGGAGTGGAAAGAGCAGCATCCGATGACATACAAGAATACTAAGGCCACCATAAAACCTCAGTATGTTATCGAGAAACTGTGTGAACTCACCGCAGATGATGCCATTATTACTACAGAAGTTGGGCAGCATCAGATGTGGGCAGCCCAGTTTTATGATTTTTCCGTACCGCGCACCTTTTTAACCTCGGGTGGACTGGGAACGATGGGTTTCGGCCTTCCCGCGGCGCTTGGAGCACAAGCTGCGTTCCCCAAGCGCCAGGTTATCGATATCTCTGGGGATGGCTCCTTTCAGATGAATTCGCAGGAGTTGGCAACCCTGGTGCAGTACCGCTTGCCGGTCAAAATTGTAATCCTGAACAATAATTTCCTGGGGATGGTGCGTCAGTGGCAGCAGCTCTTTTTCGATAAACGCTACAGCCAGACCTGCATGGAGTTGCCGATAGATTTCATAAAATTGGCGCAGGCATATGGTGCAGAGGGTTTTCGTGCCACCAAGCCCGAAGATGTAGAAAAAGTTCTGCGGCAGGGGCTGGAAACTCCCGGACCGGTAATTATGGAATTCAAGGTGGCGCGGGAAGAAAATGTTCTACCCATGGTACCAGCAGGGGCCGGACTCAACGAGATGGTTCTGTCATAGCAACTATAAAAGCTGGGAGTTCTTACATGAGACACGTAATTTCAATTCTGGTAGAAAATGAGTTCGGAGTTTTACCACGGGTGTCCGGGCTGTTCTCCGGGCGCGGGTTCAATATAGAAAGTCTTTCAGTGGCTCCGACGCTGGATGAAACCATATCCCGAATGACCATTGTAACCTGTGGGGATGATCGTATTCTGGAACAGATCACCAAACAGCTCAACAAACTTATTGATGTAATAAAGGTTATCGATTTTACTGACCAACCGTTTGTAGAGCGGGAAATGGCGATGGTGAAAATTACTGCTGACATGCAGACTCGAGCGGAAATTTTACGCATCGTGGATATTTTCAGGGCGAATGTGGTGGATGTCACCCCACGCTCATATTCTGTCGAAGTTACCGGAGCTCCGAGTAAAATTGACGCCATGATTGAACTTTTGCGTCCTATGGGATTGAAAGAGATTGTGCGATCCGGCCCTATCGTCCTTGGGCGTGGTCCCAAAGCCTGGAGAAGTGAAGACTAAAAAAACTTATTGTTTGAGTATGGTAGAACAGTGGGTCTTTCCGGTGAGTATCGGGAAGGCCCATGTTTTTCTATGCACATATTAAAATGTCAGAAAGCAAAAACTTTGCTGTAAAGATTGTGATGGTGTATATTGACGACGCTTTAATGGATATTTGGTTGAAAGAACTTGCGTATATTGCAATTACAGGATGGAACAAATGCGAAATCAGAATCAGCCCGTAGCCGTAGAAGGCTATCCGTTTATCGGTTTGTTTGCGTTTATAACTTTGGTTTTTTCCCTGCTGGAGTGGAGTTTTTTAGCAGTTATTTTTTTGTTGCTGACCCTATTTACGGTTTATTTTTTTCGTAATCCTGATCGCACCATCCCCCAAGATGACGATATTGTGGTTGCCCCAGCCGATGGCAAAGTGGTGTATGTAGGAAAGGTCGAGGAAGATAGGTTTTTGCATGGAGAAGTGTACAAAGTCAGTATCTTTATGTCGGTTTTTAACGTACACGTTAATCGGGTGCCGATTTCTGGAACCGTGGTAGATCAGTTTTACACCAAAGGCAGTTTTATAAACGCATCTCTGGACAAGGCAAGTATCGAAAACGAACAGGCTGGTATGGTTATCGAAGACAAGCATAAAAATAAATTTCTGGTGGTTCAGATCGCTGGGCTGATAGCGCGCCGCATTGTTACGTATCCGGTAACTGGTGCCGTACTTGAACGCGGACAGCGCTATGGTCTTATCCGTTTTGGTTCAAGGGTCGATGTCTACATGCCGGCCAATGCACAACTACAGGTAAATCTTGGGGATCTTTGTGTTGGCGGCGAAACAGTATTGAGTAGGTTGGGATGATTGAGGAAACTGATGTAAAACGTGGGAACCCGCATAAGGGAGTTTACATACTCCCGAATCTTATTACCACGGGGGGGCTGTTTGCTGGGTTTTACGGTATCATTGCGAGTACCCAACAGGCTTACCATGTCGCTGCGTGGTTTATTCTGATTTCTTCAGTCTTTGATGTACTTGACGGTAAAATTGCTCGTCTTACTGGAACCACAAGCCGCTTCGGAGTGGAATATGATTCACTTTCCGATCTGGTAGCCTTTGGGGTCGCTCCTGGAATTTTAATGTATTCCTGGGCTCTCGAACCTTTTGGACGCCTGGGGTGGCTAGCTGCGTTCTTATATGTGGTTTGCGGTGCGTTGCGCTTGGCACGTTTTAATGTCCATGCCAATACCGTTGAGTCTAAAAACTTTGTTGGACTGCCTATCCCAGCAGCAGCCTGTACAGTAGCGTCCTGTGTGCTTTTGTTCTACTATCTGGGTGGTACAGGTACCATTCGGATGGTCTCAGTGGTGCTTTTGATTTATGTTCTTGCGGCTTTGATGGTCAGTAATATAACGTTTTATTCTTTTAAAGACCCAGCTCTGTTCAAGCGTCGCCCGTTTTGGAATCTGGTTCTGGCGGTTTTTATTATTTTGATAATAGTGGCTCGACCCGAAATAATGATTTTTGTTATTTGTCTGATCTACACATTATTTACTCCGGTTTTGGCTGGTATGGGTCAGTTACGCAAGTACCGTAATAGGCATACGAGGGTTTAGTTGAACAAAATCCGGTTTGCCCTCAACAAAAAAACGTTGTTTCAGGACGTTCTTGGGTTAAATTTATTGACTCGGGAGTAACTGTCAGCTAGAACGATGGTAAGTGAAAAGCTGTGAAGAGGAGTAGTAAATGTTTATGTTCTGTCGAGAGAACCGACGGTTGGTGTGAGTCGGAACAGAACAGCGTCGAACTCGCCTCGGAGCTGCGGTGATGAACTCCAGTCAGATTAATTCCAAGGACTAGTTGCCGCCGTAAGGCCGACGTTATCGGCTAATTGAGCATCCCCACAAAGAAGATAATCGCGGCATTTATTCTGCTGTAGCTATCTCTTGAGTTCTCCATAGACGGAGGGGATGGAATCAGGGTGGTACCGCGAAGCAATCAAGCTCTCGCCCCTGTATTAACAATACAGGGGCGAGAGCTTTTTTATTTGCGCCTAAGCATCAAAAGTAGATGTTAGTTTTTGAGAGGGGGTGGTTATGTGGAATCGGACCTAAGTGACCTAACTGTTCAGAAGTTTGATGTTACAGCACTTAATGCACATTTCATACGCCACCTGTATACATGTTAGCAGTAGGCACAACGTTTGGGAGAAATATGATGAGCGAAAAAAAGAAGATAATTATTTTTGATACGACATTGCGTGATGGAGAACAATCTCCTGGCGCCAGCATGACTATAGATGAAAAACTACGCATAGCGGCACAGCTTGAAAAAATGAATGTGGACGTCATGGAGGCGGGCTTTCCCATCGCATCTCCAGGGGATTTCGAGGCAGTTAAGCGCATCGCACAGACGATTAAAGGGCCGCAGATATCAGGGCTTGCACGGGCTAGTGACTCAGACATCGATCGTGCATGGGAGGCTTTGCAATACGCGGGAGAGCGCGGCCGAATCCACACTTTTATCGCTACCAGTGACATCCATATGAAGTATAAGCTCAAAATGAGCGAGGACGAAGTGGTTGAAGCGGCGGTCAGAGCAGTTAAGCGTGCAGCAGGATATACGCGTAACGTCGAATTTTCTGCAGAAGACGCTGTGCGCACCAGACTTCCTTTTCTGGCACGGGTGATAGAAGCTGTCATCGATGCGGGTGCCAGAACGGTTAACATTCCTGACACCGTTGGGTATACGATTCCGTCAGAATATTACGATATAATATCCTATCTTAAGGGCAATGTTCCTAATATTGAGCAGGCCGTTATTTCGGTGCACTGTCATAACGATCTTGGCCTGGCGGTGGCGAATTCTCTGGCAGCTGTACAGGCCGGCGCCGGTCAGGTAGAGTGCACCATCAATGGCATTGGTGAGCGCGCAGGTAACTGTTCTCTCGAAGAGATTGTCATGACCCTGCGAACCAGGCAGGATATCCTTCCCTATGCCACCGACGTTGTGACGGAACACATCTACGCCACAAGCCGTCTCTTGGCTACGGTCACAGGTCTTCAGGTGCAGGCAAATAAAGCGATAGTGGGTGCCAACGCTTTTGCTCATGAGGCAGGAATCCATCAACACGGTGTGATGATGGATAAATCAACCTACGAAATTATGACCCCGGAATCTATCGGCTTGAATCAGAACAAGCTGGTACTCGGCAAACATTCTGGGCGGCATGCATTTACCAAGCGGTTGCAGGATTTGGGTTATAATCTCTCGAAAGATGATATTCAAAAGGCCTTTGTGCGCTTTAAAGACCTTGCGGATATGAAGAAGGAGATATTTGACGAAGATCTGGATGCAATCATAGCCGACGAAATTATTCGCGTCCCTGAATGTTATAAATTGTTGCAGATAAATGTGTCCTCCGGTTCTTTTGCGGCTCCCACCGCAACGGTGCAGATGGAGGTAGATGGTGAGATAGTCAAGCGAGCTGAAATGGGCGATGGGCCTGTGGACGCAACCTTCAAGGCGATTAAAGCCTTGACCGGAACCGATGCGCATCTGCTGCACTTCTCAGTAGGGGCCATCACCGGTGGTACCGATGCACTGGGTGAGTGCACCGTCCGTCTTGAAAAGGATGGGCGCGAGCAACTAGGGCAGGGTGCGCACTCAGATATTATTGTGGCTGCTGCCAAGGCGTACATAAACGCTCTGAATAAAATTGCATCTATCCGCAAGCGCATGGAGGTCAATATATAAGTAGGTTATGTGCATATTAAATAAATGAGCTGAGTGCAATAGGTCGCTCTGCGACGTTAATCTTTAGTTCAGGATGTATTTAACTACAGTTTTTCGCTATAGTGCCACAAAGGAAAAGCAGGACGTTCTCAATTAGGTAACGTCCTGCTTTGTGTTTGCCCGAGCGCTGTCCCGGGTAGTAACGTTGAATGTATACGTAAATGCAGGAGAAAATATGGGCAAGACAATCGCTGAGAAAATTTTTGCCGCACATCTGAGAGATGAGCCGTTCGAGGGTACTAAAGTCCTAAACCTCGAATGTGTGTTGTGTCATGAAATTACGACCCCGATAGCAATTGCTGACCTTGAATGGCGGGGTAAAGATCGGGTGTTCGATAAAAATAAGATTAAAGCTGTAATCGATCACGTTACACCATCAAAAGATACCAAAACCGCGGTACAGGCTCAAATGATTCGCGACTGGGCACGGCGGCACGAGCTGCCAGATTTCTTTGATGTGGGGAGGAATGGTGTATGTCACGCGCTGTTCCCAGAAAAAGGCTTCATTCGTCCGGGTTATACTGTGATTATGGGTGACAGCCACACCTGTACCCATGGAGCTTTTGGTGCTTTTGCTGCCGGAGTTGGAACCACAGACTTGGAAGTTGGGATTCTAAAAGGTGTGTGTGCGTTCCGGCAGCCCTCCACTATCCGGGTGAACCTGCGCGGCACCCTCGCTAATGGCGTATATTCTAAAGATGTTATTTTGCATGTAATTGCCAAACTCGGAGTTAATGGTGCTACCGATGCTGTGTTGGAATTTGCCGGTCCGGTGGTAGACGCTATGAGTATGGAAGCACGCATGACGCTGTGTAACATGGCCATAGAGGCTGGGGCTACCTGCGGCATCTGTATGCCCGATGTAGTAACCGCTGAATATTTATGGCCGTTTATTAAGGATGAATACCCGAGCTTGGAGGCTGCAGTTGCAGACTTCATGCGTTGGCATTCGGACGCAGATGCCGAATATAAACAAACAATTGATTTTGATCTTTCTGATCTGGAGCCCCAAGTTACCTGCGACTTCAAGCCTGACTGTGTCAAGCCTGTTGGAGAAATGGCGGGGATCAAAGTTGATCAGGTATACATTGGCACCTGTACCAATGGGCGTATTGAGGATCTTCGTGTGGCGGCTCAAGTACTTGAAGGACATACCATTGCAGATTCAGTGCGTGGGGTATTGTCTCCTGCGACGCCGAAGATCTTCAGCCAAGCTATGGAAGAAGGTTTGATCCAAATTTTCATGCAGGCCGGATTTTGTGTCACCAATCCTACTTGCGGTGCCTGTTTGGGGATGAGCAACGGAGTGTTGGCTCCAGGCGAAGTGTGCGCATCAACCAGTAATCGGAATTTTAACGGACGCATGGGAAAGGGTGGAATGGTGCACCTGATGAGCCCCGCAACGGCAGCTGCTACCGCAATAACTGGAGTTATCACCGACGCACGCACGTTGTAGCCCGAAACCTATCTTGGATCTTGCGGATTGATACTATTTAAAAAATATGGATGGATTTATGGAAAAGATTTTCAAAGGACCGGCAATTTTTCTTGATCGTAATGATATAAACACGGATGAAATCATTCCGGCAAAGTATCTCACCGAGGTAACCAAAGAAGCTTTGCGGCCATATATGCTTGAAGACCTGAAACTAGCAGATTTTGATCCGACCGGAGACGAATTGAAGAACGCTCGCGTTGTTGTTACGCGGGAAAATTTCGGGTGCGGATCTTCGCGCGAACATGCTCCGTGGGTATTTGAGGTCAATGGTGTTCACACTATCATTGCGCAGAGTTATGCACGTATTTTTCGTCAAAACATGTTTAATGGCGGAATGCTCGCCATTGAACTTCCCAAGGAAGACATTGATGCCTTGTTTGCGCTGCGGGCAAAAGGTCCAGTAGCTATTGATGTTGATGTAGATGCCCATGTGATCCACGCCTGTGCAGGGGGGGTGAGCAGTGACTTTACTTTTAAAATTTCAGAGTTTGACAAGGCCCTGGTTAAGGCTGGTGGTTGGGTAGAATTTGCCGATGCGCGTTATTGATTGTTGGGTTTCCAAGTTCAATTCGCTTGGTGCTGTGCGGGTTCGTCGATCTATATCGATTGTTTTTTGCTTCAGTAGCTGACTAAGAACATAGTGCGCCACGCACGTCACATGCGGTGTGTCCTTAATGCCGCACATTTGTTGTGTCCACCAGCTGCAGATATGAAATGATTTGACATTTATCCAGTAACAACACAATTTGTTGCACAGCGCATGTTCTTGCTGTTGGCGCAGGTCTTCTGGTTTTTAACTATTTTAGATTAAACACTATGAGCCATAGCCCCGCACTTAAATATTTAGGTGTGTATTTGATGTTAATTTTTGATTGCTCAGGTTAGTTAGGAGAGAAAAGTGGCTGATAATTCGTGGAAAATAGCAGTACTCCCTGGTGACGGGATTGGTCCTGAGGTGATGGTAGAAGCACTCAAGGTTCTTGATGCAGTTGCAGTAAAGTTCGGAGCCAGCTTTGCCTACACACACGCTAATGTAGGTGGCGCCGGGATAGATAATGAAGGTAAAGCATTGCCAGATGCAACAGTGAATCTGTGCAAGGCATCAGATGCAATTCTGTTTGGGAGTGTTGGAGGGCCGAAGTGGGAATCCCTGCCACCGAACGAACAGCCCGAGCGCGGAGCACTGCTTCCATTGCGTAAGATTTTCGGTTTGTTCTGCAATTTGCGCCCTGCTATAATTTTCCCCGCTCTGATCGGCAGTTCATCCCTCAAAGAATCTGTTATCGCGGGCGGCTTTAATATCCTGGTGGTGCGCGAACTTACCGGGGGAATATATTTTTCCGAGCCAAAGGGAATCGAAGTCCGGGACGGCGTTCGGTGTGGATATGACACTATGCTCTATACTGAACCAGAGATTGAGCGCATAACCAGAGTGGCTTTTGATGTAGCTAGAAAGCGCGGAAAGAAGGTGTGCAGTATCGATAAAGCCAACGTTCTGTCCACATCTGTGCTCTGGCGTGAGGTTGTATCTAGAGTCGCAAAAGATTATCCGGATGTTGAGTTGGCGCATATGTATGTGGATAACGCTTCAATGCAGTTGGTTCGTTGGCCGAAGCAGTTTGATGTAATGCTGTGCGGCAATATGTTTGGCGACATAATTTCCGACGAGGCAGCTATGCTCACTGGTTCGTTAGGAATGCTTCCGTCTGCTTCCCTTGCCGAGGGGAGCTTTGGCATGTACGAGCCCTCTGGTGGCAGCGCGCCGGATATTGCTGGCCAAGGGATAGCTAATCCAATTGCGCAAATACTTTCTGCTGCAATGATGTTGCGCTATTCTTTCAATATGCCAGAAGCTGCGGATGCAGTGGAAAAAGCTGTAGAAGAGGTTCTGAACCAAGGGTATCGTACCGGAGATATCCATCAGGGAACTCAGAATGAGATCAAGGTCAATACTGTGCAGATGGGTGATGCCATAGTGAAGGCACTGGCTTAACTTGAATTTTAACCAAAAATCACAGGTTTAAGTAAAGGATCGAGACAATGAGAGTAGGGTTTGTTGGTTGGCGTGGCATGGTTGGCTCAGTTCTCATGCAGCGTATGCAGGAAGAGAACGATTTCGCGGCACTAGATCCGGTATTTTTCTCAACTTCACAGGTGGGTCAAAAGGCTCCTTCGCAGGCCCCATTTAATGCAGGCATTCTGGAGGACGCGACAGATATCGATGCTCTGAAGCAGATGGATGCCATTGTTACCTGTCAAGGCGGAGACTATACCAAGGCGGTGCATGGAAAATTGCGTCAGATTGGATGGGGTGGCTACTGGATTGATGCGGCCAGCACGCTGCGTATGGATTCCAGTTCAGTGATAATTCTAGACCCAGTGAACCGTTCAGTCATCGATACGGCTTTAAATTCCGGACAAAAGGACTTTATTGGTGGTAACTGCACGGTCAGCCTGATGTTGATGGCCTTAGGTGGTTTGTTTCGTGCCGATATGATTAAATGGGTATCGTCTATGACATACCAGGCTGCATCTGGGGCTGGTGCCCCTAATATGCGTGAACTGCTGGCGCAGATGGGAGTGCTGCACGATTCTGTTGCTGATCTGCTGCAGGATCCGGGTTCAGCTATTCTTGATATAGACCGCAAGGTGACTTCGATGCTGCGTAGTGCTCAGTTACCGGTGGCTGAGTTTGGCAACCCCCTTGCAGGGAGCGTACTTCCGTGGATTGACCGTGAAGTAGAAGATGGCCAGAGTCGTGAAGAGTGGAAAGGCTTTGCTGAAACCAACAAAATACTTGGGTTTAAGCATCCTGTCCCTGTAGATGGAATATGTGTCCGAGTTGGGGCTATGCGCTGTCATTCTCAGGCTTTGACCATTAAGCTCAGGCGAGATATCCCTATAGATGAAGTTGAGCACATGCTCGCCGAGGACAACGACTGGGTCAAGTTGATACCCAACACTAAGGCTGCCAGCGTGGCAGAACTCACTCCGGCTGCGGTTTCAGGGACCATGGATATTCCTGTTGGTCGAGTGCGGAAGATGAAAATGGGACCCGAATATCTGTCTGCATTTACCTGCGGTGACCAATTGATCTGGGGCGCAGCTGAGCCGTTGCGCCGCATGGTACGTATCCTGCTGGAGAGGCGCTAGAGTAGGGCCTGTACACCTTGTTTAGTATGTTACGGGTCGACCATGGGTCGACCCGTCTTGCGTTTAATCTGCGATGGGCACAAGTAACGAACTGAAGTGAGGGACAAAAGGATATATGCGGTATAATATTGTTGTTGTTGGTGCTACCGGTCAAGTTGGTGGTCAGGTGATTCGTGAGCTTGAGACGCGCGCATTTCCGGTTGAAAAACTACTTGCCTTCGCTTCTGAAAATTCTGCCGGCGAAAGTGTTGAGTTTTGCGACGAAGTGGTGCTGGTTCAACACTTGGATGATACCGCCTTTGTGGGAGCGGACATCGTGTTTTTTTGTGCGCCGGCGCATGTATGCTCAGCCCATTTGGCTCAGGCAGAAAAACAAGGGGCATTCTGTATTGATTTAAGTGGAGTTCCACGGGGTGCAGTCGCACCATTTATAATCCCTGAGCTCTCCAGTGCACAGATACTGAAATCCTTAACAACTGTGGTGAGTCCTCCTGTTGCAGCAATTCAGGCTGCACTCCTTTTGGCTCCTATTCAAGCGGAATTCGGAATCAAAGATACGACTCTTATTGTGCTGCAAAGTGCCTCTTCCCTTGGGGGTGGGGGTGTAGATATCCTGCGTAAACAGAGTGGCGCGCTTTTGAACGGGCGCCCTTTAGATGATAAAGATTTGCCTGCAGATGCCCCCGCACAGCTAGCTTACAACCTGACCCCAGTCAATGGGGGAGGTGCTAACTATCCAGGTGTTGATATTATCTGCAGTGCATTGTGTCAGCTGCTTGGGCAATCTGAGATCTCCTGCAACGCAGAACTTATCCAAGCGCCAGTTTTTTATGCAAACGGTTTAAGTCTGATGTGTAGCGCTGCCGCTGGAGTTAATGTAGATGCCGTATCTGCCTGCCTTTCATCCCAGACAGGGGTGGATGTTATCAGTACTGCGCTTATCCACGAATTCGGGACCAGTGCAGCCAACCAATATACCGAAATACCAGTAGCTGTCACCCGAGTGACGAATAAAGGTCACATCACTCTGTGGTCCGTTATTGATAACCTTCGTAAAGGTAGCGCTTTGAATGCGGTTCAGATTGCAGAATTGTTTATCTCTTGCCAATAAATTCCAATACTCAGAACCTCGGAGAAAATATTTACTGTGCCCCGTGTGTGTTTGACTATTGAATATGACGGCACTGCTTATCATGGTTGGCAAATACAGCCAAATACGCGGGGACGCACTATTCAGGCTATTCTCGAAAAGGCTTTAGAAATAGTGTTGAAACACCCCGTAAGGCTGTATTCATCCGGGCGCACCGATGCCGGGGTGCATGCGGCTGGAATGAAAGCGCACTTTGACACGGAGACCTGTTTGCCGTTAAGTGCCTATTGCCAGGGGGTGAATTCGCGACTTCCACAGGATATTGCGGTTGTAGGGGTTGAGTTTGTCGTGGGCAACTTTCACGCACGTTTCGATGCGCTGAAAAAGCACTACCGCTACAGTATGTATATGTCGAACTTGCGCTCCCCTCTGAAACGTCTTTACGCCTGGCATGTTCCAATGCGACTTGATGTAGAAGCGATGCGCGCTGTTGCAGTGTTGCTGGAAGGGAGGCATGACTTTGCTGCTTTCAGATCAAGTTCGTGTGTGGCTTCAACAACAGAACGCACCCTGGAATCAGTCACAATAAGCGTTGAAGATGGCTTCGTGTTTATTGATGTCGTTGGGGACGGATTTTTGAAGAATATGGTACGGATAGTCACTGGAGCCCTTTATGCTGTTGGTGTCCATAAGGCGACAGCAGCTGATATCAATACGATGTTGAAAACAAAAAACCGACCACTTTCGATCATAACAGCTCCGGCATGTGGACTCTGTCTGATGCAGGTCTACTATAAAAACTCTGCATTATGTGTGTAAAGTGCTTGACGTAGCTGCGCATATTCGTTATCTTTTGCTCTTCTGTGAGCCCCGTACAGCTACGCAGAATTTATATACATACGAGAGGATAACAATGAGCACGCAGACAGTTAAAGAAAAAGAGATCGAACGCAACTGGTATGTCATTGATCTGGATGGCAAAGTACTAGGTCGTACCGCCACAGAGATTGCGCGTATACTCCGAGGTAAGCATAAGCCGATTTATTCACCCAGCGTGGATACCGGTGATTTTGTGGTTGTGACCAATGCCGGAAAGCTGCTCCTGACTGGCAATAAAATCAACGACAAGATGTATTACCATCACACTGGGTATCCGGGCGGCATTCGCTCTATTAATGCCGCAAAGCAGCTGGAAAAAAAGCCGGAAGATTTGGTTCTCAAGGCCGTTAGAGGCATGTTGCCCAAAAACAGATTGGGACGCCAGATGCTGAAAAAGCTGAAGGTTTATGCTGGTTCTGAGCATCCTCATACAGCTCAGAAGCCCAACGTACTTGAGATTCAATAGCACAGGAGATTGACAGAATATGGCTGAACAGTATTTTAGTGCTACCGGCAAACGTAAAACATCCATTGCACGTGTAAGGATGACGCCCGGTAGTGGCAGTATCGTGGTAAACAAGAAGGATTATAATGACTATTTCGGGCGCGACACCTCCAAGATGGTTATTCGCCAACCCCTAGAATTGACTGATATGCTTGGTAAGTACGACGTATTTGTCAATGTAAGCGGTGGTGGCCCTTCAGGTCAGGCCGGTGCAATTAAGCATGGTATCACCAAGGCTTTACTTGCCGTAGATGCAGAGCTGCGCCCAGTTTTAAAGAAGGCTGGATTTATTACACGTGACAGCCGTATCAAAGAACGGAAGAAATATGGCCGTGCCGCTGCCCGCCGTAGTTTCCAGTTCTCAAAACGTTAATAGTTTTATCTATAGCTGCTTTTGCTGTAGGTAGTTGTACTAAAAAGGGTGGCCATACGGTCACCCTTTTTTACATTGTATCGCCTGTTTTGTAAGATTAGATACAGGTTCACGAACTAATGTTTTTTGCAGTTACACCAAACTGGAGTAAAAACAATGCTAAATGTTGCTGTTATTGGTGCCACCGGATACACCGGGGTTGAATTGGTAAGATTACTCCTCCGGCATCCGCAGGTTAATGTTGTTGTCCTGACTTCACGCCAATATGCCAATGAGAGCTTTGCGCAAATCTTCCCATCGATGGCCGGACAGCTTGATATTGTGTGTACAGAGTTCGATGTTGCAGAACTGGTGAGTAAGCAAGTAGATATTGCCTTCACAGCAGTACCACATAAAACCGCAATGGAGGTGGTCCCCTCTCTGCTAGAGCATGATATCCGAGTTGTTGACCTGTCTGCAGATTATCGCTTACGCGATGTTGCTGTATATGAACAATGGTATCAGCTCCATACCAGCCCAGAGTTAGTCAAAGGCGCCGTTTATGGGCTGCCCGAGTTGTACAGAAGTCAAATTGGCACGGCAGAACTAGTAGCTAATCCTGGTTGTTACCCCACTAGCATTGCAGTGGCTATGGCTCCATTACTGCACGAAAACCTCATAGAGGTAGAAGGTATTATTCTCGACAGTAAATCTGGCGCAACGGGAGCAGGCCGCAGCGCAAAAACCAGTAGTTTGTTTTGCGAAGTAAACGAAGGGTTTAAAGCGTATGCCGTTTCAAGTCATCGACATACCCCCGAAATTGAGCAAACCTTGAGCGAGCTCAGCGGTACTATGGTAAAAGTCAACTTTACGCCACACTTGCTGCCACTCAATCGTGGAATACTCTCCACTTGCTACGTCTCGATGAAGGCCAGCACCACCCTTGCGCACGTAGATGCGGCGTTTGAGGCGTATTACGCAAATGAGCCTTTTGTGCGTCTATGCCACAACGGTAATCTGCCTAACACTGCGTATGTGCGAGGGAGCAATTTTGTAGATCTGGGCTGGGTGGTTGACGACAGAACTGGGCGCATTATTGTAATAAGCGCAATTGATAATCTGGTCAAAGGTGCCTCCGGACAGGCCATCCAAAATATGAATATCATGTTTGGTCTGGATGAAAGCGCGGGGCTTGCTGTGGTGCCTCTGTTCCCTTGATTGTGTAGCTGTGAAATTGTTGCTAATGTTTACGATGAGATACATTAAGCATGTACACGTGCGTAGGGATTAGGTATTATACTGATGGTTTGAACCACTCTTATTTTATACCGTGTTATTATCTACCATCGATCTGATGATCTATTTACTAGGGGAGGATAGAAATGAGTGATATCCGCCAGGCTGTTGCTGAAAGCGAAAAAGATTTCGAATCCGAGGATACGCAGGAAGGTAAATATCTGACCTTTCATATGGCGGGCGAGGACTACGGTATTGAGATTCGGCACGTCACAGAAATTATTGGTATTCAGCGCATAACCGAAGTACCGGATATGCCAGACTTCATAAAAGGAGTTGTGAACCTGCGCGGCAAGGTGATCCCGGTAATGGATGTTAGGGCACGCTTTCATCTCCCATCGCGTGGATATGATGAACGAACCTGTATAATTGTGGTTAACTATAACGACGCTTCAGTAGGACTGGTTGTTGATCAGGTTAACGAGGTGGCCGACATTCCTGGTGAAAACATAGAACCACCGCCACGCTCAACTGCCGGAGGTAGCTCAGAATATATCCAGGGTATGGGTAAGATGGGTGAGCAGGTTAAGATACTGCTAAATGTGGGCAAATTATTGTATGATTCCGAGCTTGAAACTATTGACTTATGATGGATGCATCTAACAAAGACACATATTATACAAGAGCAAAAATTCCTGCAAGTGCGAATATAGATAGATAAGTCGATGATTATGGCCAGATAATATTTACCCCTAGATATATTGAGGTCAAGTCACCTGACTATTTGGGGCGTAGCGGTCTTTTTTATGAAATTATGCACAATTATTACAAGGAATTATTGAAATGGGCATACAGAATAAGGTCTCCGGAATCCTAGTAGCGTTACTGATCCTGTTGATGGGTACACTTATCCTACTTGTTAATTCACAGACTAGTAGGGTGCTTAAGTCTCAGGTAAATGATGAAATAGCTTTGCTGCACGAAGCTAATGTGACACAAGCAGAAACTATATTCCATGGATTTGAGATTGGCTCACGCAGTTCGGTTGAAATGGGGGATATGGACGCTTTCTCTGATTTGCTAGTAGATCTGGCATCTATACAGAACGTTAGGGAGCTTGGCATAGTAGCCCCGAACGGCAAGGTTAATTTTACTAACGACCAGTCCCTAAAAGAGCGCTATTTCGACAGAGATATTTTCGATAAGGCTAAAAAAACTGACCAATTTCTAAAACACGAGACCACTGATGAGTTGATTGTCACCAGAGCTAGTTTCCTGAGCGAAGGTTGCATCATGTGCCATGAATCCCAAAAGACCGGAGACGTGGCTGGGGTGTTTTTTCTGCGCTACGATATGTCTCATCTCCACACTTTAAGCAACTCTATTAATAAGCAGATGGAAACACAGTTGGGAGAAACACTCAAGTCGTTGGCACTCACAGGCCTAGGTGGTATAGTCATCGCAGCACTGGCCATTTTCTTCCTGCTTGGAAAATTGGTTAAAAAACCTCTTTTAGCGGTTGAAAATATCTTTGATAACATGGCAGCAGGCCGATTTGATAGACGCTTAGAGGTTAAATCAAAAGATGAGATCGGGCATATCGGCACCACCATAAACAATTTTGCGGATTTTCTGCAGAACGACGTCCTTGTGTCACTGCAGATGCTTGCCGCCGGAGATTTGACCTTTAAGTCTGATCCGCTCAGTCAAGATGATACATTACGCATAGCTCTAAAAAAGGTTCGTGATGACCTAACCGCACTGATGTTGCAGGTGCAAACGGGTGCCAACCAGATTGCTGCAGGGGCCTCGCAAGTAGCTGATGCAAGCCAGTCTCTTTCAGAAGGGGCAACCAGCTCCGCTAGTTCTGTTGAACAAATTTCAGCTTCAATGAATGAGTTGTCTGGACAGACCAAAGCCAATGCTGACAATGCCAACCAAGCCAATAAACTGGCATCGCAGGCGCATTCCGCTGCAGACAATGGCAACCGACAGATGCAGCAAATGGTAACTGCCATGTCGGATATTAACGAATCAGGGCAGAATATTTCCAAAATTATTAAGGTTATTGATGAAATTGCTTTTCAAACCAACCTACTTGCATTAAATGCTGCCGTTGAGGCTGCACGAGCTGGACAGCATGGCAAAGGTTTTGCGGTAGTTGCAGAAGAAGTACGTAATCTCGCGGCGCGCAGTGCCAAAGCAGCACAAGAAACAGCAGCTCTAATCGAGGGCTCGGTCGAAAAAGCTAAGCATGGTGTCTCCATCGCGAACAGCACTTCCGCAGCATTCACTGCGATTGTAGGCGAGATTCAAAAGGTTAATGATCTTATCTCCGAGATTGCTGCTTCAAGCAGCGAGCAGTCACAAGGGATTACAGAAATCAACGAGGGTATTGCACGCATCGATGATGTCACGCAACAGAACACTGCCAATGCTGAAGAGGGAGCGGCGTCAGCTGAACAGCTTTCAAGCCAGTCTGCTCAATTAAACGAACTTTTGGCGCACTTCAAATTACGCGAAACCTCGAGAGTCGGACGCTCTGGATCTAGTTTTAGTGGGGGTTCACCAGATAATTACGCTCCAATAACAAGAAAATCGTACGTGAGTAAAGATCAGAAAAAAATAGCCGCAAAACCATCGTCTCACGCAAAAAAAGCAGAGGGATGGGGAATGTCCGGCGGTGCAGGTAAAAACGAGACTATTCAGATAGCGCTAGATGATTCTGAATTTGGCAGGTTCTAGGCGTTTACTCTCCAGCCTAGTAGATACCCGGGACGGAGTAATTGTTAATATAGGTGTATAAATGCTTGACTATAACGCAATAGCAGGAGATATCGGCGACCTTCCATCAATGCCCATAGTGGCAATAAAGTCTTTGGAGTTATTGCAGAAACCAGATATGTCCATAAAAGAACTGGCGGATACTATTTCAATGGATCCAGCCATTTCTGCGCGAATTCTGAAGATCACCAATTCATCGGTTTACGGTTTATTGCGTAAGATTACCACACTACACAGTGCGCTAGTTGTTTTAGGTGAGCGAACGGTTAAAAGTCTGGTACTCGCCTCAAGCATGTGCAGTGTGAATAAGCAGTATGGATTATTGGAAAAACTGTTATGGGAAGAATCGGTAGGCAGCGCGATAGCGTCTAGGTTTGTAAGCCAAAGTTTGAATAAAGGTGAATGCGAGGAAGCCTTTCTATCGGGCTTGTTCAGTAATTTGGGCAAGGTAGTACGCAATAATAATAATCCTGCTGAGTATCAAGAGTTAGCTGAGGCTCAATATAACGATGGTAACACCAGATTTGTGGACTTGGAACGAAGCTACTTCTCGCATCCGTATAACCACGTAGGCGCTGCGGTCCTTCATTCTTGGGGTATAGCCGAGTTATTAGTCGAGTCAGTGTGTCAGCACATAGATGTTGAAATGGACAGTGTGAATCCTGATGCACTGCTTCTTGCGGCTGTTACAAATCTGGGCGTCAACATGTGCTACAAGTGCGGCATTGGCACCAGAATCCCGACTGAAGACATGGACCTGACTGGTACGCCTGGTGGGAGGTATTTGAAGCTTGACTCTGATAGCGCTGCTGAATTGCTTGAAGGGTTTGATGCGATATATGCTGAAAGTAGGGAAGCTTTTAATGCCTGATATGTCACGTTAATTTAATGTTGCAGATACAAAAAAAGCGCCTTGAGGCGCTTTTTTTGTTTGAAGTGGAAATGGAGAAATTGCGTAAAAGTTTCACTCTGCTGTTTATGCCTTCTGCCTGTCAGGCGATTTTTCCGGAATCCTGAATACGACAAGGACGCCGGAGAGTTGTTCTATCCCAGAGGTTGAAATGGCTGCGGTATCTCCTATGACCCCGATAATAGTGTGGTTTGCTCCCGTAGATTGGTGGAAATCAAAATCATTGTCGATGAGGTATTGCTTTACCTGTTCTATTTCACCGGATGTTGTTGTTTTTTTCATTACCACCAGCATTGTTCAACGTCCCTTCGATTTGATTCGCTCCAGTGTTCTCGATTCGTCGATCACTCGCTCGAATAAACGCTTAATCGCCTGATTGTCAAGAGGCCCTGGATTGAGTTGCTGCATCTTGTCAAAGATATACTGCTCTCTGTCTGGGTTGTAGACTGGTAGATCCAGCTCTTTTTTAACATGGCCTATCTGTAGGGCTAAGCCAGCACGTTGATTGAAGATGCGTAGCAGCTCCTGATCGAGTTGATCTATCTTTATCCGAAGGTCGTCAATAGTCAATCTACTGCTCCTGTCAGAAGGATTTTCTTATCACGGTATCTTTTTTCCAGCGGACATCATCTGTTTCCGGGTAGTCGAGATTATAATGCAGTCCGCGGCTTTCCTTGCGCTCCATGGCACTACGGATTATTAGTTCTGCTACCGTAGCTAGGTTTCGCAGCTCAATGAGATCTGATGTTACATAGAAATCCCAATAGTATTCATCAATCTCCTCTTTAACCATATGGATACGGCGCAGAGCTCGCGCCAAGCGTTTGTTGGTTCGGACGATGCCTACATAGTTCCACATGCAGCGGCGTATTTCATCCCAGTTCTGCGCGATTACCACTTCTTCGTCGCTGGTAATGGCTTTGCCGTAGTCCCATGGGTCGATAGGTGGGCAGGTGGGATGTTGCTCTTTTATCCGTTCAATGGAGGTTCTGGCTGCCAGAGCCCCGTAGACCGCTCCTTCAAGTAGACTGTTACTGGCTAAACGGTTGGCACCATGTAAACCGGTACAGGTAACTTCACCTGCGGCAAACAAGTTTTTAATATCTGTTTCGCCGGTGGTATCGACGACGACGCCACCACATAAATAGTGTGCGGCAGGAACAACTGGAATCGGTTCATTGATCATGTCAATCCCGTATTCCTGCAACGTGCCACATATGTTGGGGAAACGGTTTTTAATGTACTCGGCACTTTTATGTGTGATGTCGAGATAGACGCAGTCTTCACCGTACGTCTTCATTTCGTTGTCAATGGCTCTTGCAACAATATCGCGTGGAGCTAAGTCTTTTAGTTTGTGGTATTTTTCCATAAACGCTGTACCATCAGCGCGCCGGAGTATTGCTCCTTCTCCACGTACCGCTTCGGAAATCAGGAAAGACTTGGCAAACGGATGATAAAGCGTTGTGGGGTGAAACTGCATGAATTCCATGTTGGCTATGCTCGCCCCGACTCGGTACGCCATTGCAACACCATCGCCGGAGGCGATGTCGGGATTGCATGTATATAGATAAACTTTTCCTGCCCCCCCGGTAGCTAGCATGGTGATTGTAGCATCGAAGCTTATAACTTTATTGGTTTCACTATTGAGGACATACGCACCCAGGCAGCGGTTGTTCTGCATTCTACGATGAAGTACTTTAGCCTCAGTAATGAGGTCGATAGCGCAATGTCGTTCATATATAGTGATATTTTTATGTTGTTGTGCTGCGGCTACGAGCGCGCGCTCAATCTCTCTGCCGGTAATGTCGGAAGCATGAAGTATGCGCCGGTGGCTGTGGCCACCTTCGCGGGTTAAATCGTAATCTCCATCTTCGTTTTTGGTAAATTCGGTACCAATTTCGATAAGGTTTTGGATGGCTTCTGGGCCACTGCGCACCACCATATCCACAATATCTGGATGGGATAAATATGCGCCCGCAACCATGGTATCCTGAGCATGTTCTTCAAATGAATCCTGCTCCGAATACACACTGGCTATTCCTCCCTGCGCATAGCACGTTGCAGTTTCGCCGATTTCGCGTTTTGTGATAACGGAAACTGTGCCGTGTTCAGCTACTTTTAGTGCATAGGATAGACCAGCGATTCCGCCTCCGATAACCAGAAAGTCTGATGAGATTTTCATTGCAAATTCCAATCGTAGGACAAATAAAATGAGGGCATAAAATGCCCGTGCAGTATGCCAGTAAATTCACTTGGCATTATTGCACTGGGTGAAAATCTGTCAAGCTGTTTGATATATGTGTATTAGTGTATTATTGTGACTGGTAAAGTAAATCTTGCGATTAAGAAAGATACCCCCCCCAATGGCATCGCATACTAGTTTTACATCTTCATCCAATACTCGAAATTGCCCTTATATTGGTATAACATTGTTATGCTATGTGTTGTGCCAATTTGTTTTCTGCGTCGGTGTTGAGAATGCCTCTGCTGCGGTATATAAGTACGTGGACAAGAATGGCAGGGTGCATTTTTCAAATGTACCTGTAGAGAGCCGTTTCATGTTCTACTGTTCTGAGGGTGATGATTCCGTAGTTGCCGGAAGGTCTGTGCACGATCTAATTCAGCACTATTCTCAAAGACACAAGCTTGATCCCGCTCTTGTGAAGGCAGTGGTGAAAGCGGAAAGTAATTTTGATAGTGGGTGTGTTTCTAAGGCAGGAGCACAAGGATTGATGCAGGTTCTGCCTACTACCGCAGCAGAAATGGACATATACGACTTGTTTGACCCGGCACAAAATATAGCCGCAGGGAGTCGTTATCTGCAGAAAATGCTTAAACGTTTTAATGGTGACCTTGACTTGGCGCTCGCTGCCTACAATGCTGGCCCTTCAGTGGTTGAGCGCTATGCAGGGATACCACCTTATGCAGAAACACGTGCTTATGTTAAAAATGTAAAACTTTACTTTGACCAGTATCGAAACAATTTGGGGGAGTGATATGAAATGTTAAATAATGGACCCTTTAATCTGCCAAACATGCTGACTTTTGCCCGAATTGCTTGCATACCGGTTTTGGTTTTGACCCTACTTACAGGCACCAAATCTTCGAGCTTTGTCGCAACGCTGATATTTTCAGTGGCTTGTATCACTGACTGGCTTGATGGTTATTTGGCTCGACGTCTTGATTTAGTGACGGTAATGGGCAAATTCCTCGATCCTCTGGCAGATAAATTAATTGTTATGGCTGCGCTTATCATGATGATACCGCTGGGCAGAGTGCCGGCATGGGCTGTGTTCCTGCTTATAGCCAGAGAAGTGGTGGTGACGGGATTGCGTTCGGTAGCTTCTTCTGAAGGGGTTATCATTGCTGCCAGTAATCTAGGCAAATACAAGACAATATTTCAGATGGTGGCCATTATTGGCTTATTACTGCACTACGAGTATTGCTGGTTTTTTGGCCTGGATTTCAGTCTGCTGTGCGCGAATTTTCACAATGTGGGCACATTCTTTTTTTATATAGCGCTGTTTTTGACATTGTGGTCAGGTGCAGATTATCTGGTCAAGTTTTTCCGCGTATTGAAAGGGTAGATGTGCAGGTAAACGGCTAGCGACATGAGAAAATTTCCGGAAAGGGCTTCTCTCTTCGGTTAAAATATATTCTTGAACCAGCCAAAAGCCACAAATGTTCCGATTGATGAGCCAAGGGAAGAAAAAAAGAATACCAGAATTATTCTGGTCACACGGTTATGCCACCAGCCGCGTAGATTGACAACATCGTCCGCTACTTTTTCCATATCCGCCACAGTTGGGGGAGAGCAGTATGCTTGCACCAGAGCCGTAACAAAGCCCGCTCCTATAGTGGGGTTGAGTGAGGTGATTGGGGCTGCAATAAAAGCGGAGACAATGGTGAGTGGATGTGCAAGCGCTAGCGCTGCACCTCCCGCAGCGAGGATCCCATTTGCGAGGATCCAGGCAGTAGCTGCTTCGTAGAGTTGAGAGCGGTCAGCAAAGAAAACCCCCCCTACAAACAGTGCTGCGACTACAAAGGGAATAATCCATGGAATGATTTTGGAGTATCCTGGTTTCCTCGGTATTATGTCCAGCCCTGTGATGTCGATGGGTGCGCCGGAGCAAAGATGGTTGGTAATGCCGGGCACGTGTGCCGCACCCACAACCGCGATAATTTTTGCGCCTGGTGCTGCGGCAATGTGATGTGCCATCCAACGGTCTCGTTCATCCACCAAGGTCGCTTTAGCTTGTGGCAACACGCCTGCCATCTCATCGAGCATATCCGAAAGGGTATCGATCTGGCGTATTTTACTTAGTTCTTCCTCGTCAAGTTCTGTTTTTTCAAACAACCCGGCAAATATTGTTGATATCAACTGCATTTTGCGTATAAACCCGGTCTTACGCCATGCACGTAATAATGTGATGCGGATATTTCGGTCGACCAGAACCAGATTCATGTTCATCTCGGAGGCTTTTTGGGCTGCCGCCGCAAGTTCTTCGCCCGGCTTGACCCCTGTATGCAGCCCCATACGGCGTTGAAAAGAAGCTAACGCCAGATTTGCCATCAGAAAAGGGATTTGCCCACTCTTTATAACCTGAATTATATTGAGGTTTTCCCAACGGTTTTTGTCGGTGAGATGACGGTAGCGCTGTTCGTCCAGCTCGACACAGACACTATAGGGGTGTTCTTTTTCAATAGTGTAGGTAACGGTATCGACAGATTCTCTTGAGATATGTGCTGTCCCAATGAGAATAATTTCACGACCATTTATGTTGAGACGGTGTAAATCTTGTTCTGTAATGGGTTGTTCCGGGGTGACTTGTTCTGTGCTGGATGTTTCGTGACTCATCAGATCTACATACCTTTACTTCCATAAATGTGCGAATGTGTGATGCACACATAGAAAACAATAGATAAAAACAACGAAAGGCATCGGAACTGTTCCAGATGCCTTTCGTTGTAATAAGAGAAGCTCTCCACTCCAGCCGTGTATCTTTAGTCTCACTACGAGAGACTACTAGGTGGGGTTTTTTGTTAGCACATCAGGCGTCCCTTTACAAGAAGGGCAGGCACACAGCGCCACTGGAAAAAAACCCCGTTCATTACTTATTCCGCGTGGACATTCAGAACACACGCACCGGGTAGAGAGCTATACCTTTAGATATGAGTATAGAAAAATTGGTTGTGGGTTGCAAGAGAGAAAATAGATATAAACATGCTTTTATTTTAACTAGATACGACTCTTGGATTTGATTGAGCACTGTGCTAATCTGGGAAATTATCATCTTGATTATCTTCAAGTGTGTGATACTTAAATAGAACAGCTTTCTTCATATCTACAAGTAACGTACAAAGACTTGATGCTACAGGAAAGAGCAAAACGATGCGCGGTTTTATCAACGGTTTACTCTCCATCTGGCAGGCATGGATCTTTTTATATCGTAACCCTTCGCTGTTTCGTTACGCAGCGATTCCATTTTTTATTAATGTCGTAGTCTTTATTGCCATTATATTCTTAGGCAATGAATATTTCTCTTATCTCGTAGGGAGCTATATATCCACTGGTGACAACTGGTTGTGGCAGATTTTAGCTTGGGGTGCTAGAGGAGTTGCGTTTCTGTTTATGCTGGTGGTGGTGTTTTTCACCTTTACCGTAGTAGGAAATTTTATTGCGGCGCCTTTTAATGACGTTCTGTCCGAAAAAACGGAACACATGCTCATGGACACCACCTGCTCTGAAGCTTTTTCCGTTGCAGCATTGTTTTCGGATGTATGGCGCACCGTAGTGGATGAGGTCAGAAAACTGAGCATGTTTGTGATCGTGATGATGTTGTTGTTACCCGTTAATTTTATTCCGTTAATAGGCCCACCCGTGTTCGGGATATGCACTGTTTTGCTTACTCTCTACTTTTTGGTTGTCGAATACACTGGTTTTGTATTTTCACGCAAACGTCTCCGCTTTAGCCATCAGCGCGTGTTTATAAGGACTCATCGCACACAGGCTCTTGGATTCGGATTGGCTGTTATGCTTACCCTTATGCTTCCCCTTGTTCAATTTCTCACCATCCCCCTTGCCGTAGTGGCAGCGACTCTATTTTGCACCAGAAACATGGACGAAAATATGTTGAACAGAGCAAAACTAAAATAAGTACGGTTCAGTCTTTTTTTTAATTTTCTTACAGGAGCAGCAAATGGCAGATGAACGTGGTTCAACCAAATTTCAGATAGATCTGCGCCGTCACTTACGTGAAACAGGGGTTGAACGCAACCTGACGCGTCTAATTTGCGAAATTTCAGAGGCATCCAAATATATTATCAACTCCATACGTACTGGTGATTTGGGAGTTGCAGGTACTTCCAATCTCTACGGAGAAAAGCAGCTTGCTCTAGATGTTCTAGCAGATCGAATTTTGGAAAAGCGTATGAAACACTCTGGTGTTGTCGCCAGTGTGATTTCGGAAGAGCAGGAACAAATTATTGAATTCAATCCTGGGCATTCGGAGTGTTACTCAGTCGCATATGACCCTCTCGATGGTTCCTCCTTAGTGGATGTCAACCTGGCGATAGGCACCATTATTTCGATCTGTAAAGGTAATGCCCTCCTAGGCAGAGGTCGTGACCAAGTAGCTGCTATGTATATTCTATACGGACCGAGAACCACCCTGATGTATTCTACCGGTAATGGAGTACATGAATTTGCCATGAACCAGCTCATGGAGTACACCTTGGTGCAGGAGCATGTAACCATTGACGGCAATGCGGATATCTACTCTCCAGGAGGGCAGCGTAACCAATATACTGAAGGGACAGAGCGTTTTGTGCGCACCCTAGAGGAGCAAGGCTGCAAATTACGTTACAGTGGGGGGTTTGTCCCGGATATCAACCAGATTTTGATCAAGGGTAGAGGGGTTTTTATGTATCCCCATCTGAAAAATAAACCACAAGGGAAGTTGCGCATGCTGTACGAGTTGAACCCTATGGCTTATTTGGTGGAGCAAGCGGGTGGGGCTGCGTCAGACGGAAAAATGCCAATTCTTGACATCTTGCCGCAGGATATAGAGGCATGTTCTCCGGTGTTTATCGGGAGCAAAAAAGAGGTGGCTCTAGCCCAGGAGTTTCTAGCAGCTGAAGCGAATCAGCCTAGGTAGTGGAAGGATTAAACGAAACCCCAAAGCTGGTAAGCTACTGCACGGCTTTGGGGTTTTTTAGCTTACGTTGCGGAGCCGGCCTTGTTTTCTTCAAGGCTGGTACTGCCGGGGCTGATGCTGCGCAGAAACTTACGTACTACTGATATTGTCCCTTCGCGGTCCAGACCATATATATGGCGCAGTTCTCCTTGCGTACCTTGTTCCAAAAACATATCAGGCAGGCCAATCCGCTTTACCGGCATCACAATATCGTGCTGTTCCAGTAATTCCATGACAGAACTGCCAAATCCCCCGGCAAGGACATTTTCTTCCAACGTTATAATTGCGTTGCTGCTTAGAGCACAGTCGGTGATGGTTTTCACGTCCAGCGGCTTTAAAAAGCGGGCATCCACCACCCCGATGTTATAACCATCTGCGCCAAGTTCTTTCGCAGCTTCAAGCGCTGTATAAACACAGGGGCCCAAGGCGAAAATGGTTGCATCTGTCCCTGAACGCAATATTTCAGCACTGCCGGGACTAAAAGGGGTGACAGCATCGCAAGCGCTGAGTCCACGACCTGAACCGCGCGGATATCTGTAGGCGTAGGGTCCGCTACTGGTGGTGGCACTGAGCATGGCACGGCGCAGCTCAATTTCATCTCTGGGAGCCACCATGGTGAGGTTAGGGATATGGCGCATATAGCTGAAGTCAAACACGCCGTGGTGAGTCGGGCCATCCGCTCCGACCAGTCCGCCGCGATCTAGTGCGAAGGTTACCGGTAGGTTCTGCATACACACATCATGCAGAACATTATCGTAGGCACGCTGCATGAACGTTGAATAAATGGCCACTACTGGGCGTAGCCCTTCGGCGGCCATACCCGCCGCGCAAGTAACTGCATGTTGTTCCGCTATGCCGACATCGAAAAAGCGCCCGGGATATTGCTGGGCAAACTGGCTCAGACCAGTACCGGAAGTCATGGCCGCGGTTAAAGCCACCAGACGTTTATCCTGTTGTGCAAGTTCACATAGATAGGCACCGAAAACATCGGTATAACTTGGAACGCTGGCGCTGCTACTTTTTTTAATAACGCCGGTGTCTTTATCGAATGGTCCAACCCCATGATATAGCGCCGGGTTTTCCTCTGCGGGGGTAAAACCATGTCCTTTGTGGGTAACCACATGAACCAGAACCGGACCTTGCAGATCCTTGACGTGCTGCAGCGCGTCAATAATTTCATTCAGCTGATGCCCGTCTATAGGGCCGACATAATCGATCCCGAAGGCTTCGAACAACATTCCAGGGGTTACAAACGTCTTGAAGGAATCTTCTGTACGTTTCGCTAACTGAATTAAATCTTTGCCGAAATGAGGCACGCTGTTCAGGAAATTTTCTGTTTCTCGCTTGAAGCGTACAAACAGGCGTGAAGTCATTTTTTTACTTAAAAATGACGACAGCGCGCCGACATTATTGGATATGGACATCTCATTATCATTGAGGATAATGATCATGTTTTTATCCAGATGCCCAGCATGATTGAGGGCTTCAAAAGCCAGCCCGGCTGTTAGAGAGCCATCACCGATAACTGCTGCGATTTTATGGTTTTTATGCTGCACATCTCGAGCTATTGCCATGCCTGTAGCGGCAGAGATGGAAGTGCTTGAATGCCCAACATCAAAACAGTCATGCGGACTCTCGCTGCGTTTCGGGAATCCACTTATGCCGTGGAGTTGACGTAGTCCAGGAAATTTTGCCTGCCGTCCGGTAAGCAATTTATGCGCATAGGCCTGATGTCCTACGTCCCAGATGATTTTATCTACAGGAGAGCTAAGGACATAGTGCAGGGCCAGGGTGAGCTCCACGGTTCCCAAAGAGCTTGCCAAGTGCCCACCGGTACGCGAAACGGTGTCTAAAATTTCATGGCGTAATTCAGTGGCCAATTGCTCTAATTCCGGGATGGAGAGCTGTTTGAGCGCGTCTGGCGAATCGATAGAGGCTAAGAAATTTGTCATGGCATGTTTTATATACTTGAAGAAGACAGTATTGAGCCTTATAGCTTGCGGTTGATAATATACGCCGAAATCTGACGCAGGGGCTCTGCAGCATCTCCAAATGAATTTAGCTGCGCAATGGCTTTTGTATGGAGTTGTTCCGCGCGGCGGTGTGATTCTTCTACTCCCGCAACGGCAGGGTAGGTAGCCTTGCCACGCTGTTGATCACTGCCGATATCTTTGCCCAGCTGCTCCTGACTCGATTCAATATCCAGCAAGTCGTCGGCGATTTGAAACGCAAGACCTGCACTTTGCCCGAATGCAGTGATATGTTTCAGTTGTTCAGGGTTGGCTCCACCACATAAGGCGCCTATCTGCAAAGAGGCGAGAATAAGGGCGCCGGTTTTATGTTTGTGGATAAAGTCCACGGTATCTATGGAATTGTCCTGCCCCTCAGCGATCATATCTGCCACTTGTCCGCCCACCATTCCTCCCCAACCTGACGCTCTGGCCGCAATATGGATAATTTCAAGTTTGGTTTGGGCGTCAAGTGTCTGGTCTGGCTGGGAAAGAAGCACAAAAGCCTCGGTCAGCAGTGCATCGCCAGCTAGGATAGCGATAGCTTCGCCAAATACTTTGTGGTTCGTGGGAACCCCGCGCCTGAGGTTGTCATCATCCATGGCAGGTAGATCGTCGTGGATAAGGGAGTAGGTATGGATCATCTCCAGAGCACAGGCCGGTTTTCGCGCTTGCTTGCTATCTCCACCTACCGCTTCACATGCGGCAAGCATGAGAATCGGACGCAAGCGCTTCCCGCCGGCAAAAACAGAATAGCGCATAGCTTCAAGCAGTTGAGTTGTCGGTCCTTCACTTTGGGGCAGCACTTCCTGCAGAGCTGACTCTATATATTGTTGTTGCTTGAGTAGGTAAGACTGAAGTTTCATCTATTTATCCCTGAGCTGATCTTGAGTGGTGATCGTGGTGTTTAGGGTGCCAGCGGTGTCTCTCTGGAGCAGTTCGATCTTATTTTCAATCTGCTCAAGGGCTTTTTGGCAGCGAGCTGCGTTGTTTACCCCTTTTTCGTACACTTTAAACGCCTCTTCAATGTTGAGCTCGTCGTTTTCAATCCTGCGTACGCAGACTTCAAGCTCACTTAGGGCATCTTCAAATTTAATTTCTTTGGCCATTGGTAGTTCACCTCTGGTTTTTGTATGATTCAGCAAGTAAAAAGCGCTCGCATCGAGCGCTGGCAAAACTCCTAACGAAACCTTTGATGAGACTCGACCATGGGCCCCTTGATCTGTCCTCCATGTACCGCATCAGGATCAAGCATTATGTCAGGTATAAATTAAGATAGTCAAGCAGGCAGCACCGCCGTAACCTTTTTATTCGACTCGCGCCCATACAGCATCATCGCTGAAGCGGATTTTGATGCGTTCGTTGGATTCAAGTTCAGCAGCCGACGTGACAAGAGTAGCACCATGCTGTTTTTCCACCACGGCGAAACCACGTTTCAGGGTTTGCATTGGCGACAGGGCTTCCAGTTCCCGAGAGCGGGTGCTGAGTTGATAACGACAGTTTTCAAGTCTGTACTTTATGCCTGCGTCGAGACGCTGACGTAAATTCTCCAATTCCTGCTTGCGTAATTGTAGTTGCTGCACAGGTGATCGCAGTCTGTGCATAAGGGTGGCAAGTGCTGAACGGTTACGTTCAAGTCTATGTTTTACGGCGCTGCCCAGGCGCAGGCGTAATTGGTCAACATGCTGCTCTACTTCATTGCGATTTTTAACCACAAGTTCAGCAGCTGCACTTGGAGTAGGGGCGCGTAGGTCTGCAACAAAATCAGCAATGGTGTAATCAGTTTCGTGCCCTGTAGCGCTTATGACTGGAATTTGTGAATTGAAAATGGCTCTGGCAACACCTTCGCTGTTAAAAGCCTGCAAATCTTCCAGAGAGCCACCCCCGCGCCCAACGATGAGAACATCTACACAGCAGAAAGTGTTAAATTCTTCAATGGCGTCAACAATACTGGCGCTCGCTTCCTCCCCCTGTACCACAGTCGGGCGCAGCACTATGTGTAGACCGCTGGTTCTGCGCTCCAGAATGTTGAGGATATCGTGCACCGCAGCGCCGGTGGCGGAGGTGACAATACCTATGCTTTGAGGGTAGGGCGGCAGCACCGTCTTGTGCTCCGGAGCAAACAGCCCCTCCTGCTCCAGCCTATTTTTGAGCTGTTCAAACGCAATCTGCAGACCACCAATTCCTTCGGGTTCGATCTCTTCCACAACCAATTGCAAATCGCCCCTAGGAGTGTATACCGAAGCCCTGGCACGACACAGAATTTGCTGGCCGTTTTCAAGAGTAAATGGTACCCGCCGATTGGCCGTGCGAAACATTACTGCCCGGATCTGGCTATGTTCATCTTTAAGGCTGAAATACCAGTGTCCTGATGCCGGTCTGGCCAGATTGGATATTTCGCCGCGGAGCAGGAGTTCAGCGAGATTGTCCTCAATAAGTTCCTGCGCCAACTGGGTAAAACGGGTAACGCTTAGGATCGGGACTGAGTATGGGTTCAGGCGGGTCGTACTGTCCATATGGCCTCACAGATAGCATGAAATAAAGCGGGCACTGCGGTTTTATGCGTAATAGTTTTCTGAATATATCACAGGTCAGTGTAACAGTTCTGCCACCTTTACCACAGCGACTCCGTGTTGCTCTGCCAGTTTCGATAATTTCCTCAAGGCGGTAATGGTCTCGGGATAGGGATGGCAAATTCCTATGGCACTGCCGTTTTTTTGTGCAATCTGTAACAGCTGGGTTAATTGCACAGTGATTTTGGCTACATCTCTGTCGTTATCTAGAAAAACATCTCTAGTTGCTGTGGGGATATGCATTCGTGCAGCTTCCAGTGCCCCGATAGATGATGGACTGGTCAAACTGTCGATAAAGAACATTCCTCGTTCTGCGATAAGCTCTAAAGCCACAGACATCTGGTGTGGATGTTGGGTGAATGCGGAACCCATGTGGTTATTGCTGCCGGTGGCATAGGGTAACATGTGCAAAAAATCTGCAATAATGTTTTTAATCTCAGCATCGCTCATGTTTGACATCAAAGCCATATCACCTGGATCGGGATAGGGGTAGTTTAGTGGTTCCATAGGGATATGGATCATTATTTCCCGTGCATGTCTCGCGGCCACATGCATGGTTTCGCGCGCGTGTCCTAGGGTTGGGATAATGGACATGGTTACCGGAATATCCAACGTGGCTACCAAAGTTGCTTTATTTATACTAGCTCCGAGGTCATCCATTATTATTGCAACTTGGGGTGAGAGCAACTCTTTGTGTTTTGCCTTGAGCGCGTCCCGAGGCAGCAGCGCAACGCTATCTGTGGCTATTTTTTGCGTTATGAGAGAAAGGGAGGATTGGGGAGTTTTGCGGGATTGGTTTTCTTGTACTGGCTGTATGGTCCCGACAGAGCTGTTTGACAACTGGTCCGATTGTGGCTGGTAACTCAAGATAAGCAGGCCTGCGATTATAGCGCCGAGCATTAAGGTAAAGGCGAGCAACGTCGTAAGAGAACGGCGGTTGTGGCGTAAATGTTGCTTTTTTTTAGTTTTTTTCGAACCCATGAATAGACATCTCTACGGATTGAATAAGCGCCCTGCCACAACTTAGGTCTGCAATATGCGGTTACACTATGGGATTAAAGTGGGGTTGTAAAGTGAGTCCAGGTTGTCCTGAGCGGCAAAGCACTTTAGTACGTGCGTGGAGCAAGCCATTGAGTGGGATTTAGGGGCGCACCACGGTGACGAATTTCAAAGTAGTAGTTATCTGCCCCTTCGAAACCAGCTGTGGCGATAACCTCTTGCGCTTTGACTATATCCCCGGTTTGGTATTTGAGTTCCGCAACGTTGGCATATAGGCTGTAGTACTTATCCCCATGGTCGAGAATGAGCATATTGCCGTACCCCTTAAATGGTGCGGCGAAAACCACTTTCCCTTGCCATATGGCCTTGATCGATGTGCCCGGCAAGGCGACTATTTCCAGCCCATTGGTCTTAACTTGACTGCCGAACTGTTTGTGTTTGTGGACACCGAATCCACTGCGTAATGTGCCGGAAGAAGGCCAGTCCAGTGTTCCCTTGAGTGATGCAAAAGATCCTTTGGGTACAAAAGTACGGCTTTTTTGCTGCTCAAGAGAGTCAATCAATCCCTCCATTGTGCGGGAACGTTCCTTTAAATCGGCTAGCAAGTTCTCGAGCATGCTGCTGTCGCGACGAATTTCTTCAACCAAGGCGGCTTGTTCACGCTTGGCTGCCTCAAGTTTTTGTCTTTGGTCCTTTTGTTGTGCAAGGGTGGAAGTGAAACGTTTTTTCTGTACTTCGAGCTCTTTACGTTCAGATTCGAGGTTTGCAACCTGTTTGCGGTATTCAAACATTAGAGCTTTATCGTGTACGGTAATACGCTGAAGGAATTCAGAGTTTTCTGCAATGATTGCTGGGCTTGTATCAGAAAAGAACAGACGTACCGCACCAACTTCTCCAGTTATATATAGAGCTCGCAGACGTTTTTCTACATCCTTGCGGGTTCGTTGCAGAATTTTCTCATAGAGAGTGGCATTTGCTTGTGTTGCGGCCATCTCTTTTTTTAGTTTCTCCAGTGCATCAATTTGTTGCTGTAGTTGGAAATCGTTTTTACTGATGTTGAGGTTTAACTCATCAAGACGCTGAAGAGCAGAATGTTCAGTAGCTTTCTTCTCTTTGATTTTCTTAGAAGTTGTCCCGATCTCCTTTTGAACCTGTTGCAGTTTTTGTTTGCTCTTATTCAGTTCATCTGCTGCAAACGCGGTAGAACACGGAGCAAATAGAGTAGCTATACCCAGCGTACAGATACCGACGGATCTGAAATAAACCTTCAGCCAGGGGTATCGGGTACGTGTTGATCGCTTCATTATGGCCCACCTCATGCCTGTTATGCCTCTACATCCGCACAAATTTACGCAAGGGTAAAGCGCTGCCGCATATTCCCAGGACGAACCCCAGTAGGATTATTCCGGCCTGAACTGAAAGAGGCAAAAAAGTTATATTCCCCGCTGCGGTAGTGGTCAACAGGGCAGAGAGACCTCGTTTCAGAAAGAAGAAGTAGAGTGCATGGCATCCGCCAAGAGCTAGCAACGCACCTATAATTCCCTGAAGAGCTCCTTCGGCGAGAAAAGGGATCTTGATAAACATAGGGGTGGCACCAATCAAGGTCATAATCTCAAGTTCATCGCGGCGTGCATATATTGTGAGCTTAATGGTGTTGGAGATGATGAACAGGGTCGCAAAAATGAGAAACCCTCCGGCAAGAGCACCGGTGAGCTTGAGCAGAAAAACAAAGGCATCGTAGCGCTTGAGCCAATCTTGGCCGTAGCGAAAACCAGAGAAAGCTGGGTTCTTTTTAAGCTCCTGCACCAGCAGCTCTGCTCCGTGCCCACTCCTGAATTTTTGAGTTAGTTCTACTTCAAACGAGGCAGGGAGAATCTCGGGTAGCAGTCCATCTAGGAGATCATCGTTGCGCCCCAAACGTTTGCGAAAAAGCTCAAAAGCCTCGGTCTGAGAGACGTAGGTTACATGTCCTACGTTTGGCATCTGTTCAATTTGCTCTTGCCATTGTTGCAGTTTTGTAGTGGAGGGAACCTGCTCCAGGTACACTGTAACCTGAATCTCTCGGCTCCACTGGCGGGTAAGATTCTGCACATTTAAAACAATTAGGGTAAAGAAAGCCAATAGCATCAGAGCGACACCGATAGTGCCGATGGTAGCGCTGCTGAGCAGAGGGCTCTGAATCATATTCAAGAAAGTGCGCTGGATAAAATAACGGAGTCGCTTCATTCAGACTGTTTCCTGTGATTGATCTATGGCAGTTTTCGAGAGGACATCGGTCGGTCGGGTGTCGGATATAATGTGCCCGTTGTCCAGTGCTATCGTCCGCTGGGGCAACAGTCGCATAACCTCTGTATCGTGGGTGGCCACTAGCACAGTTGTTCCGGTTCGATTAATTCTGAAAAACATCTCCATGATTTCTTGCGCCAGACTGTAGTCCAAGTTACCCGTCGGTTCATCGGCGAGCAGTAGTTTGGGGCGCACGATCATGGCACGGGCGATGGCAACCCTCTGCTGTTCCCCCCCAGAAAGTTCGAGCGGTTTGCGCTGCATCTTGTATTCGAGCCCAACATACTGAAGTAGCTCAAACGCTCGAGAGCGCGTCTCTTTCACACTTACCCCCTGGACTTGCAATGGTAGGGCGACATTTTCAATTACACTTCTATTCTGTAGCAACTTAAAATCCTGAAACACAAACCCGATCTGCCGCCGCAGAAACGCAATTTTTCTGGCGTTCAGACGGGTGATATTCCTGTTGCCCATCAAAATCTGACCTCTGGTAGGGCGGTCTGCACAATATAGTAGGCGCAACAGGGTTGATTTTCCTGCGCCGGATGAGCCTGTAATATATGCGAAATCCCCTGCGGGTATCTGTAGGTCGATATCGTACAGCGCGGGTACCCCGTTGTCATAAATTTTGGCAATTCTACACATCTGAATCATACTCATACAGGTTTTCCCTTGTGACTTTCCTTTTCAGGACGTTCTGCCATTACAACCTTGACTTGAAGCATAGCTGGCTGCCCATTGTGACAAAAATTGCTATTATAAAAGACTTGATGGTTATAGTTGACGCTGCGAAGCGGGGCACAACTCTTTATAGCGCAAAGCGCGCGTGCCAACTGTCAAAAATCTCCACTTTTTTAACGCCGAATTTTTCCAGTGATTTGCGCACCTGGAGCGGGGTTTTTTCCTGCGTGAGTGTATTCGGGTTTTTGGAGTAAAATAGATCGGAATAGGCGACTATTTTGGCTTCTATTTCGTTGGGCACCATAGCACGTCGTGGGAGGGGTAAGTGTTGATTCTCGATATCTTCTACTTCTAACCCCACCCCGATGTGGTTTTCGCATATGTATGCATGTCGGTCAAGTCCCTCTTTTCTGAGGAGTTTTGCACCACAGACGCCGTGCATGATGTATGGGTGTTCGCCATAACACCCAATACCAGGGGCATGGACAAAACATATTCCTATATCATGCAGCATTGAAGCCTGCTCGACAAATTCGCAATCGATGGTTTCGGTAGATGCTAGAGCACGTGCTATAGTGGCGGCTTTCATGGCAACAGCAGTGCTATGCTGCCACAATATTGAGTAGGCGAAGGTGTGAGTTGGGTAGTATTTCTGGAGTAAGCCTTCTGGGTCCAATACATCCAAGATGTTGATATCCTTAATTTTATATCAAGTGCAATCGTCTGCAGAGTTGCACTTGTCTCCATCCCTTTTAGCTTGCAACCGCTTCGGTGGTCTGCTTATATGGGCGCAATGAACCCATGCGATAGGAAAACGTGATACAAACGCACAGCACAGAATATGCATCACAATAAACATGCGTCGTGTGCACCATGGCGCCTATGAAACACGTGGGACACGCGCCCGCCAGCGACAACACTGGGTTTTTGCTGCAAAGGTTGCTTGCAATTTGCCAGTACTGAATCAAAGGCCAGGAAAGGCTGAAGGTACGAAGTTGTGCCTAGCCTGAAATTTTCATTGGATGTGATACTAGCGTATTTCAATGTCAGCCGCGAGAAAATTCGTTCTGCATTCTCTAAACAACGCTGACTTGAGAGGAGTAAGTTTAAATGTCTGAGATCATTCCATTTAGTGGATGCGTATGTACTTATGTGCAGGAAAATATCAGCGAGACGGAAGAGGTTGATAAAGAACTCCGAGTTTATATAGACGGAGTGGATGTGGACCAGCACGAAGATGCAAACTGTGCCCTGTTTTTGTTTGAAATCCTGTATGACCGCGCTGAAGGCCCAGGGATCCATCGAGGGATCGTCACAGCAGTTCACTTAGAACAGTTTACCTCAGGCAAAATTCTTCCCTTGGAACTTGCGGATGAGGCGATTATTAAAACCCTGCTGGAGCAGTTGGAAGTTGGACATACTCAGAATGAAACGGTTTCTGCGCTGTACGCAGATCCCTGCTGTGTGCTTGAAGCCCTAGGTGAGAATGAAAAGCAGCGCCCTGCCGATGTTGAAGTGCACCCTGAGGAGGGGGTACGCTGCAGACTGTGGAAGGTAAGCGGACAGACGCTGTTGGCCAAGGCTCAAGCTGTGTTGGATAAAAAGTCACTCATTCTTGTACAGGGTCGTTCTGTCTACGAAGCCATGTTGCGCAACCGTGACAGACGTAGAGAAACTGACGCTGACTACAGTGGCAAAGAAAGTTACAACTATATTGTCATGGCGCTTAGCAACATAGATGATTCCACGTCTGGCTATGGTATGACCATCGATCCGGTGCTCTCAACCTGCTGTATGCCACGCCTTAGCGACATTCCACTACTGTTGGGTAAGCTGGGTGAGTTTTTTGATATCAGCGGCGGGGAGGTTGACCCCACAGCTGCATCAGTTGCTGCGCACATCCGTCAGACCCTGAGCGATTCGGTAGAAGCACCTGACCTTGTATTATATCCCGGTGGCAGAAATATTTACACCTTACACTTGCGCGCTCATGAGCATTTACAGAAAACAGAGTTTGACGAAAAACAGCTCGGTGCAGATTCTCCTGCGGTTTTATTTCAACGTGTAATTCTTAATCATGTTCTTGAAGTTTCAACGGAAGACTTGCAAGATAGCAACATTTTTTCAATCCCCAAGTCTATTGAAGAGGCCTGCGCTCTTACCGAGTCTGTCGCTAACTGCGTGGCTTTTTTCGCCCCGGAGCCGAGCCTTTCACAGGTACGGGATATTGCCTGGGATGAGATCCAAGTACCTGTGGGTTTGATTCGCTGTCGACCCATGCTCCCGCAGGACTTGGTGAAATTTTCTTTGCGGGATTGATTTCAAAAGAGCTTGATTTCAAGGGCTTAACTGTGTCCTCTTACTTCATGTAATGTATAAAAAGGGTTTGAATTCCATGGACGTTGGAAATTCTGGACTAGCTACATCTCTGCATACTGCTCTGAAAAGGGTGGGAAGAGTATTTTCTGTTACAGATCTGGTGCAGTTAATATCTGCTGGTTCTGCGAACCACGGGCAGGTCCAGCAGATGTTGGATTTGTTGGTTTCTTACGGTGTGGTGCGTAAGGATAAAAAAGGCCGCTATGTCAAGCGCAGTATCCCTGCATTGCTGCATGGCCATGTCCGGGTCAGAAAAAATGGACGGCGTGTTTTTGTGCCTAAAGCGTCAGACTCAGCCCCGAGCGAGTATCAGATTCCATCACCGCAATTGCATCAACCCATGGATGGAGATCATGTTATAGCGCTGGAAATGGGGAGTGACACGCACCGTCCCGAGACACGTCGTTCCGGTGGACGTCGTCTAAGTGTGCTTATTCTAGAGATAAAAGAGCGCAAGCAACAGACTGTTACAGGGGTATGCCGCTACAATCCCGCTGATGATACCTGCCTGGTATACGCTGAACCATCTGACCTGCCATTTCTTCTCACTCGAGAAGGGCAGGAAAAGAACATCGGTCAGCTCGATGGAATGGTTGCGCGATTGGGCATAACCACCTATCCGGTTGGTGGGCGTCCTGGACGCGCCTTCGTGCTTGAATTACTTGGACCGGCGGGTGATCCTCATGTGGATATTCTTGCAGCGGCCTCCAAGGTTGGAATCCCCTTGCACTTCAGCCCCGAAGCAAAACAAGCAGCAACCTCGGTCCCCATTGAAGTACAAGAAGACGTATGTAAGGCACGCACAGATTTGTGCCACTTGCCCTTTGTAACTATTGATGGTGCAGATGCCAAAGACTTCGATGATGCTATAGCGCTCGAACCTGGTCAGGATACAGGTAACATCCTGTGGGTCGCCATAGCCGATGTAAGTCATTATGTCCAACCGGGATCCGCGCTCGATTTAGATGCCTATGAGCGGGGTAATAGCACTTATTTTCCGGGTTTTTGTCTTCCCATGCTGCCACAGCAGCTCAGCAACGGTATTTGTTCTTTGATGCCAGATGCTAAACGCCTGGCCGTGGTACTGGAAATCCACTGCACCGATGCTGGTATTGTGTCGAGCATGGTCGTGCATTTGGCGGTGATACGCAGTCGTGCCCGTCTTACTTACACCCAGGTGCAGGACTATCTGAATGGTACCGTTGGTGCAGAAGGAGATTTAACCCCACAAATCCAGAAGATGCTGAAAGCTCTGCTTGATTTTTCGCACCAGTTAAACAAAAACAGAACTGCCAGAGGTGCTCTTGATTTCGATCTGCCGGAAGCTCAAATTGACCTCGATGATTCCGGGCATGTGGTCGGAGTTACGCGCCGGGAACGTCTAGATGCCCATCGCATCGTCGAAGAATGCATGCTGCTGGCGAATGAGAGCGTTGCAGACTATTTGCAGAAATTTAAAGTACAGGGAATTTACCGCCTCCACGATAAGCCAGAGCTGAGCTCAATCAATCAGTTTCAGGAGTTCTTAAGCGCCTTCAATATCGGGATAAGCCTTGATAGCGATGGAATTAAGCCGTTGCAGCTACGCCAGGTTTTACAGCAGATTGACAATCCCGCCCAAGCGTTCATAATCAACCGCGTTTTACTTCACAGCATGAAACAGGCATACTACGCAGCGCATCCGGGTGAGCATTTTGCCTTGGCTACTTCAAGCTATGGCCACTTCACTTCACCTATTCGACGTTATTCTGACCTGATACAACATCGAATGCTGAAGCTGTGTATAAATACGGGTGTAACTACGGGCACTACCGCCCCGACTAATGGGGATCTGGCTGGTCCGGCGACGCTGGAGGTTATGGCAGATCACGTAACCAGTTGTGAGCGGCGCTCAATGGAAGCCGAACGCAACATAGTTGCCCTGCGTAGTTGTCAGTTTATGCAGGACAAGCTGGAGGAGATATTTCCTGGTTTTATAACCGGAGTTACGGAATTTGGTTTTTTTGTCGAATTGGATCCGTTTTTTGTCGAAGGACTGGTACATATCCGCACCTTAGCGGATGACTATTACGAGTATGACCCTGTGCAGCGAATGCTTATGGGACAACGGCGGCGGCGTCATTTTAAAATTGGGCAAAAAGTTGACGTCATGGTTCAAGACGTACGCTTAAAAACCAGAGAGATTGATTTTGTACTACCCGAATTTATGCAGACGATGGAGAAACCCGTAACGCACAGAAAACGTAAAACTCCAAGGGCTAGGCGGACGTAGGGACGGTGTGCGAGATGATGTTAGAAGTTAAATCTGTTTTCGGCTTAAATCCGCCAAGTCCACAACAAATTTTGCAGGCATATTGAGTATTCATGAAAATTATCCGCTCACTGGATGAAATCAGTAGACCATTCAACAATACTGTAGCCACCGTAGGTAATTTTGATGGAGTCCACTTAGGGCATCGGGCCATATTTCGCAACTTGGTGAAGCGTGCCCGTCACGAAGACGGAGTTTCTGTAGTTTGTACCTTCGATCCCCATCCTCTCAAGTTTCTTGCACCAGACCGTGCCCCGCGCTTGATAAATACCCGCGCCGAAAAAGAACGCCTCATTGCGGCATCGCAGATCGACATATTGCTCCAGATCCCCTTTGATCATGATCTTGCTGCACTGCCACCAGCAACATTTGTGGACGAGATACTTCTAGGCAAGTTAGGGGTGCAACATCTTATTGTTGGATATGATTACGCTTTTGGCAAAGGGCGCACAGGCAATGTCGCGTTTTTGCGCGCACAGGGGATAGAGAAGGGCTTCGGGGTGGATGTTTTCGGTCCGGTACAGTGCAGAGGTAACGTTCTAAGTTCAACACTGGTACGCCAAAATGTTCTGCGTGGTGATGTTGAAGGAGCAAAACATCTGCTTGGGCGTCACTTCAACCTTGAGGGTAGGGTTGTACATGGAGATCAACGCGGGAAATCTATGGGTTTTGCTACTGCCAATATTGAAACCGACAAAGAACTTCTGCCTCTGAGCGGAGTTTATGCCGGACGTATAAGGCATAATTCTGCCGAGCATAACGTAGTAATCAATATTGGGCATAAGCCTACTTTTGGAGAAAATAGTTTAACTATAGAGGTGCATATTCTTGATTTTAAAGGGGACTTGTACGGTGAAAACATGCGCGTCTATTTTGTTAAACGACTGCGGGATGAAAAAAAATTCTCTGACGTAGACGAACTGATTCAGGCGATAAGAACTGACATTGAACGAGCTCGAACGATTTTGCGGACATGTGAAATTGTAGAATACAGTGAATATCTTGGAGCTTAGCCCACTTTCTAACAGATCAACATGCATGTTTGAAATAAAACGTTTCAAGGGTGATTAATGATTTCCGGATGAAAAATTTGAGTGTAAACTTAAGTGGTAAAACGAGAATTTTTGGTATCGTAGGCTGGCCTGTTTCGCATTCACTCTCGCCGCTTATGCAGAATGCAGCTTTTACTGCTATGCAGATCGACGCCGTATATGTCCCTTTCCCAGTAAGGGAGATTGACTTGCGTGATGCGGTAACCGGATTACGTGTGCTGAGTATCCAAGGGTTCAATGTCACCATTCCGCATAAACAGAATATCATACCCTGCCTAGATAGATTAAGTAAAGAAGCGCAGGCTATTGGAGCTGTCAATACCGTTGCGCGTGAAGGGGATGAACTGGTTGGGCACAACTCAGATTCCAGTGGTTTTTTGCGCTCTCTGCAGTACGATCTCGGTTTTTCGCCCCGGGGGCACCGGATTGTCGTCCTCGGCGCCGGAGGTGCTGCGCGAGCATGCGTGTATGCCCTTTGCCAGGCAGGTGCGGCAGAGGTAGTTATTGCAAACCGCAATTGCGAGCGCGCTATAGCACTGAGTGAAGAATTCGGCCTCATTTGTCCGAGTACAAAAATACATGCTTTTCCATTAGACAATAATGCCCTTAAAGAACCCTGTTATGCGGCTGATCTTATTGTAAACACTACCTCCATAGGTTTAGATAAGATGGGTTCAAATGCAGCGGGGACTTTTGACCTATTGCCATGGGGAAATATTAATAGCGAAACATTACTTTACGATGTAGTATACAGTCCCGGTTCAACCCCTTTAGTTAAGCGTGCCCGTGCTAACGGCATGGTTGCGAAAGATGGGATCGGAATGCTGATAGCGCAGGGAGAAGAGGCGTTCAAAATTTGGACAGGGCACGATCCTGGCGACTCCATGCGGTGCGCAGTTGAAAATGTGGCATAGTTAGACGACTGAATTTGACACTAATAAGTTTTTACCAATAACTTGATATGGCACAATAAAGAGCTTCTGCTCTCAGAGCTGTCTCAACTTTTTAATACGGATATTTTGTATGGCTAGTAACCGTCTGGGTGAACTTCTGGTACGGAATAAAATTCTTACCAGAGAGCAAGTAGATAAGGCAATTGCCGAACACAAGGCACATCGAGAGCGCCTGGTGACTTCGCTTTCACGTCTTAAATTAATAAGTGAAGAAGACCTTGCCGCCTTTCTTGCGCGTCAATATAGTGCACCCTCCATCAATCTTGATGAATTCGAGGTTGATACAGGCGTGACCAGGTTGATATCTGCTGAAGTAGTGCAGAGATATCACTTGATGCCTATCAGCAAGACCGGTTCGACCCTGATTGTCGCCATGAGCGACCCGTCAAATATTTTTGCCATTGACGATGTTAAGTTCATGACTGGGCACAATGTCGAGGTGGTTGTCGCGACAGACAGCGCGATTAAAAAAGCCATTGATAAATACTATGACCAGTCTGATTCGTTAGCTGAAGTTATGAGCGGGCTTGACGACATTGATCTTGAAGTTGTCGAAGGTGATGATGAGATAGATGTCAATGCGCTCCAGATCGCCACGGAAGAGGCACCCGTAGTCAGATTAGTCAACCTAATCATGACCGATGCGATCAAAAAAGGGGCCTCCGATATCCATATTGAGCCATATGAGAAAGTTTTTCGCGTTCGCTATCGAATTGATGGCGTGCTCTACGAAGTTATGAAGCCACCCATGAAACTTAAGGCAGCTATTACGTCACGATTGAAAATCCTGTCAAATATGGATATTGCAGAGCGCCGTCTGCCTCAGGACGGGCGGATCAAGATCAAGTTGCCCGGTGGCAAAGATATGGACTTTCGCGTGAACTGTTTGCCCACCCTTTTTGGTGAAAAAGTGGTGTTGCGTTTGCTGGATAAATCCAATCTGCAATTGGACATGACGAAACTAGGTTATGAAGAAGATGCGCTGAAGTGGTTTAAGCAGGAGATTAAAAAGCCTTTTGGTATGGTGTTGGTAACTGGCCCGACTGGGAGCGGTAAAACCGTATCATTGTATTCAGCCTTGGCTGAACTAAATACCACCACTGAAAACATCTCCACTGCCGAAGACCCCGTAGAATTTAACTTTGCCGGAATCAATCAAGTGCAGATGCACGAAGATATCGGGCTTAACTTTGCCAGTGCGCTGCGGGCCTTTCTACGTCAGGATCCAGACATCATTATGATCGGCGAGATCAGGGATTTTGAAACAGCTGAAATAGGTATCAAGGCGGCACTTACCGGGCACATGGTTCTATCTACTCTGCATACCAATGATGCCCCCAGTACCATCAACCGCTTGCTGAATATGGGTATTGAGCCGTTTCTAGTCGCTTCTGCGGTTAACTTGGTTACTGCGCAACGTCTGGGACGGCGACTGTGCTCCGAGTGTAAGGAGCCTGATGACATATCCAAGCAGGCACTACTAGACGCAGGTGTAACACCCGACGAGGTAGATGACTTCGTCTGCTACACGGGCAAAGGGTGCAGCAATTGCAATGAAAGTGGTTACAAAGGGCGCGTCGGTATTTATCAGGTTATGCCTATGTTCGATGAAATACGTGAAATGATTCTGGCCGGAGCAAATACCGCTGAAATCAAGCGTGAATCTATGCGTCTGGGAGTCAGAACCATGCGACAGTCTGCTCTGCTGAAGCTCAAAGAGGGGGTAACCTCATTTTCAGAAGTTCTGCGTTGCACTGTCTCCGATGATTAGTTCATGTGCGATCTAAACTTTGGGAAATTGCTCCATGCGGTTAGAACGAGCACGCACTTTACGCTGTAAAACTATTCTGAAGGGTTATTATATATGGCCGGTATCCATGATTTTCTTAAGATAATGGTAGATTCAGATGCTTCGGATCTGCATATAACCACGGGGTTGGCACCACAGATAAGAATCGACGGTTCAATGCGGGCGCTTGATTATCCAAAGCTTATGCCCAATGACACCAAACAGCTTTGTTACAGTATCCTTACCGACGCTCAGAAACGGATATTGGAAGAAGAAAACGAGATAGATCTATCTTTTGGAGTCAAGAATCTGGCGCGTTTTCGCGGCAATATTTTTGTCCAACGCGGTGCCATTGCAGGGGCGTTCCGACGGATTCCTTATGAATTTTTAACTTTTGCACAGTTGGGGTTGCCCCCGATTGTGTCAGAGATATCCAAACGCCCACGCGGGCTTATCCTTGTTACTGGACCGACCGGGAGCGGGAAAACCACAACCCTTGCCTCCATGGTCGACGCCATCAACGCTGAGCGGCATGAGCATATCATCACCATCGAAGATCCTATTGAATACATCCACCCGCACAAGAATTGCGTCGTGAATCAGCGGGAGGTAGGCAGCGACACCCACTCATTTAAAAAGGCACTGAAGTCTATTTTGCGCCAAGACCCTGATGTTGTGCTCCTAGGGGAATTGCGTGATCTCGAAACCATTGAGGCAGCGCTGACCATCGCCGAGACCGGTCACTTATGCTTCGCCACCCTGCACACCAATGGGTGTGTGCAGACCATCAACCGGATTGTTGACGTATTTCCCACTAATCAACAGACGCAGGTACGCACCCAGTTGTCTTTTGTCCTTGAAGGGGTATTATCCCAAACCCTTATTCCTAAAGCATCGGGAACAGGCAGGGTCTTGGCTCTGGAAGTTATGATTCCTAATATTGCGATCCGTGCTTTGATTCGTGATGACAAGATCCACCAGCTCTACTCGCAGATGCAGATGGGGCAAGAAAAATACGGTATGCAAACCATGAACCAGTCTCTTTTTAGTTTGTACCACAGAAAACTTATAACCTACGATGCAGCCTTGACCCGTTCGCCAGAACAGGGGGAACTCAAGCAGATGATTGCCAACCCTAACTTGGCGTTAAAACAGACCCCAAGTGGCGCAAGAAAAATGAGTTAACTAAACGTAAATTTGGAATTTCTTACAGTTTTGCGGATGAGGTAGCGATATGGCTAAGTTTACATGGGAAGGTACGAGCCGAGATGGTAAAAAACACAAAGGAGATATGGAAGCTCCTAGTCAGGCAGTCGTACAGGCTCAATTACGCCGGCAAGGTATTGTTGTTGATAAAATAAAAGAGCGTGGCAAAGGGCTTGATGTTGACATTAAAATCCCTGGCTTTGCGCCCAAAGTCACAACCAAGGACTTGGTGGTATTTACCCGCCAGTTTGCCACTATGATTGATGCAGGGCTCCCTCTGGTTCAATGTCTGGATATTTTATCTTCCCAGCAGGAAAACAAAACATTCAAATTGATTCTGCTTGAAATAAAAAACGATGTAGAATCTGGGTCTACCTTTGCGGATGCTCTAAAAAAGCATCCTCGAGCGTTTGACGCTCTGTTTGTTAACCTTGTTGCGGCTGGCGAGATCGGCGGTATCCTAGACACCATTCTTAACCGCTTGGCGGCATACATTGAAAAGTCGATGAAGCTAAAAAAGCAGGTTAAAAGTGCCATGACGTATCCTACAACTATTATCTCTATTGCCGTTATTGTAATTGGCGTCATCCTTGTTTTCGTAATTCCAGCTTTTGAAGAAATGTTTGCCGACTTTGGCGGCTCATTGCCTGCTCCCACCCAAATAGTTATCAACCTGAGTAACTTTATCCAAGACTATATCTTTTTTATAATCGGTGGAATTGTTCTCCTTATCTTCCTGACTAAAAAGATCTATGCTACTGAAAAGGGGAGGGCAAAAATCGATAATTGGTCGCTTAAGGCACCAGTGTTCGGTATCCTGATCCGCAAGGTTGCTGTGGCCAAATTTACACGTACTCTTGGCACTATGATTTCCAGCGGTGTACCTATCCTCGATGGTCTCGATATAACCTCAAGGACCGCAGGCAATAAAACGATAGAACGCGCCATCATTGAGGTACGCAAAAGCATCAGTGAAGGAAATACCATTGCTGAGCCTCTGACTAAATCAGGAGTTTTCCCCCCCATGGTGTGCCAGATGATTGCAGTTGGAGAACAGTCTGGCTCTATTGATACCATGCTCAACAAGATAGCGGATTTTTACGATGATGAAGTTGATGACGCGGTTGGCAACTTAACCGCTATGATGGAACCTCTGCTGATGCTATTTCTGGGGACAACCGTTGGTGGGCTTGTTATCGCCATGTATCTCCCCATATTCAAACTCGCAGGTGCCGCGGGAGGTTGATTCTCAGTGCCTGCATTGCATGTTGTGCCGACAACAGCCCGGTCACTCAATGCCCAGCTGTGGTATGTGCTGGTGCGTTTTTTGGTGCTCTCCTTATTTTTGGGGGGGACGGTCATTTTTGCCCTTGTTGTATATGACTATTCTGGGGTTTTATCTAATACTAAGCTTGTAAGCATTCTCAGCCTGTACCTGCTGCAGATAGGTCTGGCCCTGTTCTGGCTGTTGCGTTTTGGCCCGTCTACTCTCTTTGTTCAGATTCAGATTGTCTGGGATCTTATAATATGCGCTGCGGTAGTTTATTTCACCGGGGGGATGTACAGCGATTTCGCCTTTTTGTTTCTCTTTGTGATCCTCACCAGTGGACTTATCAGCTCTAAAAAAAATGTTCTTGTAACCCTTCTAGCAAGTATAGTCCTGTACGGTGGCCTCACAATTCTGGATTTTTACGGACTTCTTCCTTTCTACGCCTGGCAAACACGCTCTGATACCAATGTTTTTTACATGTTATTTCTCAATTTCACCGCTTTTGTGTTTGCGGCGTTTATCGGCGTAGTTCTATCCAGCAGATTACAGCAATATGCGCAGAAAATCGAAGAACAGCAGCGCGAGCATGCGGAACTTGAATCTTTCAATCATCTTATTTTGCAGAACATTACCAGCGGCCTGATTCTGACAGATAGTTGGGGTAGGATTTTGCTGATAAACCAAGTTGCGCAGCAGATATGTGCCATCGAGGCCTCCACAGTTATTAACCTGCCAGTGACTACGGCACTGCCCGGCTTCAAGTGCCCTGAGCCCCACGAACGAATCGAGAGGGCCGAATTTAACTTTACTAACGCTGCCGGCGTTATGCTCATTTTAGGGTACAGCTCCACACCGATTAAACAGGGTGAATCAATAAATATTCTTCTTATGTTTCAGGACCTTACTCAGATAAAACGTTTGGAACAAAACTTAAGACGCGAAGAACATTTGGCTGCTATCGGTAGTTTGTCGGCTGGATTGGCGCACGAAATCCGCAATCCTCTGGCATCCCTCAGCGGCAGTATGCAGTTACTCAGGGAAAAAGCGGATAATATCGCACAACAGCGCTTATTAAATATTATTGCACGCGAAACTCAGCGTTTGAACAATCTTGTCGATGATTTCCTCAATTTTGCCAACCCACGCACTCCGTTTAAAAAGAAGACCGATATCAATGTTACCTTAAATGACATCGAAAACCTGATGCGTGGGTCCGAACAATTCAATAACCTAGATATTCGGTTCAGGTATAGTGGCAACTGGTATGAATATATTGATGAGGAACAGATAAAACAGGTAGTGTGGAATCTTCTTGTTAATGCCTCTAACTTTTGCGTGGCACCCGGTATTATCGAGTGTGGATCAAGTAGTACCGAGCGCTCTTTCTGGATTGATGACAATGGGCCGGGAGTAGACAAGCAGATGCAAGATGCCATTTTTGAGCCTTTTAAGACGACCCGGGCCGCTGGCACCGGACTAGGGCTCTCTATTGCCCACGCTCTTGCCAAAACTAACGGAGCGATTCTTGAATACGCCAGCGCTCCACTAGGTGGAGCTAGATTTAAAGTAACTTTTTCAGGCGCAAGCCACAGGACAATATAGATGAAAGCCTCAGCATCGAGTTCAACACCATACTATGATTCTCCCCATATTCTGATTGTAGATGACGAGGCCAGCATGCGCGAAGTGCTGGAGATCATGTTCAGTGCTGAGGGCTATATTGTAGATGTTGCAGCCGACGGAGCCTTAGCGCTGGAAAAACTGCAGCATCAGGCATACGATCTGATCCTAACAGATATGCGTATGCCTGAAGTTGATGGTCTTGAGTTGCTGGAACGGATCAGGAACCTGCACACCGAGACCCTCGTCATCCTGATGACGGCATATTCAACAACAGCTCAGGCGGTAGAGGCAATGAAGCTTGGTGCTTACGATTATGTAGTCAAACCGTTCGACATCGAAGATATTCGCCTTACCGTTAAAAAGGCGCTGGAGTTTTCCAGCCTAAAGCACGAAAATAAACATTTGCGCTCAGAATTGGATCGCCGCAATAGTTTTGAACGTCTGACAGGTAAAAGTATCGCCATGCAACACTTGTATACCCTGATTGAAAAAGTTGCGCCTACAACGGCAAGTGTGTTGATCAGCGGAGAATCGGGTACAGGCAAAGAGCTTGTAGCGCGAGCTGTTCATGTAAATAGTTTGCGCGCCGACAAACCTTTTGTCGCTCTGAATTGCGGTGCGGTACCGGAAAACTTACTCGAAAATGAATTGTTCGGTCATGAAAAAGGCGCTTTTACCGGAGCAGATCAACGCAAGGAGGGCCTGTTTGATCAAGCAGACGGCGGCACCCTTTTTCTTGATGAAATTGCTGAATTACCACTGCAAATGCAGGTTAAACTTCTACGAGCTCTGCAGGAAAAAGAGATTCGGCCCGTAGGGGGGAGTAAAGATCATCAAATCGACGTGCGCATAATCGCGGCCACAAATCGTGACCTTGAAGCACTCACACAGGCGCATGAGTTCAGACAGGATCTATTCTATCGACTAAATGTGGTACATTTGCATATGCCACCTCTGCGCCGTCGGCGTGAGGATATTCCACTGCTTGTCGAAGCCTTATGCAGGTTGATTGCACCACAGCGCACATTGAGTGTTTCCCCCCCCATGATGCGTGCCCTGCTAGATCACGCGTGGCCGGGTAATGTACGTGAATTAGAGAATGTTCTTGAGCGCAGCATCATTTTAAGTGAAGAAGACGTACTTGAATATGCGTCCTTGCCATCATCCTTGACGGCAGGTGACAATCAACCTGCAATGACAGTAGATCTACCAGAAGAGGGATTGGATATTGAAGCCTATCTGCGTGAAGTTGAAACACAATTACTAACCCAGGCGTTGGAACACAGCAGCGGAATCAAAAAAAAAGCCGCACGGTTACTGCATTTAAGTTTCCGGTCTCTGCGATATCGCTTGGATAAATTAGGACTTTAGGTCTTGAGGAGCTAAAAACGTGAAAAAAGATTGCCCCGCAGCAGTTACTGAATCAAAAAAACGCCCCCGCGAGACCGATTCCGGAGGCGAAGATGCCATAAAGAGCTATATGCGTGACATCCAAAAATCCAAACTGTTGACTGCCGACGAGGAAAAGATCTTGGCCGATCAGATTGCACAGGGTGACGACAAAGCGCGGGCTCGGATGATCGAATCTAACCTGCGTCTAGTGGTTAAAATAGCAAAGCGCTATACAAATAAAGGACTACCTCTTCTGGATCTAATTGAAGAAGGAAATATGGGACTCATCAAAGCTGTGGAGCGCTTTAAAGCTGATAAAGGATGCCGTTTCTCTACCTATGCCACATGGTGGATTCGTCAATCTATCGAGCGAGCCCTGGTGAATCAGAGCAGAACTATTCGCTTGCCGGTGCATGTTGCGGAGCAAGTAAGCAGGATGTTTAAGGTAACCAGAGAGATTTTATACCGAAAAAGTGAGGAGCCCACCGCCCAGGACATAGCGGCACTTATGGGTGTTGAACAAGCAGATGTGGAACGCCTACAGCAGTTGATTCGCAAGACCTATTCGATCGAACACCCTTTGGGTGAAGAGGGGAACTACACCCTGATCGATACCATAGAAGATCCGCATACACCAAGTCCGTCAGAACTGCTCGAAAATATTGACAGATACGAGTATGTGGAAAAATGGCTTAAAAGCCTTAAAAAAAAGGAAGCTGAGATTTTGCAGTATCGCTTTGGTCTCAACGATTATGAACCGGAAACCCTGGATACTATTGGCAGGCGCTACGGAGTTACGCGAGAAAGAATCCGTCAGATAGAAGCCAAAAGTCTCGACAAATTGCGTAAAATAATGCAAGAAGAGCTGCATACAAACTAACGCCAAATTACTATGGATGCGGTGGTTCATAATCAAAACAGCACAGGAGACATACAGCGTGCAAGAACTTAAAGACAGCATTCGCGATATTATCGATTTCCCTAAGAAGGGGATTGTGTTTAAGGATATAACAACTTTGTTGGCGCACCGGCGCCATTTTCACCGAACCATAGATCTATTGGCGCACCGATATCTGGGGCAGCATATTGATATGATTGTTGGCGTAGAAGCACGTGGGTTTATTCTGGGTTCAGCTTTGGCGTATAAGTTGGGAACTGGCATTACGCTAGTACGCAAGCCAGGCAAGTTGCCCTATCAAACAATTCAGAAAACCTACGCGCTTGAATACGGGACCGATACCCTTGAGATCCATGCGGACGCATTCAAGCCTGGTGAACGCGTTCTTATCGCCGATGATTTGCTAGCTACTGGAGGAACCATCGCTGCCGCGGTAGATCTAGTCAGAGAGCTAGACGCAGAAATAGTAGAATGTACCTTCCTGGCGGAACTCGATTTTCTAAAAGGACGGGAAAGATTATCCGACGTAGAAGTGTTTAGCCTACTCCATTTCTAAAAAAAACTTGCCCACACCTTGGTGGATGCGTTATAACCCCTGTTCCAGACTCCGTAGCTCAGCTGGATAGAGCAATCGCCTCCTAAGCGGTAGGTCGCAGGTTCAAATCCCGCCGGGGTCGCCATAAAATCAAGCCCTTAGCCCTAATCGGTTGAGGGCTTTTTTTTCAAAAAATACATCTAATTAGGCGCAAGAGAAGAAACATGCACCGACGTGAAATTGGTATAGTAGGTCTTCGAGAGTTAGCTTAGTATCAATTGCTGCTCAAAAAATGCTGCTATAAAATACGATAGCACCTCCCTTGACAACGATCGTTTTGGTCGTAGAGTTACTTCATAAAGGTAGTGCTAAGTACACCCAAGTGCAAGCAGTCCAAGAGCAGGTGCAACACACAACCTTAACATCTCGATAATCAACTTGCGTCACTTACTTAGTGTATAGACGAGGGTGTACGCAGCCGCGTCGCTGGGCTCAAGCCACTACAAAGGCGCATTGCGTTTATGCCAGCAATGTAAGAGTGTGATGAAAATCATAGATATAGCTTGATAAAATATCGCTCAAAAAGATGTTTTGTTCGAACTGAGGGCAGCTACGGCTGCGTTTTATGCTCTAATTTAATCCACACAGTAAAACTAGAGAAATGGGAGATGTTATTATGGTGGCTCAGGTCGACATGATTAGCCTCGGCTTCTTGATTGTGCTGATCATTCTGGTCATTTTTCTATTACCAACTATCTGGCAGATAAAAAAAACCTCGCAGGAGGTTGGTGTGTTTCTTGGCGAATTGCGCCGTGATCTAGCACCAACATTGAAGAACTTGCGGGAGCTCACCGAACAGGCTACCCAGATGACGGAAAGAATAGAAGCTAATGCTGACAAAACAGAAAATCTGCTTGAAACATTAAATGAAATTGCTCTATCGGTACGTCATGTAAGCGATTTTGTACGCCAGGACATGTCTCGTTATGCTGAGATTGCTGGGTATATGGTGCTGGGGGTTAAGGCCGCTAGCAAGGTTTTCTCCAAAACGAACAAAGAAAAGGAGAGCAAATTATGACAGACAATCAAAATTGTGGAATAGGGACTGCTATTCTCACGTTTACCCTCGGTGCAGTGATCGGCGGCGGAGTTGCTTTGCTCGCTGCTCCCAGATCTGGCCAGGAAACGCGGAAAAAAATGCAAGACATGGTCGACGACACGCGGAAAAAATTGGGGGACCTCACGCAGGACGCAGAAGATCGAGTTAAAAAAGCAGTCCGTGAAAGCATGGATATGTTAGAGGAGAAAACCGAACTGGTTAAAATGGCTGCGAAGGCTGGCAAGGAAGCAATTGACGCCGAAAAAGAAAAGCTAGCGAAAAAAGCGTGAGCAGTAATGTGGTTCAGAATGTCAGTAAAAATTGAACACGATAAGTTTGACATCGTCCATTAGATACCCAAGAGAAAAAGAAATAAATAACCCGATAGCTTGGAAAGGAGAGTAATTATGATCGGTTGGGCTGCAACATTTTTTATAATTGCAATTATTGCAGGGGTGTTTGGGTTTAGCGGTATCGCTGGTACTGCTGTTAATATTGCTTGGATCCTATTTGTCATTGGACTGGTCCTCGCCGTTGTGTTTCTGGTGCTGGGTCGCCGTCCTCCTGTTTGAATCAGCAGAAAAGCGTGTAAATACCTCCAATGGTTACAGCGCGTAACCATTGGAGGAGCGGTTGCTGTCTGTTTAAGGGTTGAGTCCAGCATACCTTCAGTTGCGACTTTTACCGTTTTCAAGCTTCTTAAAACGAGAGAATATAGAAGGTACATGAGTAATTCTCTTGAATTCAAGTACATGTGCTACGCCACTATCACCAATTGATACTTATTACAGCGGAGTAGTATTCGCCCTTGCTGCTAGGTATTATCATCTAACCCTTCAAACATCCTGCTTAAACTGGTTTACTATATAACTTTTGGATATTTGTAAACTCAGAAGCCATTCTTTATCACCGCGACCCAGTTATTAGAACTTGACAGCAGCCTGCGGATTGAACATCCTCAATACGGTCAATACCTTAACCTGGCTGGATCCGTGTCTAGAAAACACAAAACCACCGCAATCTAGAAACTTGCCAAAGATTATTCTGTAAAACTATTCTCAAGAAATAAAAGGAGAACCGTTGTGAAAACAGCAATTGTTACACAAGATGCGCCTGCTGCCATAGGCCCTTATTCGCAAGGGATACAGGTGGGGAATATGGTTTTTTTCTCCGGACAGATCCCACTTGATCCATTTACTGGAGAACTTGCTGGCACTGACATTCAAACCCAGACTAACCAAGTAATGAGGAATATGCAGGCCGTTCTCAAAGCAGCAGGTATGGATTTTAGCCATATTGTCAAGGCAACAATCTATTTAAAAGACCTGAACGATTTTGCTGTAGTAAATAAGATCTACGCTGAGCACATGCCTGAGCCCGCCCCAGCGCGCGCTTGCATACAAGTAGCTGCGCTACCCAAAGATGCGCTGGTGGAAATAGAATGGATAGGGTGTTTTGGATAGATGTGCGTAGCAGATGGAGATATCACAGAAAGAAGCGGGGCAGGTAGCTAGCATGCCCCGCTCATGGCGAGTGTAAAACGTTTAGTTAGTTATCACCAATCCCAGCAGCTTGAGCGCTGAGTCCAATCCCGTACAATGCCGGCAAAGGGACGGTCACGAGGGTTTCTTTAAAAGCCCCAGAGACCTCCTGGTAGCTTGTCTCAATAGCGAAATTCAATGTAGCGGTGGGTGCTCCAGCCTTAAAAGAAAAGGACGAGTTCCTGATTCCATCGCTGGGAGGAAGAGAATTGTCGCTCGAATTTTTCTTCCAAAATTCTATGCTGCCTAGAGCGGAACTTTCGGTAGCATTGTATTCTAGTGTGGCACTAGACTGTTCCTGAACGTCACCGTTGGAAAGATCTTCATAGCCCCACATTGTCAAACGGCCTTTATCATCATAGTCAAAGATTGCCTTATCATCGTAACTAGTCTCATCAGATGTGGAAGTTATTGAAATCAAACGTGCTTCAGTATCATAAGCGTAGCGTTTTGTGTAAGTAGAGTCTCCAGATAAATCCAATTTATGGATATTTTTACTTCGTTCTATCAGTCGATTACTCACTATATCGTAGCTGAATGTGTAAGTTGTTCTCTCAGAAGAATCTTCATAGATGTGCGTTTCCAGATTTAAACCACTATAGGTATATTTGTAAGTTTGTGTAGGTCTGACGCTGGAGGTTCCGTCTGCGGAATAATTAGTCCTTATTTTTTCTATTTCTTTTATTCGGCCTTGAGCATCAAAATCAACGTACCTATAGTTTATTCTATACTCTATGCGCGAAATTTCTGAGGAATCTATTTTATAAAATTCCTCCGTTTCCAGATGATTTGAATCAACATAATACACATAATATCTTTCAGAACCACCAGAGTTCACCCAAGTGTTTCCACCACTATCATATTGAAAACTGCTCTTTATATTGGCAAGATTTCCCGAGGGATAATAAGTGTAGTTCAGTGTATTTTTTTGGGGGGTATATCCAGCCTCCTCTTTGATGGCAACCACTTTTTCAAGTCGATGCATGGCATCGTAGCTGTACGCTATATTTATCTGATATTCTGAAACACCTGCTGCAGTTTTGCTTGTACGGGTATATTTAACTTCACGAAGGGCTCCCGGCAAAGAGTTGAACGGATCGCTTTCCGTAATGACAACTTCACTGGCTAAAGAGGCAACTGAACTGACACTTCCTATCATATCGGGATAGAACAAAGATGCGGGTTTGTTTGGATCAAGAGTATAGACGGTTTTTTCGCTCTCGGTAGGATTATCGTTGGTGTCAAGGTCAGATTCGGCTAGAACTGCACACTCAGTGAGTTGACCTTGATTGTTATAGGTGAAATCGACTTGCACGGTTCCATCGTCACCAACAGGCAATGTGAAAGAGTCGATACCAAAAGGTAGAACTGCGGCTGATGGAGCAATATCTCCCCCACCGGGAGACCCATCACTAGGGGGTTCATTACTAGAAGAATCATCACCTGAAGATCCTCCGCCGCCACAACCACTGAAAGCAAACATTGAAATAAGCAAAACCAGACATAATAAATTATTCTTTTTCACTGAAATGCCTCCCATTGACGTTGGTGTTTTCATACACCCTCACTCTTTTGAGTAGGGCGTCGACTTTTATAAACATTTAAAATTAATTATATGTCTAAAAAGCAACCTAGCAAGGGGGCGGTCAAGAAAAATAAATATTCGTGAAGTGGTACCAGTTTTCTTGGGCACTGATTTGGGGTTATATCCCCGTGTGTAAGTTGATTACAGAAGACCCTAGTGGGAAATGCACTGGTGAAAGGACAGCGGTGGGTGGGGTGCTGCACTGCACGTAAACGTGACGTGGCTCTGCTGTTGTTACGCGTGTGTATATCTCGGAAACAATTGGTAATGTACACAAAGTATTTCTAATGGTCGTACATCCCGGGGCACGACAACAGAGATCAAAAAGTATACCCCAACATCAGGTGCGCACGATATTGGTGGCTAGATATTTCTTGATCAATAGTATGGTCCCATATGCCGTCAATATAGGTCTTCGAGCGCCCGTCAGAGGATATTTTCAGCGCCTCAAACTCGGCCTTCAGAGACCAGTGACTGGAAAATTTGTAGAGCATATTCAGATTGCCCATAAGCGCATCGCCACCCCAATGGTGGTCAGAAAAGCTCTCCATGTTGCGCAACAAATGTTGGTCCTCATCTTTAAAGTCAATATAGGGTGCATAAGCAACACTTAGATCAAATTCAAAAGTCTTTGCTACGGACATATGCATGCCGAGTTCCAGATATGGGATGTGATACTCAGCTTCATAAGTTAATACCCGACCCCCAACATAATCGTGAGCAAGGTATGGAGCAGATGGATACCACTGGTGAACGTCGTAAATATCAAAATCAAATTTTTGATATTTATACCCAAGACCAATGGTGTAAGAAAAACGGATATCTGGGTTGCCACTATCTGGGTTAAGGGCGTTCCCTGCATAGTTGCCCTGATAAAATTTGTAGGTTAACTTCCCCTCTAGTCCCAGCATATTCATTTCAGTGTCACTCTCAGAGTAAATATCGAGGCTGTTAACTTCTGATCCTCCCCAGACACCCCAGTCTGAGTCCTCCATCTTCCCGCTATCCTCAGTTATATTGGTCTCAGCATTGAACATCAGAGCCCATTTTTTGGCGAAATCTATATCGACCTGTCCTTTGATAACATAAGAATCGAGGGGAAATGAGAGTTCGCTGAGGGGGAAGTGGGCGCTAGCGACCGAGCCATCAGCATAGTCTATCCGCCCGCCAATCTGATATTCTGTTTCACCAGTCAGATAACCTCCACCAACAGAGACTTT
>JAVERW010000072.1:0-10701 GCA_034006915.1 Desulfuromonadaceae bacterium | reverse complement strand
ACCATCGGCAGACCGAGAGTCAGCAGCGCAGAGAACATCAGCATTCCTCCGAGGGTAACAAAATCCACCTGGGTGAAGTTGACAATCCCCATGGAGTTGTGGACCACGCTGAACCCAAGGGCTATCAAGGCATAAATAGCCCCGTTGGTGAGGCCGCTCAGGGTGAATTGTAAAAAATCCTGCGCCATAGACATTAATCCATAGACAATTAATAGATTCTGGGCTCAAAAGGGGGTATGCACATACAAGATGCAGAACACCAGTTTAACCAAGGGCGTGAAAAAAGATTGCGACAGGTTATTCCAGACGGGGGCAAAGGTCAAGAAATGGGGCCGCCTTTAAGGATTCATTTATTGGTTTAGATCATGGCAAACACGTGTATACCTCAGTTGCGGTTAATCAAGAATGTTGGTATACATACATGGGGTGTTTGGAGCTCCTTAATGGCCGTGCCAAAGTGTTACTTAATCCCCTATGCTAGGATCAAAATCACCGTTTTTTTGTCGGATTAAACCTGCTTGGACTAAGTAAAGATCGCCGTGCATCGTATGCTAAATTCAATCTGCCCTGCATCGTTCTCTCCGATCTTTGTAAAGGTTATGCTGTATGGTTATTACGCCTGAGGAGATAAATAGAAACCACGGGAAAGCCCCAGATTTTCCACAGTATATTCTCGATTTTATCAAGGGGAGTCTATTCTATGAACCCAACCGCTCGAGTTAAGGGATTACTGAATTTTTTGCAGCCTAAACTTGGGCAAGAAGTTCATGTTGGTCCCTGGTTGGAAATTGACCAGCACAGGATTGACCAGTTTGCTGCTGTGACCGGCGATCAACAATGGATACATATCAACCCCGAACGGGCAGAAAAAGAGTCCCCGTACGGTTCAACGGTCGCACATGGTTACCTGACTCTATCCCTGCTTCCGTACCTGACGGAAAGTAATCACCCTGATTTTTTCGAAAATAATTATCCAGGGATGAAATACCGCGTCAATTACGGCTTGAACCGGGTCAGATTTCCAGCACCGGTCAAAGTTGGAAGCAAAATAAGAGCGCGAACAACCATCCAATCCGCAGAAGAGATAAATGGAGCAGTACAAATTTGCTACCTTATTACGATAGATATTGAAGGCGAGAAAAAACCGGCATGCATTGCAGAGTTCTTGGCGCGGCTTTACCCATAAGGTTAAAAGCTTCATCGCTATAGGTGGCGAGAACATAGTCTCAAAAATCACGAAGCGCCTCCCTGCTACGGGTCCCTAAAGGGTCTGTTCTCGTTGGCTTCCCCTGTCTAATGGAGTTTTACCAGTGTCGGAAATTGTTATCGATTCGCTATATAAAAAACATAAGCCAGGTTTGTTTAAAAAACCCATTGAGGCCGTCTCCGGCCTGAGCCTAAAGGTTCCGAAAGGGACGGTTTATGGCTTGGTTGGTCCCAACGGAGCGGGCAAGAGTACCACCATCCGTATGTTGCTTAACCTCATTCGCCCAGATAAAGGGGAAGTGCGGATTGGGAATAAGTCAGTTTCTGCCGCTGCCAACGCTGATTTTCTTCAGGCGGTCGGGTATCTGCCGGAAAACCCATATTTGTATGATCATTTAACCCTGCGCGAGCTTCTGCGTTTTGCGGGGCGGGCATGTGGGATGACTGCAGATCAGATTACGGCTCGCATCGAAGTCTTGACTCGTCAGACCGGGATAGCCTACGCCCTGAAGCGGCGGCTGCACACATTCTCGAAGGGGATGCGCCAGCGTGCGGGATTGTGTTTCGCCTTGTTGCATGATCCTGAGCTGGTGATACTGGATGAACCTATGAGTGGGCTCGATCCCTTGGGGCGTAAGATGGTGTGCGATTTGATTTTGGATCTGAAACAGCAAGGCAAGACGGTGTTTTTCTGCTCCCACATCTTAAGTGACACCGAACGCCTGTGCGACAAGATTGCGATTCTGGATCAAGGGCGACTAGTGCGAGAGTTCGAAACAGCGGATCTACGTGCATTTCGCGCGGATGAACGCAGTCTGGAAGATGAGTTTGTCGCGGCAGTAGGAGAGGTGCACTGATGTTGCAGCGGGTGTGGGCTCTAGCCCTGGTGACGTGTAAAGAGGGAATTCGGGATCGCTCCATGTTCGGGATTCTGTTGTTTGCCCTGTTTGTTCTTGGGTTGAACGTAGCTGTGGCTGGCTTTTTCATGCGTGATCTGGGCAAGGTTACGGTGGATATGAATCTGGCAGCGCTTTCGTTTGCGGGGCTATTGCTGGTGTTTTTTATTTGCATTAACCTTATGGCCAAGGATATTGATAAAAAAACTATTCAATTGGTACTGTCAAAGCCGTTTTCACGCGGAGAATATATCTTTGGCAAATATTTCGGATTGGTGTTGCTGGTATTGAGTACCTTGGCGCTACTGCTGATTTTTTCATCGGCTACGGTGGCTGGGGTGCACGCCATGTATCCGACGTATTTTGAAGGATTTTCCTGGAGCATTTTCTTCTTGGCGGTGGCATTCATCGCTTTGCAACTGGCGCTGTTGTGCGCCATCGTAGTTTTTTTCAGCGCCATTACCACTTCATCGTTCATCACCCTTATTTTTTCGATGGCGAGTTATCTGGTAGGGGTTACCCTTGAAGAGGTGCTTTTTTATCTGAAGTCGCAGGCAGCAGCGGGTGAGGTTGTCGCTTCGGAGTCTCTACGCAGCGTGCTGGAGGTGGTAGCGTGGCTGGTGCCAAATTTTGCCGCCTTTGACCTTAAGGTCGAAGCAGCCCACGGCTTGGCTCTGGAGTCCGTGCGGTTACTGACCGTCGCCGGTTATGGCTTTGGATATATCCTGTTGCTGCTGTGGTTGGCAACGCTGATTTTTCGGCGCCGGGAGTTCAACTAATGTGCTGGCGCCGCGTGGGGATAAATAGCTTGATGCTGCTGGTGATATTGCCACTGTATCTGGTGTTGCAAGGCACCAGTTGGGAGCAGCGTGCTGAAGTGCGACGCACATCACCCCCTGGCTACACTCTACCTGCGGCATTTAGCCGCGTATTGGCCATGGGATATCAGGGCTTACTCAGTGATTACGAATTTTTGCGTGCCATGACATTTTATGGTGACCGCTCGATCAAGCAACAACAGATGAGCTCAGCAGACTGGGACTTTTTCGCCTACAGCCTTGATGTGGTGACTGATCTAGATCCTTACTTTCTCGATCCCTATGTCCTGGGGGAGGGGCTGCTCACCTGGGATACTCAGCGTTACGAGACGGCTAATGCTCTGTTGCGTAAAGGGATGCGCTACCGCACCTGGGATTGGCAATTGCCGTACTACGTTGGGTTTAACCATTTTTATTTTCTCAGTGACTACGCTACGGGTAGCGATTATCTGATGCAGGCCGCAAAAATTCCAGATAGCCCGGCGTTTCTTGCGACTTTGGCTGCACGACTTGCGTACTACGGAGGCAAATCAAAGACAGCTGTATTTTTTTTACAGCAGATGCTGGCAGAAACAAACAGCGAGGCCTTGAGGCAGCGCATGGGTAAACGTCTGCTGGCGCTACAGGGGGCGGTGCTGATAGAAGACGCGCTGAAACAATACCGTAATGTTAATAGCGCTGATCCGGAGGCGCTCGGTGAGTTGGTGCGCAGCGGATATTTGGAGGAGTTGCCGCAGGACCCGTATGGCGGACAGTGGACTATCCTGCAAAATGGCAGGGTTTACAGTACGAGTAAGTTTGTGGATGCAAAGTCTGACAACCAGGGGAACTAAAGCTATAGAAGTCTTGAAAGATAAACCCTATGAAATGGCAGGTGCAATGATGGTGATACCCGTGGTGTTGTGTGGTGGTTCTGGTACACGTTTGTGGCCGGTATCGCGTCAGTTGTATCCCAAGCAGTTCTTATCTTTGAGTACAAAAAACTCTATGCTTCAGGAAACTCTGTTGCGTCTTGAAGGCTTGGATGTGGATATGGGTTTGGCTGCGCCGTGTGTCGTATGCCATGAAGAGCATCGCTTTTTAGTGGCAGAGCAGTTACGCCGTATGGGGGTAGACGCAGCAACTATTGTGCTGGAGCCAGAAGGACGTAACACTGCACCGGCCGCTGCCCTTGCAGCACTTCAGTGTATTGAGGCTATGCGCCACATCGGTGGGAGCCACATTGGGGGGCAAAAAACAGATGGGAATATGCGGGCGTGCGTGAAAGAGGCACAAGTTGTCTCTGAGGCGAGCGCCACTGAAACTGATCCTATAATGCTGGTGCTGCCGGCAGATCACCATATCGCCGATGAGGAGGCATTTCAGAACGCCATTACACAAGCATTGCCACTCGCGCTGGATGGTCGCTTGGTGACGTTTGGTGTCATACCGCGTCATGCAGAGACTGGATACGGCTATATCGAGCAGGGAGATCCTTTGCTGTGCGCGGACGGTAGCCCAAGTGGCGCTTTTGCCTTGCAGGGTTTTACCGAAAAACCTGTAGCGGAGTTGGCGCACCAGTTTGTGGAGCAGGGGACACATCTGTGGAATGCAGGGATTTTTATGTTTCGCGCTGGGGCGTTCTTGGCCGAATTAAGCCATTTGGCACCGGATATTTTATCCTGGTGCAAGCAAGCCATGGCTGGTGCGGAGCGCGATCTGGACTTTATCCGCCCCAATGCGGCGGCATTCAGCTCAAATCCGAATATCTCCATAGACCACGCGGTGATGGAGCATACAACGTGTGGAGCGGTAGTGCCACTTGATGCGGGATGGAATGATATAGGCTCATGGTCGGCGCTGTGGGATGTGAGTGATAAAAACGTTGCGGGGAACTCCATCAGCGGGGATGTGATCGAGGTGGATACACATAATTGTATGTTGCGCTCAGAGCGAAGATTGATAGCCGCTATTGGGCTCAACGATATGATTGTAGTTGAAACGGCAGATGCAGTGCTGGTAGCGCACCGAGATAAGGTGCAGCAGGTGCGAGAAGTTGTGGCCCAGTTGCAGAAAAATTGCCGGGTTGAATGTCGGCAGCATCGCCGTGTATATCGTCCTTGGGGTTCTTATGTGCTTATGGAGGAGGGCACACGCTATCAGGTGAAGCGCATTACGGTGAATCCTGGTGCAAGCCTTTCACTTCAGCAGCATCACCATCGCGCCGAGCATTGGGTGGTGGTGTCCGGTACTGCTCACATAACCTGCGGCGACAAAGTTGCTTTGATAACAGAAAATCAGTCTACGTATATCCCTGTAGGTGAAATCCATCGTCTGAAGAATCCAGGTCTTATCGAACTGGAACTCATTGAGGTGCAATCCGGCAGCTATCTGGGAGAAGACGATATCGTCCGCCTTGAAGACACCTTCAACCGGTGTTAAGGCTTAACCTCTTTACAGTATTGTGCATAAATCCCCTTGGTAACCAATGTGGAGACGAACTCCGTACTTGTCCTGCGGGCAACGATAAGGTATAAAGTCATTACCTGAACTTAAATAAAACTATGTTTTACGTAAACAAGACACATGGGGAGGAGATATGCACCTAGTTGACCAGATAAAGACCAACGCACGCGCAAACAAGCAGACCGTTGTTCTGCCAGAAGGTTATGATGATCGCATGTTGGAAGCTGCAGCTAAGATAACCGCTGACGGCCTTGCTGACCTTGTTCTGTTGGGCAAACCTGAGGTTTTGCAAGCTAAAGCGCAAGAACTTGGGGTGAGCCTTGACGGGGTTGCCCTGCTTGATCCGGCCGAGGCGCCGAAGCTGGATACCTATGTCGCTGAATTGGTGCAGCTGCGTGAAAAGAAAGGGATGACCCCCGCGCAGGCACGTGAAGCGCTCACCGCAGAGGACAATCTGTTTTTTGCCTCCATGATGGTACGCCAAGGCGACGCCGGCGGCGCTGTGGCAGGTGCCGCTAACACCACCGGAGACGTGCTACGCGCCGCGTTTCAGGTCATTGGCACCGCAGCGGGAATGAAAACGGTGTCATCGGTATTTTTGATGGTGACTAAAAATCCAGATTTTGGTGAGAACGGCATCCTGCTGTTTGCCGACTGCGCGGTTAATCCCAATCCAGGTGCCCAAGCCCTGGCTGAGATCGCAATAGCTACGGCTGGCAGCTGTAGAAGCTTTTTAGGGGTGGAACCGAAGGTGGCGATGTTATCGTTCTCTACCAAAGGCAGTGCCAAACACGAAGATGCGGACAAGGTGCTTGAAGCCTTGAGTATAGCGCAGAAGCTCCAGCCAGAGCTCCAGATTGATGGTGAGCTACAGGCTGATGCGGCACTGCTGCCCAAGGTTGGGACGAAGAAAGCGCCCGAATCCAAGGTGGCTGGGCACGCCAATACCCTGGTTTTTCCAGATTTGGATGCGGGCAATATTGCCTATAAGCTTGTGGAGCGCGTGGCCGGAGCTGAGGCCGTTGGTCCCATAATTCAGGGGCTGGCAAAGCCGATGAACGATCTTTCGCGCGGATGCAGTGTCGATGATATAGTGAATGTAACAGCCATTACCGCAGTGCAAGCACAGGGCTGATTCTCCCGCACTGCCCCATAGGTATCAGATAAGAAAAAGCCCGACTCCTGCATGAAGGAGTCGGGCTTTTTTATGCGGCTTGTAATAAAAAAAGGCAGGGAAGCCCTGTCTTCAGAGTTGTTTTTATGCCTTGTAGTCCGGGCTTGCAAAGGTATAGGAGCAATCCATGTGGTCGGTATAGGTATTATTCATTATAGCAACAACGTCTTCAATAAATACTAGCTCTTCATTGGTAGGAATCACAAACACTTTAACCGCCGAATCGGGCAGACTTATTTCAGTTTCCCCATGCTTGCTGTAGGTCTGCATATTTTTTTCCTTGTCGAGCTTTATTCCCATGTATTCAAGCCCTTCTACAGCTTTTTCACGGATTACGCCAGCATTTTCACCCACTCCAGCGGTGAATACCACAGCATCGACTCCACCTAAAACAGCAGCATAGGCTCCGATATACTTCTTGATGCGGTATGCTTCAATCTCAAGGGCGAGCTTACAGCGATAATCCCCTTTTTTTGCATTTTCGATTACATCGCGGCGGTCAGTGTAGCGCCCAGTAACGCCCAGCACGCCCGATTTTTTGTTGAGAAGGGAGTCAATTTCAATTGGGTTACAGCCCTCTTGGTCCATAATAAAAGCCGGGATGGCGGGGTCGATATCGCCACATCTGGTTCCCATCATGGCACCTTCGAGGGGGGTGAATCCCATGGTTGTATCAACCGAAACCCCATTTTTAATTGCAGTATGCGACACACCGTTGCCGATATGGAGGGTGATTATTTTGCATTCATTGATGGGTTTTCCTAGATGTACGGCGGCCCGCTTGGATACGTAAAGATGGCTGGTGCCGTGAAAACCATACCGGCGTACGCTGTACTCTGTGTACCACTCGTAGGGAAGCGGATAAATGTAAGCGTGGTCGGGCATGGTCTGGTGGAATGCGGTATCGAAAATGGCGATATGGGGGACATCGGGTAGAACGGATTGTGCGGCCTCAATGCCGGAAATGTTCGGGGGGTTATGAAGTGGAGCGAGGTGTTGCACTCTTTTTATGGCATCGAGCACCTCTTTGTCGATAGCAACAGAACGGGTGAATTCTTCTCCTCCATGGACAACACGGTGACCTACGGCAGCGATCTCGTGCATATCTTTAACTACTCCGTGCTGCGGATGTAACAGGGTGGAGATGATGAAATCGATAGCAGTTCTGTGATCAGGGCACTCAGATTTTTCAGTATAGGTGTCTTTGCCAGGAACCTCATGGGATATGAATGAGTCGCCGATGGTAACCCTTTCCACCATTCCTTTAGCAATTACGCAACGCTCATCCCAGTTGAAAAGCTGGTATTTGACCGATGAGCTGCCGCAGTTTAATGCCAAAACATCCATAGCAGGTACTCCTCCTTGAAAAATTTAAAATAGCGAGAGCAGAAAATACCGTTTTAAAAACAGGTTATATTTCTGCTCAAACTGTTAACTACTTGTTTTAAAGAAGAAAAAGCTGAATTACAGGCACCAACAATAGACAAAATGAGCCTGATGTGCAAGGCTTTTATTTACTTTTAGCCTAGCTAAACAATCACTGTATTAATTTTATTCTGGGGGTAAAAAAAGTGCTGGGGGTGTTTTGGGCTTGATTTTATCAGTGAGGAGAGAATTCGCCCATATTGAGAGCCAAAATATGGTTTTGAGCAGGGTGTGGTGGCATTGGTGGGCAATGCAACCTTCGTTAGATGGGTTGGGCCAGGCCAGTTTGTATATACCTTCGCTACTTATTCATGACAGCAAGTGGGGCTGGGCTGATGCTGAACTCGACAAAATTATCTGGCAGGTCGTGAAATACTACACTAAAAGGGATGGATTCACCGGGCCGTACCGATACGTTGGATAGTTCGGCCCCCAATTTGTTATCCATGTGCTTCTGGAAAGCCTCGAACGGTTCAGCGCGTAGTTCCTCTTTGCCGATAGGGTTGCCGCAGTAGACTTTTGTGCTTCTGAGTGTAGCTCCGCTGGCACTGTACAGAGTGGCTATGACTGCAATTTCCCCTTGAGGCAGATCGCTGGTATTGGTGACGGTTCCATTTATTACAAATATTGAGCCTAGGTGATTGTTGCTGATGTAAAAGTTGTCTCTTGTTTGAATCTGTATGGATGGGCCACTTGGCTCTGTAAGCGGGTCGATAATCCGGTTTACCTGCTCTTCAATAGTGTTAATCACCTGCGTTAAGCTGGTAGTACCGTGAACGAGAAAATAGTAAGCGTAAACCCCCGCGAAAACAAGTACGAGCAGGAGCACGAATAGAAGCAGTTTTGAGGTTTTTTTCTTCTGGACCCTTTTGGGAGATGTTGCTGGGGGACTATCTTCAGAAAGATTAGGGGCAATCCTGTCATCTTCACTTGTTGATGTGTGCTCATCAGCATCGTGGTCCTGAGCGCGCAGCGGCTCAAAGATAAACTCATTTGCAGATGGAGTATCGTATATAGGGGGTTCTGGAGCAGCATCAGCGGGGTCCAAAGCAAATTCACTAGGGACAGTAAAGTGGAAAGCGTCGGTAGTACTTGCATCTGCGGTGGTCTCGAGTGGAGTGTCTGCCTCTTTTCCCATCGCAAAGGTAAAATCTGCCGTGGGATCGTGCCCTAACGCATCATGGGTTTCATCAGAGATTTCATCCCAGGGTGTATCCTGCTGGGGTGTAGCCGTTTGTGCAGTCAAGGGTGAAGAGGGTTTTTGGTGGAGGTAGTTTTCGCCCAGATCGGACTCGTCTCCAACTTTGAAGATATGGCCGCAGCGAACGCAGCGCACGTCAGCCTCTCGCTCACCAGCTTCTGCGTTACGCAGGTGGGCAGAGTCGAATCTATAGGTGGTTTCACATTGCTTACATTGGATAATCATAGGGCGGTATCAGCCTCCAACTACAGGAATTATTACAAGTTATATTTAAGCTATATATAGAAGTAAATCGAGAAGTAAATCGGCAGTAAATTTGCAGCAGTGACATGCGGATATATTAACCTAGTGGCAGGCTGCGGGCTGTGGGTAAATCTGGTGTGCGGCTAGCGGTGAAACATCGGCCTAATCAGATGCCGCATCAGATCGTGTAGAGCTGTTCGAGCTGTCGGTAGCGTCCCTCGTGGTCAAGTCCATAGCCCACAGCAAACTTATCTGATATTTCCATTCCCACATAATCTGCTTCAATTTTTACTTCACGACACTCTCTCTTGTCCAACAAGGTGCAAAGTCGTAGAGAAGCTGGATTGCGTTTTGTCAGCATGTTCTGCAGTGATTTAAGAGTGCGCCCACTGTCGAGAATATCTTCAATCACTAGGACATGCTTGCCTGCGATGTCGTTGTGCAGATCCAAAACGATTTCCACTTCCCCGCTTGAACGGGTTTCATTGTGGTAGCTGGCTGTTTGCATGAACTCAAGAGTGACTGGAACGCTAATGTTACGCAGCAGGTCTGCAGCGAACATAAACGCTCCCTTCAGTACCACAACGACAACGATCTCTGTGTTGGCGTAATCTTGGCTGATGGCCGCGCCAAGCTGCGCCACCCGCACGGCGATACGCTCCTTGGAATAGAGTATTTCCATATATTTATGTGCCTGTCGCAGCGAGGGCAGATTGCATACATGAGGTAACGACACTCTCTTGCGCCTCTATATCAAGTAGGCGGGTGTTTGTCAATTAATCCGCACAGAAAAGCAGCTTTTGTGCTCCACTTTGAAGTGTGTAATTTTTCGCTGGAACTGTGCACGCCTGATATTTACCACCCTTCCTGAACAAGTTTTGTACGCCTCGTGGGTTGACAGGGATGCAGGTTTTTGTTTATATACTTAGCTTTCGAATCATTAGGTGTGAAAGGTGTTTCTATCTTTAGAAGAGCGTATAGGCGGGTCGCTGGGGTATCGTTCAATGATATTTAAGCGCAGATACGGTCTATTAAAGCCACTGAGGCTACTTTAAGCACTGGGCGGAGCATTCTGGGTTTTGAAAGGGATTATTAAATATATGGAAATTTATTCGTTAGCACAGCAGGATATAGCCACTCAGCTAGAACATAAAAAAATAGGGGTATCGAAGTGGAAGGACTGGCGTTGGCAACTAAAGCACTGCGTCACTCGGGTAGATAGTTTCGAAGCTCTCCTTGGTATCAGTTTGACTCCGAATGAAAAACGCAAAATAGAGATGACCATGCGCAAGT
>JAVERW010000066.1:0-11474 GCA_034006915.1 Desulfuromonadaceae bacterium | reverse complement strand
CAACATCACTGGCCTGCGTTCAACGTAGCCGATTCTGCCATCACTTTGGGAGTGGCATGTATGTTGGTGGATTTAATATGTAGCCGTCGCCAGTGAAGGGTTGGCTGCTTGACACTGCAGCAATGAGACATGGCGCAGAGTAGAGGTTGTTCATGCGGAAAGCTGCACAGGTTATCAGGTAGATAGGGTGATCTGGGAGGGATTTGCGCTTGAATCTTGCTTGATTTTTAAGTGGCCCCGTGGTAAAAGCAGCAACGATTCAGCCGACAGTCGCGTGTATAAAAGTAGGTTACCAAAAATAGATTCACAAACGGGATGTAGCGCAGCCTGGTAGCGCACCTGCTTCGGGAGCAGGGGGCCGGAGGTTCAAATCCTCTCATCCCGACCATTTTTTACAAGTAGGAAGAACTTCTACACCTTCATATTTAGCCTCACCTCCTTCTGGCGGTGAGGTTTTTTACGTTTTATGGTCTCTTAGTGGTACAGCATTAAATTCTTTGTGTCAGTTTTGTTGCTCTTGCTGACACTGGCAATTATGCGCGTTACTCTGAGTGGCGATGCCGCTGAACTTCTGGTGCATATCATGCTGAAATACTTGTAAAATCATACTATGTGTGCGACTATTTGCCCTGTGTGACCTTGCCGTAACGTGATGGTTTTCAGGGCTGAGGTCCTTCGAAGACGAAGTTAATACCTGTGCATCGGCATCCTGTTCCGGTGCTTTTTTATTGTGGTTTCAGCATAAGGATGCTGGCTTCTCCCTATTGTCAAGAAGGTGTGAGGGATGGAAATATTTGGAATCGTGGCGTTAGCGTATCTGATTGGAGCTGTTCCAAGTGGCGTTATCCTCACACGTATGGCTGGTATCGCAGACATCAGGAACATGGGCAGTGGAAACGTGGGCGCGACCAACGTGTACCGGGTCGCGGGCAAACGCCTGGGTTTTCTTACTCTGATTTTGGACATACTTAAAGGCGTTTTGCCACTGTTGCTGCTACAATATCTACTTGAAAGTGGAACCATAAACACTCCAGGTACACCGACGTCCATATCTGCTCTTGCTGCATTGGCCTTGTTTGGTGGGCACTGTTATCCGGTGTATCTGCGTTTCAAGGGGGGAAAAGGGGTGGCGACGGCGCTTGGTGTGTTTCTTGTGCTGGCGCCGCTGGCGTTGCTTCCCTCTTTGGTTGTTTTTATCCTGGTGTTGTGGCGTTGGCGCTATGTGTCCCTAGCTTCGATAAGTGCTGGCACGGTGCTGCCCTTTGCAGTGCTCGGGTATGGATACCCTTGGAGCTTGGTGCTGGTCACCTGTGTAATTGCGGCAGTGATTGTGTATCGACATCGCACCAATATCGGACGCATGCGCTTGGGTACGGAAAACCGCTTTAGTTTTTAACCTCCTGTTTTTACCCCATTGAAGGGGGAGGATATCGATGTCTGAAGCTCGGAGATTATTGCTTGCCATTGCAGTGGGGTTAATTGTGCTGGTGGGAATTCCAGCCGGAGTGTTGACGTGGTTTGGTCTGCGCCCTGTTGTGACGCCATATCCTTGTGTACTTGAGATCAAGCCGGGGCGGGCGTTTATTTCAGTGGCGCGCGAACTGGAAGATGCTGGAGTGGTGGCGGATTCACGCGCACTGCGTCTGCTGGCACGCCTACAAGGGGTGGATCGCGGTATTCAGGCCGGTGTATACCGTTTTTCCGGCAACAATACCCCCATTGGGATTCTAGAAACACTGCATAGCGGTAGGGGGGAATTATTAAGCTGCACTATCCCTGAAGGGCTGAATGCGGTGGAGATTGCGGCGCGCTGCAGTGCAGCTGGGTTGGGGCGCAGTGAACGCTATATGCAACTGTTGCAGGATAACGACTTTATTGCCACACTGGGATTGTCGGAGCCGCGAATTGAAGGGTATCTATTTCCGGAAACCTACCATTTTGCTCCTGGAACCAGTGAAGCTACGGTGCTAAAAACCATGGTGGCCCAGATGCAAAAACAGCTGCAGCCGGAACTGATAGAGGGAGCAGCGCGTAATGGACTTGATGCGCACGCCTTAGTAACCTTGGCTTCTATCATTCAGAAAGAAGCTGCCAATGATGCGGAAATGACGCGAATCTCCGCAGTGTTTCATAATCGTCTACGGCGCAACATGCGCCTGCAAGCCGATCCTACCACAATCTACGCTTTGGACGCTTTCAACGGCAAGCTGACCCGTGCTGATCTGCGGGTGGTGCATCCATACAATACCTATGTTGTATTTGGGCTGCCACCGGGGCCGATAGCGAGCCCAGGGGTAGCGGCACTTCATGCTGCGGCTTTCCCCGCTGAAGATGATGCGCTGTACTTTGTGGCCACCCGCGATGGCGGGCATCACTTCTCCAAAACTCTGCGCGAACACAACAACGCTGTACGCCGTTATCGGCAACAGGGCAAATAGCTCAGGAGTGGCTCTGGCTTTGGTTTACCCACCTACGGCTCAATAAACTGTCTTCAACCGAGCACCAAAGTGCCAGATGCGTGCGTTGTTGGGCACTTCATGCGATTTTATGGCGTTTCTTAAAGGTTGTCAGCCATTGTTGCAGCTGCGTCTCCTCATGCTCCATGGCAAATGAGTTGATCAAGCCTCGTTGAATAGCTACTGCCACAGCGCGGTTGCGTGGGTTGAACGCATCACCAACTTTTTCTGTCTGAAATTGCTCCTGATCAATGCACAGTTTGTTGTAGAGTGAATTGAGTCTACTCTGCACCCCACGCCGGGATAGATAGCGGCGCTGAGCTATGAGGTTGTCTGTGAGGCCGAGGGATATATCTAACAGGGCCTCGAACTCAATATCTGAAAGCCCTGTCTGGGTATGGCCACTGCGCCCTTGTACCTTGCGTACTTCTGGGTCTATCCAGCATTGCTCGTCCAGCAGAACAGTGGTTACCGCTGCTGCGATTCTTTCCGCCGTATTAGATTTTAGAATGTAACCGTATACAGTTTCTGGTGGCACGATTTTGAGCAGGGCGCGGATATACATCTCATCTTTGAACTGACTCCAGAACACAATGCGCGCTTGGGGCTTTTCTTTCCACAACGCTTTCGCAAAATCGATGCCGTTGAGTCCCGGCATCTGGATGTCACTTACAACCAGCGGATTTTCCATCTTCAGTGCTAGCTGCAGTGCAGCATCACCATCGGCAGCGCGCATAATGTCAAATTCAGCTTGAGTGGAATTATGCAGTAGTTGTTCGAGAAATTCATAATCTCTGGGGTTGTCTTCTGCAATGATTACCCGAATGGTTTTCATGGGCAGCTCCTTAAAGAAACAAACTACGAGCGGTAGCGCTCGTTTCGGCCATCGCTCAGCTTAGGGGATGGTGGCGGTGGATGACTGTGGTAGTAACGGCAAGCTGAGTTCAAAACAGGTGCCAGAAGAAAAACGTGACGGTTTCCATATGTAGTGTGCACCGATGATGCGGGCGCGTTCCTGGATATTATGTAGGCCGCGACCCGAGGAATCGGGACGTGCTTCAAACCCGCGTCCGTTATCTTCTACGGTCAGGATGAGTTCGGCATCGGTGCAGTCAAAGGTGAGCTCTAGCCTGGTGGCATCGGCGTGTTTGTATACATTATGTACCGCCTCAGAGATAATGCGGTACAGTTGCAGTTGTATCGTTTTAGGTAGATCCAAGTCCTCGGCGGCGCTGGAAGCGAAAAAATTGGTTTCGACGTTGTTGTTTTTTTCGTGACTGGCCAGATGCGCCTCGAGGGCAGCGGTCAGACCTAGAACGTCCAGTGTTTGGGGGTGAAGATCGTCCATCACCTCACGCAGATTGTTGATGGTCCCCTGAAGCCGAGTTTCCAGTTCTTCTGCGGCGGCTCGGCAGGTGTGGTCTTGCTTGAGACCCTGAATGTCACGCAGCACATTGGAAAGGTCGGCAAGGGTCTGGTCGTGCAGGTCGCGGGCGATGCGTCTACGTTCATCCTCGGCTCCCTGCAGCAGTTTCTCTGCTCCCACTACACGGACAAGTTTCTCCGCCATGGTGTTGAGGGAAACGGTCAAATCGTCCAGCTCATCGCTGATGGTTTCCGGCGAATCTGTCAGGGAGCTCTCTCCACGCAGCAAATTGTTGGCGCCATTGGAAATGATCTGGATCCGGCGCAGAATACGGCGCGAAAAAAACCAGGAGAGCAGAATGCCGATGATGATGGCGGCACTCATGACAACCAGCGAAACCAGAGTGGTGCGAGCCACCAGCTCATCCATGCTCTGATTGCGCAGACTCTTGAGTTTGCCGCGCTGACTGCGCGCTTTCTCTATCAGATGCATCAGTTGCGGGCGCAGGATATCCAAGGTGGCGAGAAAGCGGTCGGTGTCAATACCTTCCTCTGGATTGAGTTTTATGACAATCGACCTTAGGCTCTGGAGGCGTTCGGGTTCGATATCCAGATAGATAGCCGAGCGTTCCAGGGCATCAGCGAGGTGAGAATAGAGCATGTCCATCTCTTCGAGACGGCTGGTGTCGATGGCGAAGTTATGCCGAAGCGATAGCGCCAGACCTTGGATACGCTTAGCCGCCAGGTCTGCCTCGGCCAGGGCGATAAATGATTTGCCCAGATCGCTGGCCTGACGACGTTTAACCGATAGGTCCCAGTAGGTATACTGCATGAATACAAGCAGCATGCCCGCAATGAGTAAAACGGTGGCCGGAGCCATGAATACCTGATGCTTAAGTTTTATTCGCATGTCAAAAAATTAGCACAGCGTCAAGATTAGCACACTGTGTAAACCCACAGATTTGCAATGCATACGCAGCTACTTTCGACGGGATATTCCGACAAAAAACAGGCTTTCTCCACGCTGTACCAGTAGCCGCACGCTCTTGTCTTTGGTCTCACCCTCCTGGCGTGTCGCATGGAGCAGTTCAAACACGTTATTTACTGGGATCTGGTTGTATTCCAGAATAACATCGCCGGGAGCAAGGCTGGTCATCGCTGCGGGTGAGTCTGGAGTGATCGAGGTTATTACTGCGCCATGATTTGCCAGGATGCCATACTGGCGTCGGAGTTCCAGGGTTATGTTGTGCAGGGTCAATCCGAGCGAAGCAGGTGCCTCGGCCTGCGTTGATTGATCTGGCAGGGTAGTTTCAATCAAGAGTGAAGCGGGGGCGGCCTGTGCGATAATTTCTACCTGAGTCTGCCATTTTTCCCCCTGGCGCAAGATGGTAAGGGTTGCGCTTTCCCCAAGGGGAATCTGCGCCGCTAGGCAGGAGAGATCATTGATCTGCTTAATCTCCTGACCATTAAACGCCAATATAATATCTGCGTGTTGCACTCCAGCTTTTGCCGCTGGAGAAGAGTCATGTACTGCAGAGACCAGAGCGCCGTGAGTATTGTGCAGTCCAAATGATTCGGCCAGCGCCGGAGTAATATTTTGCACCGTGAGTCCCAGCCAGCCCCTGGTTACATGCCCATTGTGGCGGAGCTGAGGCAAAATAGCTTTGACGGAATTGATAGGAGTGGCGAAGCCGATTCCGTGTCCGTGTGCCACGATTGCGGTATTTATCCCCACCACTTCAGCGTTGGTGTTGAATAGTGGTCCGCCGGAGTTGCCTGGATTGATGGAGGCATCCGTCTGAATGAAGTTGTCGTACGGACCGGCCCCGATTACGCGCCCCTTAGCGGAGACAATTCCTGCCGTGACCGTCTGTTCCAATCCGAAAGGATTGCCGATAGCCAGAACCCATTGCCCAACTTCGAGTTTGTTGCTGTCTCCTAAGGTGACTGTGGGCAGTGGCGTCACCGTGTTTATCTTTAGCAGAGCAATATCCAGCTGCTGATCAGTGCCAACAATGGTTGCCGGGAAGGTTTGACCGTCGGAGATTTTCACCGTAACTTTGTGTGCATCATCGACTACATGCTTATTGGTAAGTACATACCCGTCTTCAGAGATAATAAACCCAGAGCCTAAATAACGGTGAGTGCTGGGTTTGCTTCCTCGTGAAGGGATGAGGCTGTCAAGAAAGTCATGCAGCATGGTCGAGCTGCCACCAGCACTGGCAGATTCAGCGTTGTTGCGTAAGGTGCTGATATTGACGACGGCAGGTTTCAGTTCCTTGCTCAGGTCGACAAAATCTAGACTCCCTAGGCCTATCGTCGGGACTGAGATGAAACAGAAAATGCTTAGTAGAAGACAAAAACGCTGAGGGTGCATGGAGGTTTCCTCACACTGGTAGTTTACGGTTTAGTGCAGATGGTGAGTTTTCGGCCCCGATATTTAGCAGACTTTGCGGGTGGAGGCAACAGACTAGAGAGGCAATATGTTGTACTTTGGCACCGAGGTCCTTTAGGGCCGTGTGGAGCGTGGTGTGGGCGTCTTGGACCAGTCCAGCGGTAAGGTTACCTTGAAGGTGCTGCCGGCGTCGACTGCAGACTCGACGTGGATGCTTCCGTGGTGAGATTCTACGATCCACTTTGCAATGGCTAGTCCAAGGCCGGTTCCGCCGTTGGTGCGGTTGCGTGCTGCATCGGTACGGTAGAAGCGCTCGAAAATATGCTCGATGTGTTCTGGCTCGATGCCAATACCAGTGTCTTGAATCGACACAATGGCGGACTTTTCGGTGCATTCGAGTTTAATGCAGATGTTGCCGTATTCCGGAGTGTAGCGCAGCGCATTGCTGAGCAGGTTCCAGAACAGTTGCCGCAGGCGCAGGTCGTCTCCGTTGAGCCAGATCTCCTTGTCGACCTCGTGCTGTAGATGAACTTCAATGTGTTTATCCGCAGCAAGTTTGCGTGCCTGCACATACATTTCCTGCAGCAAGTCACTAAGACTTAAGTGGCTGATAGATAAAGGTAATTCTCCTGATTCGCTTTTGGCCAGGGTCAGCAGATCTTCTATGATCCGCCCCATGCGCTCTATCTCCTCCATGTTGGATATCAGGGTGCTGCGATAATCCTCCGCATTTTTACCCCAGCGCAGGGCTACCTCGGTTTCTCCGCGCATGATGGTCAGGGGGGTGCGCAGTTCGTGCGAGGCATCGCCGGAGAACTGGCGAATGCGACTGGTCGAGTTCTGCAGACGTTTGAGCATGGCGTTGTATGCGTTGAAAGCAGCGGCGAAGTTATAGCATTGTTGTTCCGTTTCGAAGGGATGAGCGAGGGAGTCGATGTCGGTACTGGTGCAGTGGGAGGTGAAATTATCAAGTGCGGCTTTGCATGTGTTTATTTTTCCAGCCAAAACAAAAGCCAGCAGCAATAGCGAGAGAATAAGCACCAGAGCCAGAATAAGTGAAGACATCCCGCTGCATATGCAGGATGATTCTAAGAAGAGCCATCCTTTGTAAAGGGTGGCACCGGCTGCCACAGCGACAGCCAGTGCCAAGCTTAAAATACATCCTAGCGCGGTTTTGCTGCGCAGGCATGCATCATACTTCCTTGAGAACATACCCGACACCGCGGATGGTATGAATCAGTTTCTTGTCATAATCTTTGTCAACTTTTTTGCGTAGATAGTTGACGTATACATCAATGATATTGGTAAATGAATCAAAGGTATAGTCCCACACGTGCTCAGCGATCATGGTGCGGGTTAGCACTTGATTGGGAGAACGCATGAAGTATTCGAGCAGGCCATATTCCTTGGCAGTCAGGTCGATCTCTTTTTCCCCGCGCCACACTTTGTGGGTTACTGGGTCGAGGCGCAGATCGGCAAAGAAAATCTCAGCGCCACGGTCTTCACCGCTACGCCGTACCAGCGCGCGCACGCGGGCTAACAGTTCGGCAAAAGCGAAGGGCTTGGTTAGATAGTCATCACTGCCGCTGTCAAGACCAGCCACGATGTCATCGACATTGTCTTTGGCGGTCAGGCACAAAATAGGAGTTTTGACCCCCTTCTCGCGCAGTTCCCGAATGACAGTGAGGCCGTCTTTTTTTGGCAGCATCACGTCCATTAGAACGAGGTCATAGCGGTTCGCCTCGGCCATGTATAGGCCCTCTTCGCCATTGGCGGCGATGTCTACGGAAAATTTCTCCTCTTCCAGGCCCCGCTTGATAAAGCTGGCTACCTTTTTTTCGTCTTCAACAACTAGAATTTTCATGATTCCTGGCTCCTTTAAGTTGGATCTTTGTTTTGGCTTCAGGGTAGAGGGAGGTAGTGGTTCCGTATCCCATTAAGCGGTTTTTTAAGATAGTAATGGCTGTTAAAGCCGCGCACTGCCCATGAAAGCGGCTTTGTTTTCAGGTTTAGATCATCTTCAATTTTACTAGTACCTCGTTTGCGGTTTCTTCAACCGCCTTGCCAGTGACATCAACAATGGCCCACTTCTGACGCCGGAAAAATTTTCTGGCAGCCTGAAGTTCTTCTTCGATCTGTTCAAACTGGGCATAAGCCTCGCGCGGATTTTGCCCGAGATTGCGCAGGCGCGCGGCGCGAAGTTCTACCAACCGCTCAGACTTGATTAATAAACCAGCTACGCGATTGTGCTCCAGGGTTAAGAGCTCTGGTGGTGGGGCTATGCCGCTCACCAGAGGAATGTTGGCTACCTTCCACCCTCGGTGCGCAAGATACATGGAAAGAGGTGTTTTACTTGTGCGCGACACCCCAACCAAGACAATATCTGCTTTGTTGAGAAATCGAGTTTCCTGCCCGTCATCGTTGCGTACGGTGAATTCTATGGCGTCGATGCGGCGGAAATAGTCGTCATCGACACTGTGGAGCAACCCCGGGGTTTCGTTTGGAGTAGTTCCCAGAAATTCTGACAAGCGCACCAGCAGAGGGGTGATAATGTCTACACTTATCAAGCCCATGGCGCTACACTCTTCATGTACCAGACGTGACAGCTCTCGGTTGACCATGGTATAAATCACCATGGCCTGTTGCTGGGCAGCTTTGTCCAGAGCGGCGTATATTTGGTTTTTGCTCCGTACATTGCTTACCCTGGTTACCTGCGCATCTCGATGTTGAAACTGGGTCAGAGCCGCGGACACTATTTTTTCTGCCGTTTCTCCAGTAGCATCAGAGAGGAGCAGGACTTTTTTCCCGGCACTTATATTGGCTTCAACTGGTGTTTGCATTTTATGGTGCTTAATGTCCTATAGCATAAAAAGGGGGCTATGCAAGAAAGGCAGCAGAAAAACATCGGTTTTACTTAAGCTGGAGCATCTGATGAATGTCCAATAATTCAGTACTTGAAAGCCTTACATCCTTAAGTCCCTGTTAGCTGCCGAGCCCTGTCTTTATTACCTGATATGGTAAAAAGATGTGCGCTTGACACTGCTAAACTCATTAGGTGAACATAACAAGTATCTCGTTTTTTGGGACACTGTCAAGAAATTTCATTGGATTATCTTTTTCCATTGTCTTTCAATTGCCATTTTCATTGTATATTCCGGAGCGTTTCCATTGCCTTTCCGGTTTCGATTTGTTACATAAGCAAAATGACTGAAAACTGGTATGAAATATCCTGCACTATCCCTGTGGCCAGCACCGATGAGGTGTGTGAAGTGATGGTTGCGATGGGAAGTACAGGGGTTATCGTAGATGAGCGCAAGCTCGACACCTTTATTGTACCTGATCCTGACGAAATATCATCAGACACCTACGCCATCAAGGCCTTTTTCCCTGCGGACACCCCAATAGAACCGCTGCTTGAAGCAGTTCATACCCGTGTGCTCAATGATGTTATAACGCTACGCAAGGCCGGTATTCATCTGGCTTGGCGCCAGATTGGCAACCAGGACTGGGCAGAAGGGTGGAAGCAATATTTCACTGCGGTGCGCATCGGTAAAAAATTGGTGATTAAACCAAGTTGGGAGCGAACTCAATTCGTCGCAGCTGTGATTGTTACCCTTGATCCCGGAATGGCATTTGGCACTGGCACCCATGGTACCACGCGCCTGTGTCTTGAGTTTATTGCCCACCTGCACGATTCCGGTCATGCTGCTCGGCACATTCTCGACGTCGGAACCGGATCGGGCATACTGGCTATTGCTGGGGCCGCACTCGGCGCAGAACGCGTAGTCGCCTGCGATATTGACCCAGTGGCGGTGCAGACAGCACATGAAAACGCAGTACTCAACGGTTGCGCTGACCGGATAGAGGTGACCTTAGAGCCGGTGCAGAATATCGGTGGAGCCTTTGACCTGGTGGTGGCAAATATTCTGGCGGAGGAAAATGTGCGTCTCGCCTCAGAACTCTGCGCGCGCGTGGCTCCCGGAGGCTATCTGGTTCTTTCCGGGATTCTGCGCGAGAAAGTAGATTATGTCACCGCAGCTTTTTCTCCCCGCTACGCTACGCCCGCGGTGATTGATTACGCCGGTGAATGGGCATGCATCAAGTACCGAAGAACAATCTAATGCGTCGTTTTTATGTGCCACACTTGAATGATGTGGCTTCAACCCTGGAACTTTCTGCGGAAATCTCCCATCACATTGTAAAAGTGTTGCGCCTGCGCCCCGCAGATAGTTTTGATCTGTGCGATGGCGCCGGGCGGTGCTGGCGGGTTGCACTTGAAGAGTGCAATGCAAAAAAAGCGCAGGTGCGGGTACTTGATCGGCGTACCGAAGCTGAAACAGCTGTATACATTGAGTTGCTGCAGGGACTGCCAAAGGGAGATCGTTTTGACCTGGTGCTGCAGAAAAATACTGAGCTTGGCGTGAGTCGTTTTATTCCAGTGTATACTCGACGCTGCCAGGGACATATTGCGCGCGAAAAAGAAGATAAAAAGCACCAGCGCTGGGAAAAAATTGTGCAGGAGGCCGCGCGCCAATCTAGGCGTAGTTGGATGCCAAGGGTAGAAAAACCAACGCCACTGGAAGCTGCTTTGCAGACATGCACCGCCGGGTTACGCTTGGTGTTGTGGGAGGAGGCTGAGGCGGAATTGAGCACAGTGCTTCCAACAAAACTGGAACATGAGCAGAGTACAATTGCAGTTTTAATCGGCCCAGAGGGGGGACTTGCGCCGGACGACATAGAATTGGCGCGTACCTACGGGTTTGCTCCAGTGCGTTTCGGTCCTCGGATTTTGCGCACCGAAACGGCCGGTTTTGCAGTCAGCACCGTGCTGCAGTACCTGTATGGAGATATAGGGAGATCACCTCAGTCTAGAGAGTGAACTTTTGCTTAGAACGCCTACGAGTGCTGACATGGTGTATAAAATGGAGAAGGTATGCGTTGTCCTCATTGCAGTTATAATAGCTTTGCCCACCTGTCCAGGTGTAAGAAATGTGGTGGAGAGCTACACGAAATGTACGTTCAAACTTCTGCGCCTGAGGACAGTGATGTAACGGAAGAAACGTTTGCCGATGAAGTTTACACCCAAGAAGTTATATCTGCCCCAGAAGCCGAGTTAGAGGCGACTCACGAGTCCGTAGAAGATTCCGTAGAAGATTCCGTAGAAGATTCCGTAGAAGATTCCGTAGAAGATTCCGTAGAAGATTCCGTAGAAGATTCCGTAGAAGATTCCGTAGAAGATTCCGTAGAAGATTCCGTAG
>JAVERW010000015.1:0-45900 GCA_034006915.1 Desulfuromonadaceae bacterium | reverse complement strand
TCCGTAGAAGATTCCGTAGAAGATTCCGTAGAAGATTCCGTAGAAGATTCCGTAGAAGATTCCGTAGAAGATTCCGTAGAAGATTCCGTAGAAGATTCCGTAGAAGATTCCGTAGAAGATTCCGTAGAAGATTCCGTAGAGGAGTCCGTAGAGGAGTCCGTAGAGGAGTCCGTAGAGGAGTCCGTAGAGGAGTCCGTAGAGGAGTCCGTAGAGGAGTCCGTAGAGGAAATCCTTGGTACGCAAGCGTTAGCCAACGTTTCTTTGCCCCAGAAGACGTCGGTTTTAGCTCCTGAAGATTTGTTTCTGATCTTGGATTTAGAGGATACGTTAGGGGTGGATACCGATACACACAAGCCAACTGTGGGCAAGCCTTCCTCTATGGTGATGCGGCGCTTCGTTGCCTCGGTGGTTGACATCGCTGCTATACTGGGTGTGTGGTTTTTGTTCTATGCTTTGGAGTACAAACTTCTATGGGAACCTCAGACACAGTTTTTTGACCCAATCCTGAACAGTCCGCGTGTAAGGGGTGGGTTTTATCTGCTGTTTGTCCTCATTTCGATGGGGTATTTCAACATATTCCACTATGTGAATGGCCAGACGCTGGGGAAAATTCTGACCCAAGTCAGGGTAGTGTCCATTGATCGTGAGCCTCTTAGCCTGACCCAGGTACTGTTGCGGACATGTGGTGGTTTTATTTCCGCGTTGTGTTTGGGGTGCGGATATATGGCGATCTGGTTTTCGGCCAGCAAGCGCGGTTGGAATGATCTACTGGCGGATACTGAGGTGATAAGCAGCGCAGAAGCTGTAGTCGAGGATTAAGGGTACGGTTAGCTGCTTATAACTGATGGGTAAGTGAAGGTTGGAGGAGGTTTTTGATATGCAGTTTGTGAAAATGCATGGTGCCGGCAACGATTACGTGTATGTAGACACCTCCATAGCGCAAGTGGACAACCCCAGTGACCTTGCCATCGAGGTGAGTTCACGCCATTTCGGTATAGGGTCGGACGGGTTAATCCTCATTATGCCTTCACAGGTGGCTGATGCTCGGATGCGCATGTTCAACGCCGATGGTTCTGAAGCACAGATGTGCGGGAACGGAATCCGTTGTGTGGCAAAATATCTATACGATCGCCAACGCGTGTCTGATACCACCATTCGGATTGAAACCGGCGCCGGGATTCGCAGCATTCAAGTGGTGCCCGGTGCAGACGGCAAGGTTGAAAAAGCACGGGTAGATATGGGCGTACCCGAACTGCAGCGTGGGAATATCCCTATGCAGGGAGATCCGGCCGCACAGGCGCTGAATGTAGAACTTGAGGTTGGAGGCGAAACGTTCGAAGTATGTTGCGTCTCCATGGGTAACCCGCACTGTGTGGTGTTTGTCACCGACGTTGCGACGTTTCCGGTGGAAATATGGGGACCTCTGATTGAAACGCACCAGAGCTTTCCTGAACGTACCAATGTTGAATTTGTGGAAGTTTTATCCCGTACCGCAGTCAAACAGCGCACTTGGGAACGAGGTGCCGGTGAAACCTTGGCGTGCGGTACCGGAGCTTCGGCAGTAGTGGTGGCCGCTTATCTTACTGAGCGCACCGAGCGTAGCATTGTCAATCATCTGCGGGGTGGAGATCTGCAGATGGAGTATACTCCCTGCGGCAGTGTCCACATGACCGGTGGTGCAACTGAGGTATTTCGGGGCGAATACATTCCACTTGAATTGAGAGGAGAATGCTGATGAAAGGGGTATTTTTTGATCTAGACAATACCCTGTATGCAGCTGAAAGTGATCTGTTTGGCCTCATTGACGTCAGGATCAATTCCTACATGCGCGATGTGGTGGGGATTGAGTCTACCCGGGTTGATTATCTGCGACGTCATTACTGGAACAAGTACGGTGTTACTCTGCGGGGTCTGATGCATGAGTATGGCACTGATGCCGAGCACTATCTTGAATATGTGCACGACATTGATGTGTCAAGCCGCCTGGGCCCGAATCCTGAGCTCAAGCGCTCTTTGAGTGCATTGTCGGAACGGTGTTTTGTGTTTACCAATGGTTCATCAGATCATGCGCGGCGGGTACTCAACTGCCTGGATATCGCAGACTGTTTTGAACACATCTATGACATTCGGGTCAGTAACTATGTACCCAAGCCACAGTCGGATCCATATCGTGCAGCGTTGGCGCATAGTGGCATGCGCGGGAACGAATGCATCATGGTGGAGGATTCGCTCCCCAACCTGCGTACGGCGGCACAACTACATATGGCTACGATCTTGGTTGATTCTGAAACACAAGGCGCCGTCACTGACATTGATGCAGTAGTGCCCAGTGCCAGACATGCCGCAGAGCTTATTGATTCCTGGCGTGAACGGAGACGAGGATGCGTGCAGTAATCCAGCGGGTGACTCGGGCCAAAGTAACAGTTGATGGAGCACAGGTTGGTGCCATTGGGTGCGGTCTGGTGGTTTTGCTGGGAGTAGGGCACTTGGATACGCAGGTCGATGTGGAGTATATGGCGGCTAAAATTGCTGGATTGCGTATCTTCCCGGATACCGAGGGTAAGATGAATCTAAGCCTGGTACAGACTGGAGGGGCGGCGTTGGTGGTATCCCAGTTTACCCTGCTGGGGGATTGCCGTCAGGGGCGTAGACCAGGATTTTCGCAGGCCGCGCCGGGTGCGTTGGCCAACGCGCTGTATGCAGCTGTGGTGGGCAGGTTGCGTTCCATGGATATAGAAGTAGCAACCGGAGTGTTCCAAGCGGATATGCAGGTAGAGTTAAGTAATGATGGCCCAGTTACCATGTTGCTCGATAGCAAAAAGGAGTTTTAACCTAGATGGACGAGCAAGATACGCAGACCCCGAGCAAATCGGCGCGCAAACGCCAGGCGCAGGAAATAGAAGAGTTAGCCCGCAACTTGGTGGAGATGACAGCGGCGAATATCGAACGCTTGAAGCTCGAACCCCAGCTGTTGACCATAGTGGAACGGGCGCGTGATCTGCGCAAGGGGGCGCGTAAGCGTGAAATTAAGCATCTCGCCGGTCTGTTGCGTAATGACAGCGCGCAGTTGGAGGCTATTCGTTGTTTTCATCATGGAGTGTCTCAGCAGCAGCTGGATGAAAATCTCCACTTCCATGCGTTGGAGAACTGGCGCGAAGGGCTATGTGATCCGGAACGACGTGCTCAGGTCCAAAGTGAAATAGCTCAGGCACTGCCGACGCTGGATATGGGAGCACTGGATAAATTACTCCACGGATACCAGGGGGCAGAAGATAAAAAACGCTATCGCCAGATATTTGTCTTGTTGCGCAAAGCTACAGAAACGCAGAATAGTGAGGAATAAAAAGGCCCGCTATAAAGCGAGCCTTTAAGAGAAGTTGCCGGACCCTGACTAATAATTAAAGCCCTTTTTTTATCAGATCCTGCAGCTGACTTTTAGGCACTGCACCTACGAGCTGATCCACCACTTTACCTCCCTTGAACAACACGAGGGTGGGGATGCCGCGTACTCCATACTTGCCCGGAGTTTCAGGATTTTCATCTACGTTGACCTTGCCGATTTTAACCTTGCCGTCAAACTCAGTTGCAAGCTCGTCAATTACAGGTGTCAACGCTTTGCACGGGGCACACCAGGTAGCCCAGAAGTCTACAAGCACCGGTTCGGTAGACTTGAGAACCTCAGTGGCAAAATTTGCGTCAGTGAATTCTAAAACCTTATCGCTGGCCATGATTTAACTCCTTTGCGTTGGTTTGAATGCAAACACCACGCTGACATCACATACGTATCGCAGCATGAGGAGCAACCTGTTGCATACGTGCATGCTGTGTCCGGCGGGGTGTGGCAAACATTAAGAACTGAAAGCCGAGTGAACTCCCGGCACTTTCAAAGTGGATAACCATCTGTGCTCAATGATAGGATATCGTCTGAAAAATGCAAGACCAAAGCATCTCTTCTGTTTTTATGGATATTTTCCGTTCATGCTACAGACGTAAGGGTAATTCGTGGATTGTCCCTATACCGCAATACCCTACGTCTTTGTCATGCATCGGTGAGGGTCTGCCGGAAGGGTAGATAAAAAAGAACCAAAAAGAGAAACCAAAAGGGGCACAGCCTATGTCAGACAAAATTATACATACCCTGCAACAGCATAACGCCGTGCTGGAACAGTCTCTGGTACAACATGCGGAACAACTCGAACTCAGCGCCAGTCACTTGGCGCAACTGTTTGCTTCCGGTGGGCATCTTGTCATAGCTGCTGCAGGATCCCTGATGGGGGTGGGAGATACCATAGCGCAGGCATTTCTGCACAATCCGGAAATCGATCGCCCCCCTTTGCCAGCTCTGTCTCTTAGCGGAAGCGCCGGCTTTATGGCGGCTTTAAGCACCGCAAATGCTTTCGAGCAATTTTACCCTGCCCGCATCCAGGCCACAGCGCGCAGCGGTGATATGCTTATGTTCGTTGTTGCCGAGGTCAGCGCGGCCCTATTGGCCGGGGTTGAAACTGCACGGGAGCTGAACTGTGCTACGTTGGTTTTGTCGGCCGCAGATGCGCAGCCCTGGATCGAAGCGGGGGCCGACACGGTAATAGCTTTGGAAGCACCCTCGCTGGCGCGTGGAGCCGAAGCGCTTCTGTATTACGGTAATGTTATGTGTGAGATGGTGGAAGCTGAGCTGTTCGGCTTTTAAATTGGGTTGACACTGTTTTTCATACACGCCTAGAATGCCCCTTTGGCAGTTTATTAAACTGGCCGGATCAGGTTGGGCAAACACTACGAATTGAAATGTTATTGAATGTGATTCAGATGCACACCCGGGGAGGGAGAATATGAGTATCCTGCTGTACAAGGTTGCATTGCTGATGTATGCCGTTGTGACTCTACTGTCGTTGGTGGCAGTGGTACGCAATCGTAAAAATGACAGAAACAGAGCGAGGCTGTTTCTGTTGCTGGCCTTTGGGGTTCACACCATTACCCTTATTGTACGCTATTTTGAGGCTGGGTATACCCCGGTTACCAATCTACATGAATCCCTGTCGTTTTTTGCCTGGGCTCTGGCCGGAGTATTCATGCTGATCGATTTACAGATACGCATGCAGGTGATGGCGGCTGCAACATCTACCATTGTAACTGTATTCATGTTGTTTGGTAGCCTCATGCCCATGCAAACTCAGGATCTGAACCCGGCGCTGGACAGCTTCTGGCTTCCAGTGCATGTGGGGCTGGCTTTTTTGGGTAATGCTGTGTTCACAGTAGCTTTTGTTGCGGCTATCCTGTACCTGATTCAGGAGCGCATGCTCAAAAGTAAGAAGTTTTCTGCTCTGCATTACCGTCTTCCTTCCCTCGAAACCCTGGACCGGGTGAACTATCGTTGCCTTAAATTTGGATTTCCTCTGATGACCATGGGGATCATCTCCGGAGCAGTGTGGGCAGAATCGGCTTGGGGTACCTACTGGAGCTGGGATCCGAAGGAATCTTGGGCGTTGATAACCTGGTTTCTGTATGCGGCGTTGCTCCACGGGCGCCTCACGGTAGGCTGGCGCGGGCGCCGAGCTGCCATATTTGCCATTATTGGGTTTTTCTTTTTACTCTTTACCTTTCTCGGCGTGAATCTTCTCCTCCCAGGGCTCCACAGTTACAGCTCCATGGCCGGATAGAGTTTCAATGCCAATCTCAACCATTCAGTTGCGCAGTACACAAACTGCTCTGCCTATGGTGATAACTGGAAAGATATATGGATATTTTCGTTGTCGGTTTAAGTCATAAAACCGCCCCAGTTTCCATTCGTGAAACGGTCGCGTTCGCTCCCGAGCACATCGGAACCGCACTGGCTCAGCTCAAACAGATTCCCTGTATAGCTGAAGTGGTAGTGGTATCGACCTGTAATCGAGTGGAGATCTATGCCGCCGCGGATCATGGTGCCCAGGGGATTGAAGCCGTCAGAGATTTTATTGCGCACTATCACAATCTCGATGCAGAACAGCTGGATAAACACCTGTATGTATACCAAGGAGATGCGGCGGTGCGGCATATGTTCCGAGTTGCGGCCAGCCTTGACTCTATGGTGGTGGGGGAGCCGCAAATTCTTGGACAAATCAAAGATGCCTATGCCTACGCGGTAGAGCATCAGAGCGTCGGCCTCATCATGAACCGGTTTTTGCATAAGGCGTTCTCGGTGGCCAAACGGATTCGCACAGAAACCAACATCGCTGGTAATGCGGTATCTGTAGCCTTTGCTGCGGTGGAGTTGGCCCGCAAAATTTTTGACTCCATCGAAGGTAAGACGGTCATGCTGCTCGGAGCCGGGGAGATGTGTGAGCTCGCGGCGCGCCATTTTGTCAATAATGGTGTCAAAGAGGTGCTGGTCGCCAACAGAACCTTCTCCAGAGCAGAGACTTTGGCGCAGGAGTTCTGTGGGCGGGCGGTGTTATTTAATAATTTTGCCGATCATCTGCACCAAGTGGACATTGTCCTCTCTTCTACTGGTGCCACCGATTTCATTATCCACCCCGAAGAGGTGCAACGCGCCCTGCGACAACGCAAACAGAAACCCATGTTTTTTATTGATATTGCCGTGCCGCGAGATATAGATCCACGGGTGAATAATGTTGGTAATGTGTATTTATACGATGTGGATGACCTGCAGGGGGTCGTTAAGGCCAATATGGATGAGCGCCAGAAGGAAGCAATTGCGGCAGAGGCGATTGTCGAACAGGAGCTACTCCAGTTCAATAGCTGGGTAAACAGCTTAGAGGTGGTCCCAACCATTGTGGCGCTGCGGCAGAAGATGGAACGCATGCGGCGGCGCGAAGTGGAAAAAACCCTGAGTCAGATCAAAAACCTGGACGAACAAGGGCGCAAAGCGGTTGAGGCCATGAGTCAGGCCCTAGTCAATAAGATGCTCCATCAACCCACGGCGGGGCTGAAAAAAGCGCAGAAAGATGCGGCCGCCCGGCCATACGTGGATGCGCTGCAGGAGCTGTTTGATCTTGAGCCTGAGGCTCCACAGGGTGAACTGAAGAAGATGGATTTGGACTGAGATGAAGGCACCACAGGGCACAGCCTCCGCTGAGATGTTCGCACCCTGCGTGTTGGTGACCAGACCACTGCATCAGGCACAGCAGCTGGTTAGTGCTCTGGAACAAGCGGGGCTGGACACCGCAGTGTTTCCACTTATAGAAATTGTTCCCTCTGCCCAGCCACACATCCTTGAAGCGGCACTGACACAACTGAATATCTACGATGTCCTCTTATTTACTTCGGTTAACGCGGTAAATATCGTAATGCAACATATCGAAGATCACGGTATAGCGGTGCCAAAAACTTTACGCTTTGTTAGTGTTGGCCCGGCGACCCAGCACTGTCTGCGACGTTGGGGGCATAGCTCTATTGCTCCGGCAACCGATTATACCGCCGAGGGGGTGCTGAAGTTGCTTAATAGTGCAGGAGTCGCAAGACAAAGGGTGCTCTATCCCCGTGCGGAGCAGGCGCGCGAGCTTATCGTGCCGGGCTTAAGAGAATGTGGTGCTCAGGTTGATGCTCCTGTTGCCTATCGCACGGTGGCGACAACTGGGAAAGCCAACGCTCTGTTCGATCTTTTGGAGCAGCGTGTTGACATCGTAACCTTTACCTCTTCATCTGCAGTGCACAACTATGCAGCGTTGCTCGGCCCACAGCTTGCACAGGTGCCCATCAGGGTGCAGTACGCTTCCATCGGTCCCATAACCAGCGCCACTATGCAGGAGTATGCCTTGCCCTGTACTTTTGAAGCCTGGCCTTATACTATTCCCGGATTGATTGATGCCATTCTGGCGGAGCCGCTGGTGGCTCAGCGGCTGGGCAAGAGTCCGAACATGAACCCAACTGCGAACCCAAACACAGGAGTTTGATATATGTATTTTCCTCGCTACCGCGCCCGGCGTACCCGCAAAACTGAAAGCCTGCGCCGTATGGTGCGTGAAAATCATCTGCGCGTAGAAGATCTGATTTACCCCATGTTCAGCGCTTTTGGGGAAAACATTAAAAAGGAAATTCCCTCCATGCCTGGCATCTACCAGCAGTCTATTGAAAACCTGGTGGAAGAGGCGCGTGAAGTGCATGCTCTGGGAATTCCAGCCGTGGTTCTGTTCGGTATCCCTGAACATAAGGACCCTGTGGGTACGGACGCCTATAGCGATACAGGTATCATTCAGCGCACCATCCGCGCTTTAAAGCAGGAAGTGCCGGAACTTACGGTCATAACTGATGTGTGCATGTGCGAATATACCGACCATGGCCACTGCGGCGTCATCAAGGATGGCGACGTGGACAACGATTCCACCCTGGAGTTGCTGGCAGCCGAAGCGTTGTCACACGCGCAGGCTGGGGCCGACATCGTGGCCCCCAGCGATATGATGGACGGACGCATCGCTGCTCTGCGTGAAGCTCTGGACGATAACGGCTTCAGCCACATCCCCATCATGAGTTATGCGGTCAAATACGCTAGCGCCTATTATGGACCATTCCGCGATGCAGCCGATTCAACCCCCCAGTTCGGAGACCGGCGTAGCTATCAGATGGATTCAGCCAACCGGCGTGAAGCGATCCGTGAAGCTGCCCTTGATGTGGATGAATGTGCAGACTTTCTGATGGTAAAGCCAGCACTGGCGTACATGGATATCATCCGCGATATCAAGGAGCGCTTTGACCTGCCTCTGGTGGTCTACAATGTTTCCGGCGAGTATTCGATGGTAAAAGCCGCAGCGGCAAAAGGGTGGATTGACCATGACAAGGTGGTTATGGAAACCCTGACTGGGTTTAAACGTGCTGGTGCGGATCTGATCATCACCTATCACGCCAAAGAAGCGGCACGCTTGCTGCAAGGTTGTTAAGGGTTTACTCAAGAAAAAATCGGCGAATGCCGGATAAATTATGCTCGGTGGGAGTCTGTTACGGCAGACTCCCATTTTGTATCATGCCATTTGTTAACATTCAGATCTGTGTAATTTTCATCCGCGAGAATTGCCCTTTTTTTCAGGATAAACATGTCCGAATATCAACGCACTACCCTGGATAACGGCCTCGAACTGGTCGTAGCTCCTCTCAACTATCTCCACAGTGTCGAGATTATCTGCTATGTCAAGGTTGGCAGCCGTTATGAGAGTCCGGCGCAAGCTGGGTTGTCGCACTTTGTTGAGCACATGATGTTTCGCGGCAATGCGCGCTATTCTTCCGGCCCGGCTTTGGAGCAGGCTTTCGAACAGCTCGGCAGTGGAATCAATGCTGGTACCGATGCTGAATCAACCAGTTATTTTGCCAGGGTACACCCAGATGCGGTGGCTGGAGGGCTGGAGTTGTTTAGCGTAATGCTCCGCACTCCTAGATTTCTCCATCTCGAGATTGAACGCGCTATTGTAATTGAAGAAGCTCTGGGAGATTTTAACGAAGTTGGTGCAGATGTATGTGCGGATAACCGCATGGCACGCCTACTGTGGCGGGAACATCCGCTGGCTCAACCAGTAATTGGAACGCCCGCAACCATCCGCACGTTTGGGCATGAAGAAGTAAAGAACTGGTACCGGCAACATTACGCGCCGGACAACTTGGTGATAAGTGTGGCCGGGCCGGTAGACCCAGATGCGGTACAGCAGGCGGTAGTGGAATATTTTGGTTCATGGAAAGCGCGCACTGGCCCTGTGTCGTGTGTAACGGCACCGTCCCACCCTCTTTCCGGCCCGGAGGTGGACTGGGTTCATGACTCTGATTCGCAGCTAACCCTGCAGTTGGCTTGGCGCACCGAAGGGCGAGCGCATCCGCGTGCAGAAGAGTTACGCGTATTGCGCCGTATGCTAGGCGAAGGAGGCGCCAGTTTTTTGATGCAGAAACTGCGGGAAGAGGCCGGCCTGACATACAGTGTTGAGGCCAGTTTGGAGGAGTATGCCGACTGTGGCTGTTTTTCCATTGATCTGTCCACCGAGCCAGAAAACCTGCTGGCGGCAGTCCAAGCGGTACTTGAAGTTGTAGTCAAGGTGCGTTCAGAATCCTTCAAAGAGCACCTCGATATGGTGAGTTGCAATGCGCTGAACTATCTTGATTTTAGCCGAGACAGTGTCGAAGAGCAGGCAGGGCGCTATGGCTGGGGAATTGTCAGCGGGCATATGCGCACGTTGGCGCAGGATCTGGATTTTTGGCGCAACATCAGTCCGGCTGCGGTGCAGGAGATGGCCGCATATTGCCTGACTTCGGAGCGGATGGGATTTGTGTGTATTGGCCCTTGGCGGGAGAGCGAACGCCACGCGGTTGAAGAAATATTGCACCACATGCTCTGATATTTGTTCTGGATGGAGCTGCGGAAGGATGTTCCGGGGTTTGGCACTTAAACAATACGGATTGTTTTGTATAGAAAGTTTTTAAAGCGAAAAAAAGTTTTGCGTTCAGTTGCGTTAGTGCTGGTAGGATCACAGGCTTTGAGTGCTCTGGCAATAGCCGGCATGGTGGTTGCGTCCTGGGAGCGTGCCAGCTCGACGCAGGCGATTACCACTGCGCGCGGCAGATCGTTGTTGGTGTATGGCGTGTAGAGAGCACTCCAGAAATCTTCCCCCCCGCTGATAATGGAGGAAAATGCACGCTGAGCCAGTTCCGCATGGATCTTCTCCTGGGTATCCTTGGCATCAAGCATGGAGACAGAGGTGCCTATGGAAGTACCTATGGCACGTCGGATATCCTCGACACTTATATTGTCACCCCGGCGGAAAAATATGGCACGCAGCAGCACGGAGCGCAATTCACGCATGTTACCGGTGTAGTGATGGTTCTGCAGCATCTGGCGTGCTGCGGTGTCGAGGACAGGGGGGTCTGAATCTTTCTCCTCAGGGTTTTTGTACGCCCGGTGAAGTTTGCCTATGAAGTGGGTGCTGAGGTCGGGGATATCCTCGCGTCGCTCATTTAAGGAGGGGACTTCGAGGGTGAGCTCAGACAGACGGTGAAACAGGTCTTCGCGAAAATCCCCTTTTCTGATCAGCTCTGGCAGGTTTTTATTGGTAGCGGCAACCAGTAGAACATGGGAAAAACGAGTTTTATTTTCCCCTAGGCGCACGAAACTGCCGTTGTCCAGAAAGCGCAACAACTGCACCTGAGTCTTGGGGTCCGCGTCACCTATTTCATCCAAAAACACCACACCACCGTTCGCTTCTTCCAGAATCCCTTTGCGGTCGGCGTATGCCCCGGTAAAAGCGCCACGTTTGTTGCCAAATAGTTCGGCATAGGTCAGCTCACCACTGTAGGCGGCAATATTGCTCTTTTTTATCGGGAGTTGGCGCCCGTTTTTAAACTGCGCTTGGTACATTTCATTTAGACGCGAATAAATGTTGTTGAACACGAACTCCTTGCCACTGCCAGTGTCACCGGTGATGAAAATAGAAGGGAGCCCCAGCGAGGTATCCTCGCTGGTATGATAATTCCATGACGCGAGGCGATTGAAGACTGGCGGGGTCACCGTCTGGATAAAATTGACCACCGCGTTGGATTTTGCCGAGTTGCCGATGATATTCCCCAGCTTGTATGAGGAGATTTTGGGGTCTTTGTAGGTTACATCCCGGCGTAACTGCGATACTTCGTGAGTGAGGGCGGCTATCTGTTGCAGATCCACGAGATAGCGTCCAATCATACGCTCGATAATGAGAAGGATCCGTCGGTGCTCGCTGGTGAAATAGTGGGGTTTAATGCTGTCAAGGCAGATGGTGGCTACAACTTTGTTATCTACGATAACTGGCACCGCAAGCTCACTTTTGATTGCTTCGGTGAGGTGGCGGTAGAAACCGTTGGCGTCATGCTCCTCAGTGTTGGCGACCGTCTGGGGTAATCCCGTATGGGCGGTGTAACCGGTCAGGCTGCGCTGCGCGCGTGACAGCTCAAAACCGCCGATACGGTTGGGGGGAATATATTTTTTGTACCACTCCTTACTTTTGGCCCCAATGAGATTGCCGTCTTCATCTTCCACTACCAGCCAGCGCCCATCTTCGCGTTCCTGCATCAGGGCAATACTGCCGGTATTGGCACCGATCAGCTCCGTGGCTTTTGACAGCACGCGATTGAGAAACGGCTGCAACCCTTTGAAATGCTCCTGCAGCAGATCGTTGATCTCCGAGAGCACCCGAATTTCCATGTGCTCGCCCCCGATTTCGCGAATTACCCGCTCTGCCATCTCTGCATGAGAATCAAGCAAGCCGCGCTCAAAGGCGTTAAAATCATAACTCTGATCGGTATAGTAGTTGACCACGCAGATAATACGTTTGCTATGAGGGTCATAGCGGGGTACAGCATACAGGGATTTAAGCCCCAACTCCTCGGTCAGATAGCGTTTCTGCAGGGACTCTGCCTGCAGATTAGGCACATACAGCGGCGAGAGAAAGCTCTCATCGGTGATAGTGCCGTCATTGGCGATATAGCGTGACAGCAGAGATTCACCTTTCTTCAGGCTGATCATCTGTTTGTCTTCATACAACTTGCGCGCATTTGCTACGCGCGAGTACGAAACCAAGATGCGCAGCCCTTGAGCATCCCCTTCTGAACCTAATGGGGCAGGGATCAGTACGGAGGCCAATGTCAGGTTTTTGACCAGACGCACTGCGGATTTCATCATATGTTGGGCGGCTTCACGGTTTTTACGCTCATCAATACGTCGCGCCAGGAGCAGTTGTTGGTGGTACTTGCGTGCGATATCCAGGGTAGGAACGACTTGAGCAAGAAATTTTTTCAGTTTTAGCTGCTGTAGTTCATGTGGAATTCTCCCTTTACGGGTGCTGTCGACACATAAAGCTCCAATGGAGCGGTTTTTGTACAACAACGGCAAAACATAGGTGGCATTGATATTGAAACGCTGGATAAAATTAAGCTCTTTTGGGTTGAGCAATGCACTAGTATCGCTCTGTTTGATCTCTTCTTGATTGACATACACGCGCGAGGTTACGAAATCCAGTGTATTGATGGGGAAACTCATACGCTGTAGCTCGTCGGCCAGCGGTCCGGTAGCAATAACGCAGGTCAGGCTCCCCTGAGTGAAGTCTTCCAGGTAGATGCGCAGGCGGTTGTGCCCGGTAAGCAGATTAACCGAATGGGCCATGAGGTGGAGGATATCTTCGATACTCTCTTTGCCAAACCCCTGGATCCTGGTCACCAGTTTTTCGATGTCGGTGGTATGTTCCGGTGCTATTTTCTGGGCGGTATTCAAACAGGTGCTCCCCGGCAGATCTGTGTGATGGGTCGAGTGTAAAGAGAATAATGTATCCCTTTTGGGGATAAAACAACAGCACTGTTAGAGTTTTAGTTCATGTTACGGCGTTCCTTGAGCTGGTTCATCATTATGCCGGTCATGCTTTTCTCTTGCGCTTCAGCTGGAATAATTTCTTTCATCTGGATGGTGAAGACCAGTCGTTGCCCTGCCAGCGGATGGTTGGCATCGAGGATAACGTCCTTCTCGGTTATTTCTTTTACCATGACGTGAAACAAGGAGCCATCCTGTTGGGTTATCTCGATTTGATTGCCCACCGAGTAATCGAGTCCTGCTGGCATTTCGCTGCGTTTTACCTTCTGAATCAAATCCTGATTGGATTTACCGTACCCTTTTTCAGCCTCGATGGTGACCGTTATTTCTTCTCCCACACTCAGTCCCACCACCGCTTCATCGAAACCCTTTATGACCTCACGCTGTCCGATGATAAAGTTCAGAGGTGCTTTATCTGCAGATGAATCAAATGTCTCGCCATTTTCCAGTCGTCCAGTGTAATGAACCTTGACGGTATCGCCTTTTTTTGCCACACGCATAATGTTTACTCCTTTAGATAGTTGTTTTAGTTTCGCGTAGATAAAACTAGATGGATTCAGCCTCAATGGCCAAGTTTAATTTTTAGTTATGACGATGGAAGTACTCTCGAAGGTGACTCGCTGTCCAAGGCGGATTTTGCCCCGTTTGCGCGTCTCCACGGTGTCATCGACCGTCACCTCACCGGCGGCAATCACATGTTTAGCCATGCCGCCACTGCCACATAAGCCGGTGGCTTTGAGCAGCTGATACAGCTCGATGTGTGGACTTTGTTCTAGGTCGAATTCAAGTTCTGTCATATTGGGAACCTCGAGGATGTGGTGATGTCAGTATATAAATACCCTGCGTATATAGATCTGCCTGGGTCTGCTGTAGATAGACTCAGGAACGCGCCAGAACCAGACCGGCGGGGAGGATTTCGCCAAACTGTAGAGTACGATCCGCATCATCTACAGCAACGTATTGTTTAACTATCGCTAGTTGATGTGGCGCCGCGCCACTGTATTTGAGTTTAGCTTCGATGCGTTCGCGCAGCTCTGTCTCGACATCGATATCGCGTTGTTCGGTGCAGCGTGCCGCCTGCGCAAACATGGCATTGAGACCGCCCCAAGTTGCATCACTCCAGTCCAAATGTTCCATGCGGTCGAATAGATTTTTTACCTCACGTGGATGAATGATGGTCTCGCGCCCGGCATACAGCGGGGTGCGACTCAGCAGGCGCCCCAAGGCCCAAGTGTAGGGTGGAGTGTGTTTCAGTTTTCCTTGCAACAGGCGTTTGCCAAATATTTTTACCAGCTCGCACTTGGTTTCTGGGAGCAGAAGCTCCAGCGCACCGGCCAGATATACCATCTCCGGTTCCGGTTCGCTCTGATTCTGCAGCGTGGGTAAAATGGCGTCGAGGAGCTGCTGCTGACGTTGGCGGTTCAAGCCACCAGCCACCCTGCGCCACAACAAATACCACTGTTTTTGGATCCGCTTCTCTTTGGGGAAAGCCATCCCCAGTTGGTGTACCCGCCACAGCTGTTCCATGCGCGATTCATCGTGGTTCACCCCGTAGCCAGGGCGTAGGGTGAAACCGGCCAAGTAGAGCCAGGTGTTTTCGTGCTCGATGCTGCGGGTTTTGCGGGTCATCCCTGAATTCAGCGCAGGCCAGAGCTGGCGCAGGGTGGCGCTGTTCCAGGTGTCGCGCTTGCCCAGATGGCGCTCCAACTCCCTGGGCAGATATGCGGGTTTGATATCGGGCAGTTCCGGGTGTTTTTTGCGCGCGTAGACTGCATCGATGCACGGCATTGCCACTTGCAGAGCCTGCAGCGCCTCCTTACTGGGGGCAACGTTCTGGCTTTGAGTTTGTTCCGCGTCCTTTTGCTCCTCTTCTACCCCTTTACGCAGATTGAAGTCCAGTCGCCAGCGTCCGTTCCCATCCTGTGCGACGCAGTATATCTGCAGTAGCCCTAGTTCGTTCAGGCTTACCTCCAGGTGCACCCGCACCCGGTTATTGGCGGGGCGGGGCTGGTCTTCTCTGAGATGGATGGCTGTTTCCAAGGTGGGGAGGGCGCGAAATTCATCTCGATTCCAAGGTACCAGGGTGCCAGGGCGATCCTGTTGGCGCTTCAGGGCATAACAGCATTGAAAGCGTACCGGCTGGTTGACGAGCAGGTCGAACTCCGGTTCAGTGATGTTGATGCTGTGTCCCGCTTCCATCCCCTTGGGCAAAATGCACACCAGTTGACGTTCTTTTTTTCTGCGTCCGTGTACCTCCAGATACAGCGAGTGTGGATAGCCACCAGAGATGCGCTCGGAATCACTTTGACTCACAATCCAGCAGTAGCGCGCGGCTCCTCTGCTCACCGCCAGGGAGATAGCATCGTTGTGCAGCTCACGCAGGGTAGGTCCGCTTTCTTGCTGCCAGCTCTGCAGCAGGTGGTGCAGGCGACGGCGCAGAAACTTCGGGGTCACGCTGCCCCCGTTGAACAACACCGCATCGATGCTCTGGCCGTCGAGAAAGTATGCCAGATGGCGGGAGATGGCACTGTCCTGCGCATAGGGCAGACCCCACTCTTGCAGACCGGAACTGCCCTGGTGTGGACGTTCCTGTGCTTCCACATGAGGGAAGAATCCCCCCAAGATGCAGGCTCGAATTTCGTGCGCCTCAATACGGAACGACTTAGCAGAGGAAAACAAGCCGGAGCCGGAACCGGAGACCGTTACAGGGAAACTCTGGGGTGAACTTTGGGCTTCGTTTTTAGCTTCAGGGTCGATAGAGAGAATACGTTCTTTCAAATCGCGTGCCTGCGCCAGTAGTTGACTCCACTGTTTGGGGCTGGCCTGCTTTTCTTCCCCCATGAGTTTGTGTTCAAGCACATGCGCCAAGGTTAGATCGATGTTGTCTCCCCCGAGGAGCAGGTGTTCGCTTACCGCCAGACGTTCCATCTTCAGACCGGTGGAGGCCTGCTTGTCCGCACTGACTTGGAACAGGCTCAAGTCAGTGGTGCCGCCGCCGATATCGCAAACCAGAATCTTGAGGGCAGGGTGTGCTGCGGCAGCGAGCATATCGTGCAGAATGCTCAGGTTTTTGCTTTTTCCCAACCAGAAGTAAAACGCGGCTTGAGGTTCTTCAATCAGGCGCAGATGCTGCGGATATCCAGCCTGTTGCGCCGCCTTGAGGGTTAGTTCCTGCGCGGCTTCGTTAAATGATGCCGGGACGGTGATGACGATATGCTGATGTTCAAACAGACAGCTGTCGTCCTCTGCCGCCATAGTTTGATTCCAGACGGCACGCAACCAACGCAGATACAGGGCGCTCGCTGCTACCGGAGAAAGACGCTTGGCAAAGGAGATCTCCTGCGATTGCCACGGTAGAATGGCCTCAGTACGATCTACGTTGCCATGACACAGCCACGATTTAGCTGAATGGATTACGCGTCCGGGGTTGAACGCAAGTTGCGCGCGTGCGTAGGTGCCAGGGATCCAACCCGACTCCAGTTGCGGGAGCCCATGCTCGGATGTGGGTGCTGAGCCTTGTTGTGCGGCTGCAGGTAAAAAAGCAAACGAAGGCAGCTGCGCTGCGGTAAGAACACTGGTAGCGCTATCCTGTTGGGGGATGGGTAGGACCTGTGAACCTTTATCCGGTTGATGCCGGTCCACGTAGGAAAGGGCGCAGTTGGTGGTTCCTAGGTCGATACCGATAAAATAGCGATTCTGTGGGTGCGGGGGTGCGGGCATGGGTGCTGTTACAGACATGAAATTACTCTTGGACGCGCAGGTTGAATTCAATTTTCCAGCGGCCACCGCTGGGCGGATGCTCCATCCACAGTTCAAGGGTCCCGAGCTCGGTGATTCGGCTCAGGAGTTGAACTGGGAGACGCTGGCGTTCATCTGCTTCAAGGGTGACTTCAAGTCGCGATGTTTCGTTCAGCTCTGCCACCGACGCAACCTCTGTGCCCATTTCATCACTGCTGCGGGCAGAAGAGCTGAAGAGACGAAACTCGGCGACCTGTCCTGTCATCAGGCCGAACTCGCGCCCTTCGAGCACATATTCTGTCCCCTCTTCCATTCCCTGGGGGACAATACATACCCCCTTCAGGCGTGGTTTTAGTCCTGGCACCGCAGGCATGGAACTTTGCAGTCCGAGATAGTACGAGCGTGCGGTGCCGGCTTTGATCCGGATACCCGTGCCGCGAGCCTTGGTGCGACCGTAGCTCGCGGCGCCGCGTGCTACCGCGAGTTCCGGAGTTTCATTGTTAAGTTGGCGCAGAGAGCGCTCAGGGCAGAACCCTTGAAGCAGGGCGAGGATGCGTTCGCGGATGGGATCAGCATTGAATATCCCTCCGTTGAAGAGAATTGCGCTGGGAAAGATAAATGGAGCCTGCGCTGTGTGGTTATGGGTGTGACTGTGACACAGTTGCGACTCTACCCCCGCCTTGATGTTGGAATCGATGTTACGCCCGCTGTTGACCAGAAATTGTGCCAGGTGCTTGCTGATTACCGGATCAGCGGTGTAGTTGAGCCCTACCTCTTGCAGTCCGGCAACTTTATCTTCCGGCATAGAGTCAATGGCACACAGGGGGAGAAATCCATCCAGAACTATATTCTGGATGTGCTCGCGTAGTAGCTGAGTTGAACGACTACGTGCAAACAGGCTAGCGCCACGGCCCGCCACCGCAAGGGGATAGCTGCGCAGTTCCGGATCCGCCAGCAGGGCTTCCTTGCCTTGGCGACAGGCGTGAATCAGGGCAAGAAACTGGGCGTTGTCCAGCGCTTTGCCGTGTTCTTCAAGCTCTGCCCGCAGGGTATAGGCAAGGGCCAGATCCATGTTGTCACCGCCAAGGAGCAGATGGTCACCGACGCTGATGCGCTCTAGGTGCAGCTGGGCGTTTTTTGTAGTGACCGCAATCAGACTGAAGTCGGCGGTGCCGCCACCAATATCGCACACTAAAATTACGTCCCCGGCGCAGACCTGCTCGCGCCAAGTTTCGGCATTACTGTCAAGCCAATGGTAAAATGCGGCCTGCTGTTCTTCGAGCAGGGTCACTTCGCCCCAGCCTGCTTGTTGGGCTGCTTCGGCGGTAAGTAAACGTGCAACTTCATCAAATGACGCCGGAACCGTCAGGGTGATCTGGCACTCAGAGAGATCTAACTCCGTGCCCTCTTGGCGCAAGTGCTGTTCAAGGTTGTGGCGTAGATATTCCAGATACAGTGTTTGCGCTTTTATGGGCGAAACCTTGCGTTCCGCCAAGGGCGACTGCCACGGCAATATGCTCTGGTGTGGGTCGTTGAGTGGGGTGCATAGCCACGATTTGGCCGAAGTGACCAGACGTTCCGGTACTTCAGCTCCGTGCTCGCGTGCAAACATGCCAATGCGAAAAGAATGGTCCTGTTGCCAAGGGATCTGTGGTAGCTGCTTCTGCTCCTGCTCGGTAGCCAGATAGATGCATGAGGGGAGTACATTGCTTGAGCCTATCCCCTTACGACTGGTCACTTGGGTTATATTGACACTGCGGGCTGATTCAGTCGAGTCCAGGGAGGCTATGGCCAAAGCAGAATTGGTGGTTCCCAGGTCGATGCCAATGGCGTATTTTATCTTGGATAAAGACATGTCTTGGTCTCTGGTATTGCTCGGGTTCTTGAGTAGTAGGGCTGCTGCACAACCTTATGCTCTATCAAAATGGCTCGGGTCAACCTCCACCTCGGCTGGGGCGATTACGTATTCTGCACCATCTGTCAGGTCCACACCGCTTACCTGTGGCAGATTTATTCTACGGGTAACCCAGCCGCGATGAAGCATAATTCCGGTATATGGAGGGTGCTCGGGGACACGGCCGACGAGGCGATAGGCGGCGCTGTCGTACCCTTGAGCCAGAGTTATCTCCTCCTCCTCGGCGCCGTCATGTAATGGTTCGATGCGGAAAAAGCTGGAGAATACTTCCTGACAGCCTTGGTGCACTATACGCGCTGCCGCCCCCACTTGTTCGTCTGCGTAGGGGGTCATATCGTCCATGATAAAATCGACCAAACGTCCTTTTTCCTGCAGGCGCGCCAGAAACTGGAGCACTGCTGCATCCTGAAGCCGACGAGGGTCTTGTTGCACCGCGGCGGCGCGCGGTGCGGGTTTGTGTGTCTGGGGGGCAGGTTCTTCCCCCTCACGCGCAGCTTTGCGGCTGAGTTCGATAAGTTGCCAGATCAGCAAGGCCAAGGGCAGAGCAAGTGCGACCCATTCGAGTTTCTGCACCAGTTCTTCCGGGACAGGGATGTAGAACAGAGTGCTTATAACGCCTATGATCAGCAGAGTCAGGGTAATAGCCATGAAGTTCACTCCTTGTGACTTGGGGTGTCTGCAAATTCGCAGATAGCGTGAAGCTAAGTTGAACGTAGCGCACAAACCCCTAGGCAAGTGGGGTCGGGCTCGGGCATATTCAAAGGTTTGTGTGTTATTTAGGTGGATCTCGTTATAGGGTTCGCGTTTCTGGCCTGAGTGCGCGAGAGCTTCCTTTTGTTCTGCACCAGGTTTTAAACGTTGAAGTATAACATTGTCAGTCTTTGTTGTCGCGGGTGATGTGTGTTTGCGCCCACTGCGTCCCTCCAAGAATATACCACGTGGAGCAAATTTAGGCTCCCGAGAGTATTTAAATAGCACAAGCTGCGCTCGTGATCGTACTCGACAACATCTCGCAATTGTACTAATATAACGAATTCTGTCGTGATAGATTCTGGCATGGATTTTTTCGTCAAAGTGATATAGTTAGTACGCTTAGGAGGCGACTGTCAGTATAACTGAAGAAGCTGACACAGGTGTGGCAGTGTTTGCCTGTGTGCGTTAATGCGAGGACAGGAAAGTTGGTGCAGCGATAATGAAATTGGTAACAAAATATATTGCGCTTCTGGGGTCGGAAACTATGTATTTTTTTGCATGGTACGGACGTCTGGGGCTGTTTCTTTTGACTAGCGTTTTTGCGCTGCTGCGCCCGCCCTATAAGGTAATGCCGGTTATACGGCAGATCCGTTTTATAGGAGCCAACTCACTCTACGTTATTGTGTTTACCGGGTTGTTTACCGGGATGGTGCTCGGTTTGCAGGGGTACTACACGCTAAACAAGTTTGGTTCTATAGGGTTTCTAGGGGCGGCCGTTGCCATCAGCCTTATTCGTGAACTGGGGCCAGTTCTGGCGGCACTAATGGTTATCGGGCGAGCCGGTTCGGCTATTTGCGCTGAGGTGGGAATAATGCGCAACAGCGAACAGATCGATGCTCTGGAATGTATGGCGATTGATCCTTTTCGCTACCTCATTGCCCCTAAGCTGTTGGCTGCATTGATATCGATGCCGTTGCTGGTGTGTATCTTCGATGTGGTTGGAATCTTCGGAGGTTATCTGGTGGGGGTACATCTATTTGACGTCGGCGCTGGCGCCTATTTTCAGGGAATGTATCAGAATGTCGTATGGCAGGATCTGGAGATGGGTTTTGTCAAATCTTTTGTGTTCGGCCTGCTGATGGTGTGGATATCGTCCGCACGGGGATTTTATCTACATCTGGAGCGTGATGGAGGCTTTGGTGCCGAAGGGGTAAGTCGCACCACAACTAAGGCCGTGGTAATGGCATCGGTGGCGGTGCTCGTATGGGATTACCTTGTAAGTGCCATTATGCTCTAATAATTAATTGTGGCATTCTATGTCGCTTTTTTGCAGGGGCAGTTTGTTGTTGAGGGAGTTCTTTTGTGAAGCAGGATAAAGAGATTATCATTGAGCTTAAGGATGTGCATAAATCCTTTGGCTCACAGAAGGTACTCGATGGGGTGAACCTACAGATACCTGCCGGTACCACCACCGTGATTGTCGGAGCTAGCGGTCAGGGTAAAAGTGTAATCCTGAAGCATATGCTTGGCCTGCTTAAGCCTGATAGTGGCCAAGTACGCGTATTCGGACATGATCTCGCCCAGTGCAACAAAGCAGATATGCAGCAGATCCGCAGTTCGTTCGGAGTGCTGTTCCAGAATATCGCCCTATTCGATTCCATGAGTGTATATGATAACGTGGCTCTGCCGCTGCGCGAGCGCACCCATAGCAACGAAAAACAGATCCGAGTTGCGGTGGAGGATAAACTGGCGCTGATGGGGCTGGAGGGACAGGAAGATAAATTCCCGGCTCAGCTCAGTGGTGGAATGAAAAAACGGGTCGGTCTGGCTCGCGCCCTGATGCTTGATCCAAAGGTGGTTTTTTTCGATGAGCCCACCACCGGGCTGGATGTTAACAAGAGTAATGAAATATACCGCTTGTTCTATCGAACTCAGCAGCAGTTGAATTATACAGCGGTAATTGTCAGTCACGATGTTCCCAAAATATTTAAACTTTCCGACTATGTGGCCCTGATGGCTAACTCGCGCCTGCATGGGCCCTTGTCACCAGAAGTTTTTCAATTGTCTGATAATCCCTTGATTCGTGACTTTGTACTCGAAACCATGGGGCCGATATATAGCAGTGAAACAGAGGAGTCTCTTCTTTATGAAACGCTTTAACTTAGAGGTGGTTGTCGGCCTATTTATGTTGATCGGCTTTGCCAGCTTTGTGTTTTTGTCCATTAAGCTTGGCGACGTCAAGATATTTAACGACAGAAGCTACACCGTTAATGCCCGCTTTGGTTCAGTCGCGGGGCTTAAAAAGGGAGCGGCGGTGGATATCGCCGGGGTTAGTGTAGGTAAAGTCGCCGATATCGTTTTGAACCGCGAGACCTATGAAGCGATGGTAACTATGCAGATTCAGCCAGAAATTAAGCTGCAGGAAGATTGCATCGCTTCAATCCGGACATCGGGTATTATCGGAGATCGCTATATTAGTATTCTGCCGGGGGGCTCATTTGATTTGATAGCAGATGGCGGCGAGATATTCGAAACGGAATCAGCGATCAATTTCGAAGAATTACTAAGCAAGTACATATTTGAAAATTAGATAAGTTCCTTCCAAGCCCCAGAAGGGTGAACTATGTTTTTTGCTGGCATATATGAAAATGTGCGTTTTGTGTATGACGCCAAGTTAGCGCGCATTGTTGCAGTGTGCTTAGCTGGAGTTGTCCTCCTATCCCCGACAGCGGTGAGGGGAGAACAGCGTATGAATGCGGCAGAGTCTTCTACAGAATATTTTAACAATGACACGCCAAAGGATTCAGGCTTAGACGTCGAAGCTCTTTACTCTGAGGATCTGTTTAGTGACGATTTATATGCTGATGATGACTGGGATGAGGGGTTCTCCGATCCGCTTGAGCCGGTAAATCGAGCGGTTTTCTGGTTCAACGATAAAAGTTATTTTTACCTGCTGAAGCCAGTCGCCCGGGTGTTTCGCGTAGTTCCAACACCCGTTCGTTCCGGCGTAAGCCGTATGTTTGACAACCTCAAATCGCCTATACGTGCGGTGAGCAGCATGCTACAGCTCAAGTTTTTACAGAGCGGAATCGAGGTGTCTCGCCTACTCATTAACACTACGGTTGGGCTGGGCGGATTTTACGATCCGGCGAAAAACTGGTGGGATCTCAACAAGCAGAACGAAGATCTTGGCCAAGTCCTTGGGCATTATGGTGTGGGCCAGGGATGGTATCTGGTGTTGCCGCTTTTGGGTCCATCCAACTTGCGGGATGGCGTAGCTATGATACCGGAGTTTTATGCCGACCCGCTGTACTGGGCCCTGCATCGTGATGGACATCTTATCGCTATTGGGGTTGATGGAATGAATGCATTGTCCTTGGATAAAGATACATATGAAAGCGTTGTTACCGAACAACTGGATCCATATCTGTTTATTCGCGATGCTTATCTGCAGCGCCGTGCGGGTTTGGTGGCAGAATAGGCTTCTGCGCGTGGGTTAAGTAGCTGGATGCGGAAATATCTAAGAGTTTATAAGTTCAGTCTATAAGTTTTCAATAGAGCAAACTGGAGATAAATTATGGGGTCAAAGGCACGCGGGTTTACATGTGCAGTTGTTATGTTGGGTGTGCTGCAATTATTCGCTCCAGCAGGAGCAGATGCACAACCGCAGGTAACGACGCAAAGGGCAGTAGAATACAGCAAGGATGCAGTGATGTCAGGCCCGATGTTTGAAATAAAACAGACCATCGATAGAATTACAGAGCAGTTGCTCGCCATTGGTACTACCTCGACGTGGCGCAATAATGTTTCTAAGTTGGTGCATTCTAAGTTTAACTTTGAAGTTATGTCCCAGGGAGTCCTTGGGCCTAACTGGCATAAGGCTACCCCACAGGAGCGCGAGCGCTTTATCGAACTATTCTCCCAACTGCTTGAAGAAACCTATATCGGGCGAGTGCGGGAATATACGGGCCAGAAGATCCGTTTTGGTAATGAACAAATCCGGCAGAACCGCGCCGTAGTAGATACGTATATCGCTATGGATAGTGGCGATGAGATCCCTATTTCGTATAAAATGTTGCAGAACGACGACGAGTGGCAGGTGTATGATGTAGTGATTGAAGAGGTCAGTCTCGTGCGTAACTATCGCAGCAGTTATTCGAGTATTCTGCGCAAGAAAAATGTTGGTGGATTGCTCGAAGAGATGCAGGCTAAGATTAAGGAATTAAAGCAGCGCCATGCGGTAGAGGATAGGAGCGCCTGATGATGGCTGAGCTTGAAGACCAGTGCACGCAAATGAAGCGAGATTTTCGTTTCTTCCATTTTCTTACCGAAGAGGACATCACCCAGCTGCATGAGTTTTTTAAATGCAGAAGTTATGCAGCTGGGGAGGATATATGGCGTGAGGGTGATTCGTCCTACTTCATCGCTTTTATCACCAAAGGGCGGGTGGAAACCAAAAAAGAGACCGAATTCAAAGGCAAGCAGTTGGTTGTTGGGGTGTATGGCACTGAATCCTTGATCGGTATTGTAAGTCTGCTCTCTAAAGAAACGCGCCCAGTGACGGCAACGGCGCTGGAACCATGCTGCGTTCTTATCTTGGCGCAGGAGTGCTTCGACACCCTGAATCAAAAAAACCCGGAATTGGGCAACCGCCTGATGAAGGGGATGCTCTTTTCCCTCTCCATGCGCCTGAAACAATCATATGAACGGCTGGCCGCGATTTTCTAACCCTGATGGTCCAGCTCCACACACACACCTTCACGACAGCTCTTGATCGACTTCGGTCCAGGTATAATAAGGGAGGGCATTTTTTTTGGCGTGGTACATGGCTTTGTCTGCTCTCTGAAGGAGTTCGAAGGCGTTGGTGCCGGGGTCGGAATAGATGCTGATTCCGATGCTACAGCGCACGTCGACACTGGTACCGTTTACGCCGTACGGTACATTCAGATGTCCGATTATTTTATTTACGGCCTGTTCTATTGCGCTCACGCGGTCAAAATCCCTGAGGATAAAGATAAACTCATCCCCTCCCAGACGCGCGGCGGTGTCACTGTTACGAATGGATCCGGCTAGGCGCGCAGCAAAGTTCTTCAGGACAAAGTCCCCCATATCATGCCCAAACATGTCGTTAACTTGCTTGAATTTATTGAGATCGGCAAAACATACAGCAACCAGGTTATTGTGCTCATTGGCCTGCTTTAAGGCACTTTCCAGACGTTTAGATAGCAGGTCTCGATTGGGTAATCCTGTGAGGGGATCGTGGCTAGCCATGTGACGCAAAGCCTCTTCGGCGCGTTTGTGCAAGGAGATGTCGTGTAGAATGCACTGCCTGAGGTTGCGGTTCTGAACACTGACGTTGCTGCAGCTTATATCTACCATCAACTCACTTCTGTTCTTGCATTTAAGGCTTAGTTCCCGGTGGGTTTGACATTTGTCGGCCGCGTCCCTGACATTTGTCCTTGTAATTCCGGTAACTTCGGGACAAGAACCGCAATTTGAGGTCTCAATCAAATCCCGCATTTTCATTTTCAGTAATTCAGCCTTGAAGTAACCTGTAACCGTTGACGCGGCGTTGTTCACGTCTACGATCTCTTCGGTATCACAATCCATTACTATTATTGGACTTTTTGCGTCGTGCATCAGGGCGCGATATCTGGCTTCAGAAGACTGTAAGTTCTGAAACAGATCATACAGCGATTCTTCATGTTGGGTGCGTGCATGCACGCTGGTGGCGGTTCCCACAATACTGGTCACGCCGCCATTGATGCCACGTTCTGCTACTACGCCATTTAATTCAATGCGATGTGCGTGCCCGTCGGGACATAAAAGGCGCAACTCGCAGCTAAAACTCGAATTAAGTCCTGCATGTAACTGACGCAGATTTTTAAGTAGTTTCTGCCGATCATTTCTGCACACCAGGCGCAGAAATGATCGTGGAGAACGAGTCTTTGTTTCTTCGTCTACGATAATCTCTGCTAGCCAAGCTGCGCTATAGCTTAAGGTCTCGGTGGGAACTGAATACTGCCAGATGCCGAAGTGACGCTGAAGTATGCTCAAAAGGCGGGTGTTGGGAACTGACATAATCGATTTGCTCCTTGCGTTAAATATTTATCAAGAGATACCTGGCCTTGCATCCTATACGGAAGTTGCTCTCGGCATTAGACACATTATAAAGATGCCATATATTAAACAGGAGTCAATCGATCATGCTGATTATTTTTTTGTCTGGATATAGTTATAACACAACCGTGGAAGTCAGCAGTCCTAGGGGAGGGATTTGAGCAGGAGAAGTGCGGATATAAGCCGTCGGTGAGACAGCCGGTGACCTGTTGGAAACTGCTGTTTACAGGTCACCGGCTCTGGTTTGAATGACTGATATTCTTAGGGTTTGGGTAATTTGTCGGTAAAGTTGTTCTTTACCCAGTTCTGATCCCACCACTCTATTGGGTTTACCGGAGTGCCGGAAATAATAATGCCAAAGTGCAGATGGTCACCCCCGGCCAGTCCGGTTGCGCCACTGCGTCCGATAATCCGCCCCCTCTCCACATCCTCTCCCACCTGAACATTTATGCTGCTCAAGTGGGCATACATGCTTTGCAGGCCCAGCCCGTGATCGATAATGATGCAATTGCCGTAGATTCCCATGAAGTCGGTATAGACCACGGTTCCGGCGTTGGAGGCCAGAATATTATCCTGTGCAATCGAGGCGAGGTCTACCCCCAGATGGGTCTGAGTGTCAATCACTTTGCCGTTATAGATATATTTGCGTTTATCTCCAAAAGTAGCGCGAGTGGCCGTATTTGGCTGGCGGATAAACGCCGCGCTCCATGTGGGCGCAGTGTGTGTATTGACGCTGACTTCTTGAAGCCAGGCGCGATTTTGGGGGCGCAAATCGCGATTGACCTTTAAGAAGATCTCCAGCGGGGTCTGGGTTGCTGGAAACATGTACTTAAACTGCGGCATTTTGCTGTTCAAGAAGCGGTCGTCAATATTTATGGTGTCGGTAACGAAGCGGCGTGGGTTGAGGTGATAATAAAATCCACCAGTGCCGATGTTTCCCGCCGCATCTGTCCCCTCCAGGCGCGGGATCGAATCTGGGGTTGCGTCATAGGGGAAGGCAAACAGGCACAGATATGTGCCATCAGCCTGTGCGTATCCGGGGAAGAAACGCTCCTCAATGCGAATACCACTGGTCTCTAACGGCTCAGAAGAGGTGTAGACGACAAGGCCAGCGCCCCCATGGTTAAGGTTGTGTGCCCGACTAGTGACGCTGAGCATTGGTGCTCTGGTGTCGCGTTCAAGCTGATATGTTTCGGTGGTGGTATTGCCTTTGCCGAAATGGTAATAAGCGCGGTCTGTGGCCACGATGTTGACCTCGAGAGGGCCGTCTTGCAGCATGGGATCAAGTTCTATCTTCTCATGAATGCGGGTAATCCCCAGCGGATATTCCTTATTGAGCAGGGTGAAAGTGTTTTTCCCTTGGGTAGCCACAACCGTGACGTTCTTTAGACCAGATTTGTCGTTTAATTCCAGCTGCAGTTCCGTGCTACGGGTTATGAAACCCTCTGCTGGACTGAAACTGAGCTCAGGACCGATTAGATCGTGAAAATATTGATACGCGCCAAAACCAAGAGATAAAATGACCGCCATGGTCATCAGTTTTTTAATTCCTTTCACGGTTTATGTTCCTTTCAGGGGTGAAATTTATGGGCAAGAATATTTTTAGAGACATGATCGGATAAAATCGAACATAAAAAGCAGCAGTGAATGTGGTGAGGAGCATCCCTAGACACTAGCATGCCTGATGCTGAGGGTTGTGTCCATAATGCGCCAGCAAATCTACCAGATTTCCCTAGCAACTGGAACCGAGATTAGTTTTGGGGCTTGAGGGGTAGTTGCCCTGCTCAGGGTGTAAGTTTGGACAAACATCTAAAAAGGCTGTATAATCACTCCTTACGTTACGGGTTTGTACTGTGATTTGACCCTTGAGGATTCTCAGGGGGATGCGGTCGCTTTGTACGTAGATAAGGAGAGGTGATTTGTCTTTTAATAGTGGCAAAACATTCAAAGAGATGCTTGAGGCTGCCGCAAAAGTAGCCGGCGAACACTGGGATATCCTCGAAGAGCCAGCGGAACTGGTTTTCGATGCAGAGCGCGATGCTCTGCGCGAGCTGGCTTCTGAATGGATGTGCTCTGGCTTGAACGATAAAGAACTTGATACTAGATTGCAGCAGCTTCACCAGCGTTTCAATAGTGCAATAGCACAAAAAGTAGACGTGGAGCCAGAATTGTTAGAGCGCGTGGTGCAGAAAGCGTTTAATGTTTACTGGGAAGCGTTGATGAAGGCTTTGTAGCGCGTGTAGGCCGGTTTAAACGTTGTCTGACCTCATCTGTTTCGGCTTACCTCCTCACCAACCTGCTCCACATCCACTTAAGTACCGTTTTGGCACCTGTTCTGCGTCTGCATCTAGCAACGGCATGAATTCGTCAATTGCATTATGCGCTGCCACTGCGCCTCCCCACTGTTCACCAAGGGTGCGGATAAAACGCCAAGTTTTCAGTGCGTCAAACCATTCGTGGAATGCGTGTATCCTTTTGTCTGTGCAGGTATGATTGTTTTGCAGGCGCATCCAAGTGTGCTCGAATCCAGCTGTGTGTAAAAAGCGTGCACCTTCTTCGCATTCGCGGCGTAGAAGCATGAGTAGGTGGGTTGCGCCGGTATCGGGATTTGTCGTCACCAGTTGCAGCCAGCGGCGCAAAGCGGTGTAACACGCAAATGGATAGAACAACTGCAGCGGTGCGTTGTTGATACATGCCTGACGGATGCTCTGGCCAGTGCCGAAGGGGGTGCGGGTGGAGAAGCGCCCTGCGGGGAAAACACAGGTTTCGTTGATGTGCGCGATGTTTCCGGTTTTGGCTAGTTGCTGCATGAAATAAAAATCCTCCCCCGCCTGACGCATATTCATTCCTCCAACTCTGACATAGGCGTGGGCGTTACTCACCATGGTGCTGCCGATGCTTGGGTATGCATAGGGCGACCCCGCCCAGTGAAGTCCGGCGACATGGCAGCGCATGTGTAGTTCATAGTCTTCCATGGCGTGTTGCTGCGCACTCTCAGTGCAGGGGCGGTGCGCAAAGGCCACCACTCCGGCATAGAAATCGCCTTGGCGGGCGTAGTCCAGCAGGGTAGATGCGTAGTTGCCCTGCGTGTGCGTGTCTGCATCGAGGTGAATCAGCAGTGAAGCGGAGTGTAAATAGGGCAGCACTAGGTCGGCACCTATTTTACGTGCCATCCCCACACCACCTCGATCGACGGGCAGACAGGTGTTTATTCCCGCAGCATCAATCCAGCCAAGGTTTAAGTGTGAGGGTTTTGTTGGGCTGGCGGCATAGGTGCGTAACCGTTCAAGATCGGCTAAGTTCTGCCGTTTCAGTTCTGCGGGGGCGTCACAACGGTGATTGACGATAATCAGCACCAAGAGTTGCGCCAGAGCACAGGGCTCGTTATACGTCAGCGTTTCAAGGGTGGCAAAGAGTTCATCACCTTCGGCCAGCGCTGGGATGAGAATAACCCCCTTCAGTACGGGCCAGATTTCGGGCTTTGTCCCTTCGAGAATCCACCCTCCTTCCAGAGCACTGCGTTTAAGATAGCGTTTGAGTGTGTGCGCCCAGGCTGGATCAGGTCTCATGCGGGGTCTGATCTTATGAATATGTAGTCGCGGTACACTTGAAGCAGGTGCTTCGTAGGTTCCGCTTCCGGGTTCAGCCAATTGATGCAGGTGCCGCGCTTTTCCATGCGTCTGAACCAAGTCTCTTGTCGTTTGGCGAACTTGCAGATGGCGTTGCCCAGCTTTTCTACCATATCAGGATAACTTATTTGCCCCTGCAGATATTGAGCGATAAAGCGGTATTCGAGGCCGTAGAATTCCAGGGTTTCCCAACTGGCGCCGTTATCATGCAGGTGTTGCACCTCTGCAAGCATCCCCTGTTCTAAGCGCTGATACAATCGAGTCTTAATGCGCTGGCGGAGGACGGGGCGCTCCCACCTCAGTCCGAATATCAACGGAAAAATCTCTGGTATATCAGCAGTGGGCTCTGTATTTTTTTGGGCCAAGGTGATCTCTATGGCGCGGATGACTCGTTCGCGCTCTTCTAAGTCTGTGTTGTTGTGTTGTTCTGGTTTCAAGCGTAGCAGTTCTTGGCGAAGTTCAAGTGTACTTAAATCAGACAAGCGCGCGCGCAATGCCATATCAGGCGGAGCTTCAACCATGCGATAACTACTCAATACAGCTTCGAGGTAAAGCCCCGTACCGCCGCACAAAACCGGTATGTGTCCGCGCGCGCAGATATCGGAGAACGCCGTATAAAAGCGTTGTTGAAACTCATATACATTAAATTCGTAGCCTGGCGCAACGATGTCGATAAGGTGATAGGGGGTATTTCCGTATTCCTGTAAATCCTTGCCGGTTCCAATATCCATACCGCAGTAAACCTGGCGTGAATCCGCCGAGATGATTTCACCGTTTAAGCGACGGGCAGTTTCTACCGCAAGGCAGGTTTTACCCGATGCCGTTGGCCCCAAGATCACGATTAAGTTGGTTCGGGGGATTGTCTGGGGGGCGGGAGTCATGGCTAATCCTGCTAGATGGGGAGAATTTTGTGTGGAGTTGATGTCTGGGCGCAACTATACTAAAAATCTGCATTTAAACACAAGGGGTCACCGGCGCGCCTGTGAGGTTGGGTATCCCAAATGCTGTGAGTGCTGGAGCTTAATATGGCGCGTAAGGTGCTTTTCAATATGAGGCCGATCTGCTAGATTAACGAGAATACGCACTGCTGGTGCCATTTTGCATGCTGCCAAGCATCTGCGTGCGGTATTTGTTGCTTTTTGGGGCTGATTTTCAACCAATGCTCTGTGTGTTGCGGCACCCGTGGCATCAATTTTTGTAATTTCCATATATATATAGTCTGAAGCATATGCCTGAATTAAATAACGCCCCTGCGCGTATAATCCCCCGCTCTGAACACGATCTGTCCCGCCAGAATATCGATGAAAACAGTCTGAAGGTTCTGTACCGTCTCCATCGCCACGGACATAAAGCATATCTGGTGGGTGGAGGAGTGCGTGACCTGCTCCTGGGAAGAACCCCCAAGGATTTTGATATCGGTACCGATGCAACCCCGGAGCAAGTGTATAAGCTGTTTCGTAACAGTCGCATTGTAGGGCGGCGCTTTCGCTTGGTGCATATTCTCTTCGGGCGCAACGAGTGTATTGAAGTGGCAACATTCCGGCGCAAACCGGCGCAAGAGGAAGTGCCGGACGACGAGTGTTTTTTCTGTGAAAATGTGTTTGGCACCCCGCGCGAAGATGCCTTCAGGCGCGATTTCACCATTAACGCGTTGTTTTACAGCATCGACGATTTCAGCCTCATCGATTATACCGGCGGTTTAGACGATCTGCGCCGCGGGATAATCCGCGTGATAGGCGATCCAATGGAACGCTTTGCTGAAGATCCGGTGCGGATGTTGCGCGCCCTGGAGTTCGGTGCACGCCTGGGGTTTGAACTGCATCCAGATATAGCACCGGCCATTGAACACCAGGCATCTTTATTGGCTGAGGCGTCTTCTGCCCGAATTCGCGAGGAGTTGATGGAGCTGTTTCGCCACAAGGTGGGCGGGAAAGTGCTGCAGCGCGCGGATAAGCTGGGACTTTTACAGCATCTAGTTCCGGATATGCAGGCGCAGCGTGAAAGTTTCGACCTGTTGCGTCAGCTCGACTTGCGCACCGCCACTGGGGTCGATATCCAAGAGCCGATGGTGTTGGCGGCTATGTATCTGACTCCATTTTACCACGCCTGCACCTCAGATTTGCCTTTGGGCGAGGTGCATAAGCTGGCTAACCGTGAACTTGCGCGCCACTGTCGGCGCTTCAGCATCGCAGCCGGTATTCGACACCAAGCGCGCGAGATGTTGATCACCTTTTTTCGTCTGACACGCGGGCGCGGGCGTCGGGGTGAGCAGCGCTTTCTCCGCCATCCCTGTGTATCTGCCGGCCTTGAGCTGTTTAGGCTGTGGTGTGAATGCAGCGGTGAACATAAGGACCTGCTCAAGAGTTGGACGGATGCCCTGGCCGGCAAGGAAGAGCAAAAGCCGCGTCCCCAGCGCAAACCCGGCCCGCCTCGGCGGCGCAGGAAGAAAAAGGCTCCACCGGTGCCGGTCTAACTATGGGGCCTGGCGCGATGATTTATTCATCATGCTCTTGGCACAGGGTTATCAGGTAGCCGCTTGGATCGTAAAGCCAGATTTCGCTGCGATTGTGCTCCTGATCTTCGAGTTCATACAGGGTCGGGATCATGTGGTTTTGCAGATTTCGCGCTATACTCTTAAGGTTATCAACCCTGAAGTCAAGACTCACCCCAGCTCCGAACTGCGATCTCCCCAGATGTTCAAATGCAGCCGGGTGACTCTGGCGTAGCACACTGGCTGGACGCAAAGCGATGCCGACATTATTCTGTCTGATGATTAAGGCCTCAGGTGCTTCCGCGGTAACGCCGAAACGTTCAACTTGAAAATCGAGGATATGGCGGTAGAAAAAATCACTGCGGGCCAGATCATTTACCGCTAGGGTAAGTATGAAACTCATGTTGCGATGGACCTCCACCTTGGACGGCCAGATTGCATAGGGACATATTCAGTGCAGCTCAAATTTTTGAGCCTGAACTTCCGATGTTAACAGAGTGAAACCCGGCATGCCAGAGGACAATATACCCAAAACCAGAGGTCAATCCGCTGCGTCTAAATCCGATGGCATCGGACGTGGTGTTATTGCATATATCGCTCTGGGAAGCAATTTGGGGGACCGTCTAAATTTTCTGCGCCGGGGTCGCATCGGACTGGAGGCGCACGGCGTTCGGATACTGACCAGCTCTGCAGTGTACTCCACTGAGCCGGTTGGAGGACCGCAAGAACAGCAGGATTACTATAATGCCGTACTCCAGGTAGAGGTGGACTGTACCGCGCTAGAATTGCTAAAGATATGTCAGACTGTGGAGCAAGCGGCCGGACGCGAGCGCCGAGAACGTTGGGGGGCACGCACCTTGGATATTGATGTTCTACTGTTTGGAACGCAGCGCATCAACACAAAGACACTACAAGTGCCGCATCCACGTATGTTTGAGCGGCGCTTTGTCCTTGAACCCCTGGCCCAGATCGCCCCGACCCTTGTCCCCTCTAACCGCACACAAGATATAGTCTCAACGCTGCAACGGTTGCCTGAAACCCCAAGGGTCAGGAAAGAGCAGCACAGCTGGTAACTCTAGGTTCTATATATTACCCTGCAGGAAAGGTTCACATAGATGCTGGTACGCATTATTTTGTTTCTGATTTTGTTCTTTGTCTCTTACACCCTTGTCAATGCGCTTCTGCGTCTGTTTGGCCGTTACCTTTCATCTGGATCAGGTTCAACTGCATCTGACTCTTCCACAGGCAAGGTGAGGGAGGACGGCAACGCGCCCGCCAGCATGGTTCAGTGTTGTCAGTGTGGCACCTACGTGCCCGAGTCGGACATTATTCGGCGCACTATACAGGGAGAAATCAGACAGTTTTGCAGCCGTGATTGCCAGCAAAGATTCAAACGACATTAAGCATTTAAAGGCTAATACTAGCGTAGTTCAAGCGTCCGTAACAGGCATATCAACACGAGCGAAAAGGGGAACACAGCATGGATTTTTTTATTGATACCGCAATTGTAGACGAAATTAAAACCGCTAGTGAGCTGGGTATTGTAGATGGTGTTACCACCAACCCATCTCTGATAGCCAAGAGTGGGCGCGACTTTACCGAAGTGATTACCGAAATTACCCAGATTGTCGATGGTCCGATCTCTGCGGAGGTTATCGCCCTCGACACGCCCGGTATGTTGGAGGAGGGGCGAAAGCTGGCGCAAATCCATCCGAATATCGTCATCAAGGTTCCCATGACCGAAGAGGGGCTCAAGGCGACCCGCCAATTTAGCTCCGAGGGGATAAAAACTAACGTCACCCTTATTTTTTCTCCCCTGCAGGCACTGCTGGCAGCCAAAGCAGGTGCAACCTATGTATCTCCTTTTGTCGGTCGTCTCGATGACGTGGGGCAGGAGGGGCTGGTCCTGGTGGAGCAGATTCGCACAATTTTTGATAACTATGGATACCAGACCGAAATTATTGTCGCATCAATCCGTAATCCTATCCATGTGCTTAATGCGGCGCTGGTTGGGGCGGATATCTGCACCATCCCCTTGAATGTAATGCAGCAGTTGGCGCGACATCCCCTTACGGATATTGGCATTGAAAAATTCATGCAGGATTGGAAGAAATCTCGCTAGCTGGCAAGTTTTTTTAGTTACACTAAAAAATCGCAGTACAATTACAGTGGTGGTAAATCTTATCACTCGACTTTATGCTACTGCGTGTGCAAATCTGAGCTTGAACTGGTCATATATGAACATAAATCATTGATTATATGTACTGAGTACGCAGTGGCGTTAGGGTTTTAGTCTGACTGTAGGCGTTAATGTCCGAATTTACCTGTTGGATAAGCAACGTTCTATTGCGGTATGTTCCTTACACTAGGGGAGTATTATGAATATCCACGAGTATCAAGCCAAAGACATTCTAAGTACGTACGATGTGCCTGTGCCCAGGGGGCGTGTGGCCGTAACCGCCGAACAGGTGGAACGTAAGGCGAAGATGATGGGGGGCCATTGTGTGGTAAAAGCGCAGGTGTATGCTGGCGGACGCGGAAAAGCCGGTGGAATCCAGGTGGCTTACCATCCGGAGCAGGCCCGCGAAATAGCCAAGGAGATGTTCTCCAAGCGCATTATCACCCCCCAGACTGGGCCCGAAGGTCTCAAGGTGCGCCGCATCCTGGTGGAGGAGCAGATAGAGGTTGGGCGCGAATACTATGTCTCCATCGCGCTTGATCGCGAATCTTCACGCTACTGCCTTATTGCCTCCGCCGAAGGTGGCGTAGATATCGAAGAGGTTGCAGAGCAGAGTCCGGAGAAGATTCATAAGCTGCTTATCGACCCCTATACTGGTCTGCGCTCGTTTCAAGCGCGTCAAATTGCCCTGGCTATCGGACTCAAAGGGGCGGTCGCTGAAGACTGTGTCCAGTTTATGCTCAACCTCTACCGTTGCTGCATCGAAAAGGACTGTTCCCAGGTAGAGATCAACCCCATGGTTGTCACCAAGAGTGACTGGCTACTGGCGCTGGACGCGAAGATCATCTTTGATGATAACGCCGTGTTTCGGCACTGGGAGTATCAGGAAATGCAGGATTTCTCCCAGATGGATCCGCTGGAGATCAGTGCGGCCAAGTTTGACCTTGCCTACATCAAGCTCGACGGCAATATCGGCTGCATGGTCAATGGTGCAGGGCTGGCAATGGCAACCCTGGATGTGCTCAAGGAAAATGACGGTGAGCCGGCCAACTTTCTTGATGTTGGGGGCGGTGCGACCCAAGAAAAAGTGGCGGAAGCGTTCCGCATCATTCTGCAGGACACCGATGTAAAAGCAATATTTGTCAACATCTTCGGTGGTATCATGCGCTGCGATGTTATTGCCAATGGTATTATCGAAGCTGCCGGCGACAGCGGTTGCACCCTTCCGATTGTGGTGCGCATGGATGGCTCCAAGGTTGAAGAGGGCAAGGAGCTTCTGGCAAATTCAGGGCTCAATGTCCAGACAGCAGACTTCCTGGGAGAAGGCGCGCAGCTAATTGTTGCCATGCTCAAAGAGGCCGAAGCCGCAGAAGATGCAGAACAATAAAGATGTTTTCGTAAAAAGTATCGCACTGAATGGCTAAACAAAAAGCGCCAAACGCAAGGCGCGTAATTGTGGAGCAATGAGACGTACTTACGTACGTCGAAGTAGCGAGATAATTGCAGCAACGCCTCAGTTGGTGAGTTTTTGCTTAGCCATCAATGAAACGCTACGGAGGGCAGCATGTCCATTTTGATAGATGCAAAAAGTAAGGTTATTGTCCAAGGGATTACCGGTAGAACCGGTTTGTTCCACACGCGCGAATGCAAAGCCTACGGCACTAATATTGTGGGAGGGGTAACCCCAGGCAAGGGGGGAATTCACGTAGATGGCATCCCCGTATTTGACACCATGGAAGAGGCGGTGCGGGTAACCGGTGGCAACGTATCCCTGATTTTTGTCCCCCCGCCGGGGGCAGCAGATGCGATACTTGAAGCGTGTGAAGCGCAGGTCGATCTGGCGGTGTGTATTACTGAAGGTGTGCCGGTAACCGATATGGTGATGACGCGCCAGGTGGTAGCGGACAGCAAAACTTTGCTGATCGGACCCAACTGCCCCGGACTCATCACTCCTGGAGTATGTAAGGTTGGTATCATGCCCGGGTATATCCACAAACCGGGCAAAATCGGAGTGGTGTCGCGCAGTGGCACCCTTACTTACGAAGCGGTTAAACAGCTTACCGATGCCGGACTCGGGCAATCAACCTGTGTCGGCATCGGCGGTGATCCCATCATCGGGATGAAATTTATCGACGTGCTGCAGAAGTTCAACGAAGATCCAGATACCGAAGGGGTGTTGTTGATCGGTGAAATCGGAGGAACCGCGGAAGAGGAAGCCGCCGCATGGGTTAAGAAAAACATGCGCAAGCCGGTAGCCGCGTTTATTGCCGGACTGACCGCACCTCCCGGCAGACGTATGGGACATGCAGGAGCCATTATCAGTGGCGGTAAAGGGCGCGCGGAAGATAAAATAAAAGCCCTGAAAGACGGTGGAGTTACCGTGGCCACCAGCCCTACAGGGATGGGGCAAGCGATGCAAAAAGCGTTGACACGGGCTTGAAACAGCCTGAAGATATAGGACATACAGGTGCCGGGCTTGCCAGGTAGGTCCGGCACCTGAGCCTTTTTCACTAATCGAATGAAGAACCGCACCGGTATCCGGCATAAATGAAGAAAAAAAACTCCCCATCAACGCCTCGCTTAGACCAGGAAGCGGTCATAATAAGCCACTTTGGCGTTAAGGTTCTGATTCGCTTTCCCGATGGTTCTACCCACTTGGCCCACGTAAAACGCAGCTCCGGCCACGTAGTGGGTGATTGCATCAGCATATGTGAGGCCGGGCAGCTTAAGCGCCTGCCGCGCCGCACCCTGCTCACCCGCATGGACAATAGTGGCAAGCCTCGCCCTCTGGCAGCCAACCTCGATAGCTTGGGGATAGTGGTGACCTCCGCGCCCCAAACCCCGCCGGGTTTTGTGGAGCGGATACTTGTAGCTGCCTACGCCGCCGGGTTGAAGCCCTTTATCGTCTTGAATAAGATTGACCTGCCTGCAACCAGCCTGTTACGCGAAAAACTCGAAAAAGAGTTTTCCACCCTGGCCCAAATTGTGTGCGTCAGCGCCAGCGAAAAACAGAACCTTGAAGAACTGCGCCAACACCTCGCCACAGCCGGACGTACTGTGTTGGTGGGGGTCTCTGGCGCGGGCAAAAGCTCATTGCTCAATGCCCTGGTGCCAGAACTAGATCTGGCCGTGGGCAAGCTCAACCTAGATCAGCATGGCTGCCATGTCACCAGTGTTTCCACTTTGATTACCTTGCCGGAAGGCGGAGAGCTGGTAGATACGCCGGGCTTTCGTGACTTTAGCCCAGTGGATGTGAGCAGTGAAGATCTGGCGTACTGGTATCCAGGGTTCTCTTCCATTCTGGAACAATCTCCATGCCGCTTTCGCAATTGTCGCCACCGCAACGAACCGAGCTGCAGCATCACCGCGGCTGTCGGTGCGGATATCCTGAAACACGAGCGCTACGAACTTTATTTGCAGACTTTGACAGAAATTGAAGAACGAGAAAAACAACAATCCCAGCGGGGGCGTAGTTGATTGTGAAATATGCACATTTATTTGCCCTCATAGCAAAATCTTCTCCGTTTTGCCATCGTCTGCCGGCAAATGCAGAAATATACTCTAAGGTGAACATATGCCCTGGTTAATCTTAATAGTAGCTGGCATGTTTGAAGTCTGCTGGGCAGTTGGCCTTAAATATACTGAAGGTTTCACCCGCCTAGTCCCCACCGTCCTCACCCTCAGCGCTATGACAGTAAGTGTGTGGCTGCTCAGCATCGCCGTACGACAGATCCCCGTAGGTACAGCTTACAGCGTGTGGGTTGGCATCGGAGCGGTTGGAGCTGTAATCTGCGGAGCCATCCTGTTCGGCGAGCTGGTCAATATCGGACGCCTGCTTAGTGTCGCCCTTATCATCGCTGGGATTATCGGCCTGAAACTTTCAAGCGCCGCTTAAGTTCTAAATTTTCCTCGCTTGCTTAAACACTCTCCAACCCCACATTATTTCTTAATATCAGCGGAAAAAATCTCCAGAATCCGATCCCGACCTTGTTCCGCCAACAGGTAGCGGCCATTATTCAGCGGTATCAGCGTTTGGGCAGAGCGCAGGTGCTTGAGTACTACCTGTAATGTGCCGTTGCTTTTAAGCAACAACAGGCGCGCGCCGTGGGTGGCGTCCTCGGTGATCCATAATCCAGCTTCGCTCCAACATACAAAGCCGGGCTGGTTTAATCCCGCCAATACGACACGATCCTCGCCGTCCCTATTCCACTGTTTGACCGTGCCGATACCTTTTTCTGAATAAAAAATACGTCCATCCGAAGAGATGCTTAATCCTTCCGGTTCATGCAGGCAGGAACGCAGCACCTTTAGTTGATCGTTCACTGGGTTGAACTGCAACAATCGTCCCTGGGGCAGGTCTTCCACGACATAAATAAAGTTATCGTCACTGGCGATGCCTTCTAGGTTTTTCGCCCAGAATAATGGCCGGGTATGGTTGTTTTCCAGTATAAGCAGGGGGTGGTTTCCCCCCTCTTGGCTGATAATAAGTGCGCCCCGAAACATAGCCAGACCATCGGGCTTTGAAAGCTGCCCCAGTACATTGCAGACACTGCCATCGGGATCGAAACGTAGCAGGCTACCCTGTCCGTCGCTAAACTCCTGGGTGACAAACAGGGAGCCATCTCCCATGGCGGCCAAAGCGCTGACCCTGTCAATACCCTCTTTATATACCCGATAGTGCCAGCCTTCGGCAGCTGTTACCGGTGCAAAATGGCGATAACCTCCCCATCCTCCCACCAGCGTGGCCAGCATTACCAGCATGAGTGAGATGGCCAGCAGAGTCTTTTTGCACGGAATAAAATGTTTCATATGAGCGTTGCCTTTCGGTCGGATATTGGTACATATTAATACACATCGTCCCTTTGGGCAACGATTAACCCTAGACAGTAAACGACACAGCCAAATGTAAAGACTGTGTCGTTCGTAGCACAAGGAACGGGACGGAGCGGTTAGGCTTGGACAGCCTGAGTTTCATCGCCGATATGATGGGAAATGTGGCGGACTCAGTGTCCTGTTCCCTGATAATAAGCCTGGGTAAGCAGTACAAAATGTCTGTTGTGGCGGGCGAAAGGATTAAAGCTCAGATGTGCGGCTCCGGTCGCGTTTAAACACCGCCAGGTGGAGGCTGTGAAGTAGCGGAAGTTGCGCCAGGTCCTGATGCAGGCTGAACCCCTGACGTTTGAAGTGCTGTAACAGGACACCTAGTGAAGTGCGGTGTTGGATAGAGGGTTTGCCTCCTAGCCGTTCCGCAAGGTTACGACGCATGCTGGTGACGGACAGTGGGCTAAGGTAGGAAATCAGTATGTATTGACGGGTCACCCGGCATAGTTCACCGATGATACTCTCCCGCAACTCGTCTGTCGGCAAATGGTGAATGAAGCGAAAGCACAGACAGGCATCGAAGCTGGTATCATCATAGGGCAGTTGCTCAAGGTCTGCTTGCTCAATGGTCACATCGGCCTGCGCTTCGTCTATGGCCGCGCGTGCGGCCAGCAAAGCGGCTTCACCCATGTCGATTCCTGTTACATCGTACCCATGGTTCGCCAGTAGCAGGCAGGCGCGACCGACGCCGCAAGGGGCGTCAAGAATACTCTTTAGAGGTGGTAGGGTTTGCAATGCACGCTCTATCAGTCTTATTTCGGCCTGATGCTTGCGAATTTTTCGGTGCTGATATTTTTCGGCGGCCTGACTCGAATGTTTAATGCGCTGGCGGTAATCTAAGACTTCTGGGTTCGCCACCCCTATGGCGCAGGACGGATTAGGAAGTGTGTCGATGTTTTTCATGGTTTTTCTCCGTGCAAGAAGGATTCAGGTGAATCTTGACGCGATATAGCTTGCAAAGAAACAGGCCTCTGAATAGCCGTGGTGGGCAAACAACAGACTGTTCGCTGAAATGCAGCAATCGTTTTATATGCGTCTTTTATGCAAGAAGGTGCCCATGTTTGTAAAGTACCGAAATGTCTAGGTATTGTTAGTTCTGCTGGCAGGTTTTGTACAAAAATTTTCACACGTAAAAGGGATAAAAACTACCAGTGTAACGTTTTTTGAACGAAAGGTGGACAGGCCAGTCACCAGTTGAACGGTGGCGAGTGCAGATATGGAATGTGTGGTTTTGAAAAAACTATTCAGATTAGTTTGTATTTTCTTAGTTTGTACTGCAGATTGCTACGGCTGATGCCGAGCCGTTCAGCGGCCTGAGCTTGGATGCCCTGGGCATCCCGCAGGGCCTGGTGGATTAACTGTTTTTCCAGAGCATCTAGCTTTTCCGGTAAGGATCCTTCCAAAAATGGGATATCTGGGCAAGCGGACTCTGCCACATGAACAGAGCTGATGGGGGCAGGTAGGTTGGGGAGTTGTAAAGAATCGCCGTTGCTGAAAATGACCGCGCGTTCAATGGCGTTTTCAAGCTCGCGTACATTGCCCGGCCAGTCATAGGCTTGCAGCGCGGCCATGGCATTGGCCGCAATATTCGTTAGCGGTCGTCCCATTTCTTGAGCAAAGCGTTGTAGAAAGAAGGTCGCCAGCAGCGGGATGTCCTCGCGGCGCTGCCGCAGGGGCGGAACCTCTAAACTCACGACATTAAGGCGATAATAGAGGTCTTCACGGAAGCGTCCGCTGCGGATCAATTGTTCAAGTGGGCGGTTGGTAGCGGCCAGAATGCGAACGTCACATTCCCGTTCATTGGTGGCGCCGACGCGACGGAAGCGTTTTTCCTGTAGTACTCGTAGCAGTTTCGGTTGCAGTGCCAGGGGCAATTCTCCGATCTCGTCAAGAAACAGTGTCCCTCCGTCGGCCAGTTCAAACAGCCCGCGTTTACGTTCTGTCGCTCCGGTAAAAGCACCGCGTTCGTGACCAAACAGCTCGCTTTCAAGCAGTTGTTCAGCAAAGGCTGCGCAATTGAGGCTGACAAGTGCCTCCGAACTACGCGGGCTGGTGCGGTGCATAGAGCGAGCAACCAACTCCTTGCCGGTACCGCTTTCACCAGCAATCAGTACCGAAGATTTCTCGGGACCGACCCGTTCAATATCGCTGAGTAGCTGACGAATCGCCGGGCTTTCGCCAAGCAATTCGCGGCTATGGCTGCGTTCGAGCTGTTGACGTAGCAGTTTGTTCTGATCCCGCAGCTTGGCGTAGTCGAGCGCTTTGCTGATTGTCAGCAACAGTTTCTGATTGTCAAAGGGTTTGAGCAGATAATCGAAGGCTCCGGCCTTGATGGCTTCTAGAGCGGTTTCGACGGTGGCATGGGCCGTTATAATAATAAAGGGAATACCAGAGTGATCACGCTGCACCTGATGCAGGAAGTCCATTCCGTTCATCAGGGGCATTTTCAGGTCCGAAAGAATCAACTGAATATTATAGAGCGTCAGTTGTTCCAGGGCAGCAAAAGGATTGGTCGCGGTGCTGGTTTGGTATCCATGGCCCTGTAATAGCCGACTCATCACCGTACAGTAGTTTTTTTCGTCATCAACAATCAGGATGTGTGGCATGGGCTGTTCTCCTTAAGGGGTAGCACAAGGGTAAAGGTGCTACCGTGGCCGAGACGGCTGTGGGCCTCAATAGTGCCGCCGTGTAAAGTCATGGCCTTGTGAGCATTGGCTAGCCCTAGGCCGCTGCCACCTTCGCGGGTGGTGAAGAAGGGGATGAATATCTGCTTTAGTTCCTGTTCTGCGATACCACGGCCACTGTCCTTGACGCTGATGCGTATGTGGTGACCGCGTCTGCAAAAGCTCAGGGTGATATGATCACCGGCTTGGCATGCTTCTAAGGCATTGAGCAGCAGATTCACAACGGTCTGATGGAGCAACTCTGTATCCACCAGAAGCGTGATGGGTGTCGTTGGAAAGGCAGTGGTGAGAACAATATCTTTTGAGCTTGCTAGCCCGCGTACATGATCGAGAATCTGGGTCAGAAACTCGTTGAGTTGGCAGGGACTACGTTGCAGATGCAGTGGGCTGCCAAAATCGAGAAAGCGACTGATCAGATTGTTCAGACGGGTCGCTTCTTCCTGAATTATGGTCATCAGTGTTGGATCTGAATAATCCTGAGTTGGGCTGCTAAGTAGTTGAGCCGAGGAGGTGATAATTCCCAGCGGGTTGCGAATTTCATGGGCCAAGCCGGCCGATATCTCACCCAAAGCCGCAAGGCGGTCCTGGCGGCGCAGGCTCTCTTCCGTTTCTTTAAGTTTTTTCAGGGATTGGCGCAGGGCTTCCTCGTTGGTGCTGAGCTGATAATTGAGCTGTTTTTCCTGCTGAAGTTTGTGGCGGTTTTGCTCCGCGAGGCTGTGAACCAAAATTCCGATGGCGAAAAGAGAAATGCTGGAAATTATAAATTCCGGCAAGTCTTCGCGTAACTCTGTGGAGTCAAGGTAGATGGTGGCCGGAATTAGAGCCAAGTACAGCAGCGAAGATAGCGCGCATAACCAAAGCGTACGCCCCAGACTCAAAACTGAGGCGGCGGTGACAATAGGAAGTAAATAGACGATCCAGTAATGGCTTTCTTCATCTCCAGTTGTAGCCCAGATAACGGTGGTACATAGCAGTATATATACGAACAGGTGAATGCCGAGATAGCCATGCCGAGAGATCTGGTCAGGGGTGAACTGGTGGTCGGTAAAAAAATAATAAATAGTTACTGCCAGGAGTGACAATGCACCATAGAGCAGGTTCGGTCCCTTGAAAAAAATCAGCAACAACGCCAAGAGTAGCAGCAGTAGCAGGCTGCTTTTGGCCGGAAGGATGGAATGGCTCATGGATAACTCCAAGTTTGAGGAATAGAAGAAAAGAACCGCCAACCAACCAGGATATTGAAAGGGTAATGCTTAATGACCGGCAGTATAGACAATGCCGCAAGGGGAAAAAAGGCATAAGTTTAACTTTTGCACCACGCACTTGCTGTATTGGGGGAGGCAGCTTACACTGCTTTGTGCTCCGCAGGCGTTGGGGATGAACCGATTTTGGGTTGAACGGTGATTTTGTGTGTGAGATGTTCACCCCTTAAGGGAAAACTGCTTTCTGGATGCATCGGGGCGCTGTGCACCTGGTACAGGGGTGTTCTGGCTGACGGAGTTTTTTTAAAGGGATATACAACGTGAGTGCGAAGCGAAATCAGGCGATATTGGCGCATCAGGTTCAGATTCTTGGTGCGTGCCCACTGGTGGTGTTTGATGTGGAGACCACTGGCCTGTCAGCGGCCAAGGGGGAACGAGTTATTGAAATAGGGGCGGTGCGTGTGGTTGCTGGGCAGTTTGTAGAGCGCTTCAGCTCTTTAGTTGCTACATCCAGGCCCATTGCTCCCGGAGCGCAAGTGGTGCATGGTATCTCTGCTGCGATGCTGGAAGGTCAACCGGAGGCAGGGGAGGTTTTTTCCTCTTTTCGAAGTTTTATTGGGGAAGATCTTCTCGTGGCGCACAATGCCCACTTCGACATAGGATTTCTGGAAGCAGAATTTGCCCGTATGGAGCAGCGTCTTGGCAATTCATATTACTGTACTCTGAAGCTGAGCCGTTTAAACTATCCCCACCTGCGAAGTCATAAGCTGGAAATTCTTGGCCGCTATCTGTTTGGAGAATTGCCCGGAGTGCGCCATCACCGTGCCTTAGATGATGCGGAACTTGCGGCGCGGGTGCTGCTCCAGATTTTGCGTGATAACGGTGGTACGGGTTCAGTGTGAGTCAGCGTCGCCGTTCTGCTCCCAATAAGAAAGGTGCCTTAGCAGCATTGAGGCAGCCGATGTTGATACTGTCCCAGCGCTGTTTGGGCAGTTTGGCAAAAAATTGCATCAGCGCATGTGCCTCTTCATGCCCTGCGGGGTGTCCCGGATAGACCACGAGTAAAAGACGTCCCTGCGGCACCAGTGCTGCCAACCCTTGTTCTACAGCGCTTAACGTGGTGCCCACGTTGGTAGTGATGGTGTGGCTTGCGCCGGGGAGGTACCCAAGGTTGCCGATTATGACTTTGGGCGCGCGGGGCAGGTGGTGTTTAAGATGCTGATGCCCACAATGGAATAGATGTACTCCTGTATCAGAACATACCCGTGAGGCAGGGTGAACGTCGTTTGCGGTAGCTTCGGTGTGAATACACACAGGAAAATCGTGCGCAGTCAGCAGCGTTGCGCTGGCGTTCAGGGCGAGTTGCTGAATGTCGAAGCCGATTACGCAGCCGCTTGCCTGCGCAGCCGTACATTGCGCTAGATGGAGGGTGTCGTTGCCGTTGCCAGCAGTCAGGTCAATGGCCAGATCCCCTGGGTCGAGAATTTCGGCACACAGGCGATGACTCCAGCTGGTAATGTCCGCGATGCAGAGGTAGGCCATCTTTTTTTCTGTGACCATGAACTTTTCCTTCCTGAACGCGTGCCGAATGCTCCCACTCAGCTCCCTTTTCCCGTTTACGCGGCCTGATTTAAGCCCGCATGGATTAAACCGAGTCTTCGTGTCCTGGGCGCGATCCCTGCGGGGCCGCGCATCTGGCAACATTAACAAACAAGAGTAGTCAACAATTGTTGAGTTGCCAATTGTCCACGATGGCGTTAAAGTTGCGAGCATGAAGACTATACATAAAAACCCCACTACCGGAGCACCTCTTTCTGATGAAATGGTGCACAAGTACTCCTGTGCCGTGACCCTGTCGGACTTGGAGATTTTTGTCTACCCTGAACTGCTTTATAGCCTGGTGCTGGCCAACATCATGTCGCCACTGGTATGGCAATGGCGTGATGATCCTTGGTTTGCCAAGATCGATAAGCTTAACACCTACCGCAAGGTACTGCGACTCAAGCAGTTTATCATGGATAAGTACGATTTTAATCTCGATCTTGATTCATGGGGATTGACGCAGAAGGATGTTGAACTCGACCGTTTTCGCACCGTTATGGATCCGGAAGTTATTACCCGCAGCAACGCGCTGTTCGGTTACACCGGAGATAAATACTATTTCGATATAAATATCCGCCGTCATTTTGGGCTGGATAAGTACGACAGCGATATTATCCCGTATTGGAAGACCGAGACTGTTGAAGCCATGGACGCCTTTCGTTTTCGGGAGGGGTACGCTAATGGAGCTGGGGAATGTGTGTCGCTGTCTACGTTATACGCTGCGGCACTGTATATCGTCTGTGGCATTCCACTGGAGCAGATATATCTGATGGCGACCCCACTGCATTCGCAGAACTTTGTCGATGTACGTGACGGAATCATCACCAACAATCGCCGCATTGTGACGAACAACATGTGGTTCAACGGCACCGCTCTTTCCGCACGAGCACAGCGTGCCTTGCGCAATGAGCAGATCACCATGGTGGCGCACAGTAGCGGATATATCCATTCTGTCTATCCCGAGGCTTCCATCGATGCGAATGTATATGCGAGCTTTAGTGACAAATTGATTGAGTTTATGCGCACCGAGCTGAATGAAGAGATACTGTGCAATTTTCTGCGTCAGCATCTGGACCTGCAGGAGTGTTTCCAGTTGCAACACGAACGCCATGGTAAAAACTATTGGGTGGCGCTGGAAAAGGTGTATCGATGTGAGCACGGCAGCTCATTTCGGGTCGGGGATCGCGCCACGCGAGATAAACTGCTTGATGAAGTGGATGAGTACGACTTTTTCCCTGAACCTCTGGAAGGGCGTATTGACTTGGAGCGTTTTGAGGTGTTTTTCAAGCGCTACCCGCGTGCAGATCTCGACAAACAGGAGGTGCAGGATGCGCTTCTGCATGAATTTGGCTGCTGCGGGAAATCTGCAACCCTGATTGAGGATCTGCAGAGCTTCATTGAGATTACACCCCGCTTGCCCGACTATGCATCTAAGCGTCCAGCGACTTCTTCATCCGCAGTTGAGCTCC
>JAVERW010000071.1:0-10772 GCA_034006915.1 Desulfuromonadaceae bacterium | reverse complement strand
CGGTGGTGTTTCCAGCCGATACCGCCCAGATCAGCCTGATTATGAAACTGGCCAACGTGGAAAATGTGCCGGTGTTCCCGCGGGGTGCCGGTAGTGGCTTCTCCGGCGGTAGCTTGCCCATCTCTGGCGGGATTGTGCTGGCGACCGCGCGCATGGATAGAATCTTTGAGATCGACGAGGAAAATCTGGTGGCCCGGGTGCAGCCCGGCGTGGTCACAGAACAGTTTCAGATCGCGGTGGAAAAGCTCGGCCTGTTTTATCCCCCCGATCCAGCTTCTTTAAAGTTCAGCACCTTAGGCGGCAACGCGGCGGAATGCGCCGGTGGACCACGCTGCGTTAAGTATGGCGTTACCAAGGACTACATCATCGGGCTGGAAGTCGTAACCCCGCAGGGCGACATCATCCGTACCGGCGGTGCCACCATGAAGGGGGTAGTTGGGTACGACCTGACCAAGCTGATGGTGGGCAGTGAGGGAACCCTGGGTATCATCACTGAACTGATCATAAAGCTGCTCCCTCTGCCGGAAGCCAAGAAGACCATGCTCATCATGTTCGACTCCATTGATGGCGCAGCGCAGGCGGTTTCTGCCATTATCCGTGGGAAAATCATTCCCACCACCCTCGAATTCATGGACGCCGCCACTATCGAATGTGTGCGCAAAGCCACAGATTTGGATGTTCCCGCTGCGGCCAAAGCGGTGCTGATTGTTGAAGTGGACGGAGAAGCGCAGATGCTCGACCGCCAGACCAGCCGCATCTCTGAAATTGTACAACCCTTGGGGGTGGTGGAGACCCGCATCGCCGCAACCCCGGCCGAGAGCGAAGAGCTGTGGAAAGTGCGTCGTAGCGTTTCCGCCAGTCTACGTAACGTCAACCCGGATAAGTTCAACGAAGATATCTGTGTCCCACGCAGCAAGGTGCCCGACATGATCCGGCGTGTGGATGCAATCGCACAACGCTATGCAATCCCCATTGTCAACTTCGGCCACGCGGGCGACGGCAACATCCACGTGAACATCATGGTGGATACCAAGCAAGAGGGGCAACTCGAAAAAGCGCAAGCAGCGATCAAAGAGGTGTTTGCCGCAGCACTCGATTTCGGTGGCACCATGAGTGGTGAGCACGGCGTCGGCAATACCAAGGCAGCGTACATCCCCATGGAGCTCGACCCAGCAGCGGTGGCATACATGCAGACCATCAAGAATGCGCTGGATCCGAAAAACATTCTCAATCCCGGCAAAATTCTGCTGGAACAACCCGTAGAACTGGACTGACACCATGGGCAAACACAAAACCCTGGAAGATTTTCGACCCCAGATCGACGCGTGCGTGAAGTGCGGCGCCTGCCAGGCGCAGTGTGCGGTGTACAAATCTCTGAAGCGTGAATCCACCGTAGCCAGGGGCAAAATAGCCATCGCTGCCGCTCTGCTCGACAAAAAGACCCCGGTGGATGAGCGCTTTGTCCTCGACATATCGCAGTGTCTGCTGTGTGGATCGTGCCACGACAAATGCCCCAACCTGGTGCCAACAGATGAGATTGTCATGGCGGCGCGGCGCGAAATCGCCGAGCGCAAAGGGTTAAGCACCTTCGGCAAGGTTTTGACCGGCGTTATCAAACGTCCGAAACTGATGGACGTACTTGCTAAAGGTGGCGCCCGCATGGAAAAGCTCATCTTTCGCAAGGTGCCACAGCACAGCGGGCTGCGCCTACGTTTCCCAGCGCCGTTTATCGCAGCGGATCGCTATCTGCCCGAGATGACTCCCAAACCTTTTCGCGAGCGGGTGCCGGAGTACATCCCCGCACAACAAGACAATGAATCCAAACCTCTGAGCGCATTTTTCACCGGTTGCATGATCAACTACTCCTATCCGCAGATTGGCGAAGCTCTAGTTAAGATCTTCCGCTTTCTTGACCTGCCCTTGTGGATTCCCGCGACCCAAGGCTGCTGTGGCTTGCCAGCCCAAGCCGCTGGGGATGCTGCCACCGTGGATCAACTGGCCGACACCAACGTAAGCGCGTTTGCGCAACGCAAGGTGGATACAGTAATAACCGCGTGCGCCTCATGCAATGCCGGAATCGGTAAACACTATCGCGACATGGGGGATCAATATGCGACCTTAGGCAACCAGGCAGAAGATGTCCTGGTTTTTCTGGTGCGGATGGGGCTGGTGGAGAAGCTACAAGCCCTGCCTCGGGTTGAGAACCCAACCAGAGTTACCTATCATGATCCCTGCCATCTGCGTACTCAGGGGATAACCGCGCAGCCGCGTGCGCTACTCAAGGCTCTACCGGGAGTGGAATTTATCGAAATGGACGGGGCAGATCGCTGCTGTGGGCTAGGGGGAACCTTCTCCGTCTATCACTATGACACCAGCCGCACTATCGGCGCCCGCAAGGCCGATGGAATCAAAGACAGCGGCGCAGAACTGGTTGCATCTGCCTGCCCTGGCTGTATAATGCAGCTGCAAGATAGCATCAATCATGCTGGCCTGAATAAACAAGCCTGTCATGTCTTGGAGCTGATCGCTCGAGAACTACCCTAAGGACCACGAAGCTAACCTAGCCATGATTTATCCCCCGTCTATACAAACTACAAGGAGAACCACCATGCTGAGAACCCTTACCCTGACCTTACTCTGCGCCTTTGTGCTCATCTCAACCATCCCAGCACTGGCAGTACCGCCGGGCCAAAGTCTGACCTTTGACAAAGCGCCCCTTGGGCCGGTTGAATTTGACGGCACCTTGCACAACAAAGCTGCGGATAAAGGCTGTGCCACCTGCCACAACCCCGATTCGTTTCCGCAGATGAAAAAAGGGAGCGTAACCATCACCATGGAGAAAATCTACGCGGGTGAGCAATGTGGCGTCTGCCATAACGGCACAGACGCATTTGCGGCTCAGGGTACGTGCAACAGGTGTCACAAACGTTAATTAAAAGTGCTGACCTCGTATAACCAGCTATATACATAAACTAAAACAGAGAGCAGGTGGGGTACAACCACCTGCTTCTTTTTCTTAAGAAAGCTTTAAAAACGCAATGAGTACCAACGTAAAAGCCCTGGGGATCTTCTCCGGCGGCCTCGACAGCATACTAGCGGCGCTGCTGCTGCGCACACAGGGGATAGACGTTTACTGTGTCACCTTCGTCACCCCCTTTTTCGATGCCGAAAAAGCCATAGAAATGGCGGCATACTACAACCTGCCCCTGCAGATTCAAGACATCAGCGTTCCCCATCTGGCTATGTTGAAAAATCCACGCTATGGCTACGGGCGGAATATGAATCCTTGCATCGACTGCCATGCACAGATGTTTACCAAAGCCGCTCGTATCATGGAACAAGAAGGTTACGATTTTCTCTTTTCCGGCGAAGTGATCGGGCAACGCCCCAAGAGTCAAAACCGTGCGGCCCTGCAGTCCGTGAACAAGGCTTCAGGGTGTGGAGATAAAATTCTGCGCCCTTTAAGTGCTAAATGCCTCCCCATAACCCGCATGGAAGAAGAAGGACTGGTGGATCGAGAACGCTTGGAGGACATTCAGGGGCGCTCTCGCAAGGGGCAGGCAGCTCTGGCTGAACGCCTCGGTGCAGATAAATTCCCTACCTCCGGCGGGGGTTGCCTGCTGACGGAGAACTCCTTCTCCGCCCGTCTGCGCCATCTATTTCAGGACCAGCCTGAATGCACCCCCCGCGATGTGGAGGTGCTCAAACATGGGCGCGCTTTCCGCCTGTCCACTACAGCCATGCTGAGTCTGGGTCGCAAAAAGTCCGACAACGAGAGATTGATCGGCTTTGCAGGCACTGAATTGCCTGTCATGCGCAATGAGAATTTTTCCGGCCCGACCGGGGTACTCTGCGGTACACCAACACAGGAAGATCTGGCACTGGCTGCTGCCCTGATAGCCGCCTACGGCAAGGGCAAGGACGAAGACAGCGTCACGGTCAGAATCGAAAACTGCGGAGCGCAGACGCAATTCCTGCCGGTAGCCCCTTTGAGTCGAGAGCAAGCCGTAACAATGCAGCTGTAATTATTAGGTACTAGGGTTTGTATAGAATTATATCGAGGAAAATTCACATGCTAAAATACCCAAGAGAAGCATGTAGCCCTGGCGTCCGTGCTGGCCTGCAAGACCATCGCCTTCTGGGAGCAAGTAGCCGATAGTTAAGCTCAACGACATCTCATGGGAGCAACTCCACAGAAAACAAAACTTTGCACGCTAACACAGTTCAGTATCCCTTCTCCAGTGTTTTCTTGACTCCTGCGCAAATTTATTGTAAATTACTGTTTTAATGCAATTCTTACAAATGCACCTGTGTTGCATTTGCGCGCTCAAACAGGCAAAAGATTTGCTAAAACTGCGACACACTGATTTGTGGGGAAATTATGGGGTTCAACATTGGGGACAGAGCTGTATATCCGGCTCAGGGTGTGGGAATTATCGAAGCCATTGAAACCAAGGAATTTTCTGGTGAAAAACATGATTTTTACGTACTGCGCATCTGTGACAGCGACATGACCATCATGATTCCAACGGGAAATGTCAAAAGCGTAGGAATGCGCAACCTGGTAGACAAGAAAAACCTCACCCGCATCTATGATCTCTTCAATGAGACAGAAGTTAGCGCGCCCAGAGGGCTGGCTTCATGGAGCAGACGCCAACGGGAATATACGGAAAAGATTAAAACCGGTGATCTCTACGAAGTTGCTCAGGTGCTGCGTGAGCTGTATGTTATTGCCGAAGGGAAAGAGCTTTCATACGGTGAGAAAAAGATGCTTGACCTCGCTAGGCGTCTGGTAATAAAAGAGATAGCCTTTGCTGAAGGCTTGGATGAAGAAAAAGTTAGTCCGCGCGTGGAGATGACCTTTTCCTCCTAAAACAAACAGCGCTGCACATAGTTATATGCAAAACTGCATCGTGCGTATTTACACAATAAAATTCAATTGACCAGGTTGTGCCTGGTCTTTTTATTTTTGGTTTGGGCATGAAACCTAACGCCATAACAGCAGAATTCGAACGTGACCACAAAGTCATTGCGGTTATCCCCGCAGCTGGGTTAGGGCAACGCATGGGTAGCACGACCCATAAGCAGTACCTAAAACTGCGCGGGATCCCCATTCTGGTCCACTGTCTGAGAACCTTCGCCGCCCATCCACAGATCGACGAAATAATTATCGTAGCCCCTGAGGAACAAATAGACTTCTGCCGCTGGGATATTGTCCACGCCTACAACATCGACAAAGTTAGCGCCCTGGTTCGTGGTGGCGCTCAGCGCCAAGATTCTGTGCGCAACGGCGTGCGCGCGTGCCAGTGCAGCGCCGATGACATCATCCTGATCCATGATGGAGTGCGCCCGCTAATTGAGGCCGAAACCATCACCGCTGTAATCGACGGAGTGCGTAAACACAGCGCCTGCATCGTTGGCGTCCCCCTCAAGGACACCGTCAAGGTGGTACAGGACGGCACTATCCTCTCCACTTTGCAGCGGAGCGGATTATGGGCGGCACAGACGCCGCAAGGATTCAGATGCCGCCTCATTGCAACGGCGCACGAACAGGCTCTGGCCCGCGGCTTCAACGCGACCGATGACGCCTCGGTGCTTGAATGGTTCGGACATCCGGTGGTCATGCTTGAAGGCAGCTACGCAAACCTGAAGATCACCACCCCCGAAGACCTCGTACTCGCCCAGGCACTGTTAGAGCAGAGGGAGAGAAACAAATGATCCGTATCGGCCATGGTTACGATGTACACCAACTGGTACCGGAGCGCGCCCTGATTCTGGGCGGAGTTACCGTCCCCCACAGCCATGGCCTGCTGGGGCACTCCGATGCAGATGTCCTCCTTCACGCTGTGTGCGATGCCATCCTCGGCGCCCTCGCGCTTGGCGACCTAGGCTGTCACTTCCCCGATACCGCAGCGGAATTCAAGGATATAGCCAGCACTGAACTCTTACGCCGCGTAATTTCTCTTACCCACCTGAACGACTATACAATCGGCAATCTTGATGCTACCATCATCGCCCAGAAACCGCGCTTGGCTGAGCACCTCCCCGAGATGGTCTCCACCATCGCTTCTCTGTGCCAGTGCAGTAGTGGACACATTAACGTAAAAGCCACCACCACTGAAAAACTAGGATTTGAAGGCCGTCTAGAGGGGATATCCGCTCACGCTGTGGTGCTGCTGACCCGATCACAATCAACTCTATAGTTAACTCCATGACTAACTTAATAAAGGATATAGCCGCACTATGAACACAGAAGCTGCCGGCAAGGATTTTATCCGCCAAATTATTGCAACTGACGTTGGCGCTGGGAAAAACGCTGGCCAGGTAATTACCCGCTTCCCGCCTGAGCCCAACGGCTTTCTTCACATCGGTCATGCCAAGGCGATCTGTCTGAACTTCAATGTCGCGCAGGAATTTGGCGGGCGCTGCCATCTACGCTTTGACGACACCAACCCAGTCAAGGAAGAAGCGCTGTATGCGGACGCCATCCGTGACGACGTGGCCTGGCTGGGCTTTACGTGGGGCGAGAATGAATTCTACGCCTCTGACTACTTTGAAGATCTCTACCATATGGCGCTGAAGTTGATTGAAGCCGGTCTGGCGTATATCGATGATCTCAATGGCGAACAGATCCGCGCGCTGCGTGGCACTCTGACCGAACCGGGCCAGAACAGCCCACACCGCGACCGCAGCGTGAAAGAGAACTTGGAACTGTTTCAGCGCATGCGCGCTGGCGAATTTGGCAATGGCGAGAGAGTACTGCGTGCCAAAATTGACATGAGCTCTCCCAATATGAACATGCGCGACCCGATTATGTATCGCATCTTACATGCGCCGCATCACCGCACCGGGGGTACTTGGTGCATCTACCCCATGTACGACTTCGCCCATGGTCAGTCCGATGCGTTGGAGGGGATCACTCATTCTTTGTGCACCCTTGAATTTGCCGACCACCGCCCCCTGTACGACTGGTTCATCGAAAAACTCGATCTGCATCAGTCTCGCCAATACGAGTATTCGCGCCTGAATTTGGGCTATACGGTGCTGAGCAAGCGCAAGCTTCAGGAGCTGGTAAGCAACGGCGCTGTCAGTGGCTGGGATGACCCGCGCATGCCAACACTGGCCGGAATGCGCAGACGCGGCTTTCCGCCACAGTCGCTGCGCAAATTCTGCGCCCGCATCGGGATCAGCAAAAATGATAGCTGGATCGACATGAGCGTACTGGAAGACTGCGTGCGCGAAGAACTCAATGAAACCGCCCCGCGGGCTATGTGTGTTCTGCGCCCGCTGAAAGTGGTTATAACCGATTACCCAGAAGGTAAACAGGAGGAGTTCGTCGCTCCCAACCACCCACAGCAACCCGAAATGGGGGAGCGCAATATCCAGTTCACGCGCGAGCTGTTCATCGAGCAGGATGATTTCATGCTCGAACCACCGTCGAAGTTTTTCCGCCTCGGCCCTGGACGCGAGGTGCGCCTGCGTAACGGCTATGTAATCAAGTGTGAAGAAGTGGTCTACAATGATGATGGCAGCATTAAGGAATTGCACTGTTCTCACGACCCAGCTACTCTGGGGGCAGCACCTGAGGGGAGAAAAGTCAAAGGGGTGATCCACTGGATCAGCGCGGCCCACGCCGTGAAGATCCGGGTGCACCTGTACGACCGTCTGTTTCAAGTTGAAACTCCTGGAGCAGGAGAACACGCGGAAAACTGGCTGGAAGATCTCAATCCAGATTCCATTGAAACCTTGGAAGGCTGCCTGGCCGAGCCCTGTGTCTGCGAGGCCACCCCCGCGCAGGCATATCAGTTTGAGCGCTGCGGCTACTTCTGCCTCGATGCACAGCAGAGCACCGTAGAGCTTCCTGTATTTAATCGCACCGTCACCCTGCGCGACTCTTGGTCGAAAGCGAATAAATAAGCCATAAGACACTTCTTCCGTTGGCAAATTAAATAACGTACCTCTCAGAACATATAAAAAAGGACTTCCAGTATCCCGATGAGTTTACGCCTTTACAACACCCTGACTGGCACCAAAGAAACCTTCACTCCACTCCAACCCGGTAAGGTGGGGATGTATGTGTGTGGAGTTACCGTCTATGATTACTGTCACATCGGGCATGCTCGCGCCAATATCGTGTTCGACATCATCTTCCGCTACCTGAAATACAGTGGTTATGCTGTAACCTACGTGCGCAACTATACCGATGTGGACGATAAGATCATCCAACGCGCCAACGAGCGCGGCATCAGCTCAAACGAGCTAGCGCAGGAATTTATTCAAGCTTTTGATGAGGATATGGCCGCTCTAGGGCTGGAACAACCCAGCATAGAACCCAAAGCCACCGAGCACATGGATGAGATCATCAACCTAGTGCAGAGCTTGATCGATAGCGGTAAAGCCTATGCGGTGGATGGGGATGTGTACTTTGCGGTGCGTAGCTTTGACAACTATTTAAAGCTGAGCAAACGCAATCTCGACGATATGCAAGCTGGTGCACGCATCGCCCCTGGAGAAAAGAAACGTGACCCCATGGATTTCGCCCTGTGGAAAGGGGCCAAGCCCAACGAGCCTTCTTGGAGCTCTCCCTGGGGAGAGGGTCGTCCCGGTTGGCACATAGAGTGCTCGGCCATGTCGACCCGCTATCTGGGCGAATCATTCGACATCCACGGCGGCGGCAAGGATCTCATCTTCCCCCATCACGAAAATGAGATCGCCCAGAGCGAGGGCGCCAGCGGCAAGCCTTTCGTCAAATACTGGGTGCACAACGGTTTCGTCAATGTCAATCAGGAGAAGATGAGCAAATCGCTGGGCAACTTCTTCACCATCCGCGATATCCTGCAGCAGTACGACCCCGAGGTGGTGCGCTTTTTCATCCTCTTGGCGCACTACCGCTCTCCTATTGACTTCTCCGAGCAAAATCTTAAAGAGGCACGCAGTGGTTTGAGCCGTTTCTACGAAGGGCTGCATGCCGCGGCTGAAGTGCTGAGCCAATGCGATGTCGACCCCAGCATAGCCACCACCGAAGGGGAGGAACTCAAAGAGCGCTTCCGTGCGGCGATGGATGATGACTTCAACACCGCGCAGGCCATTGGCTTTTTGTTCGACGGGGTGCGCGCCATGAACCGCCTGATGAGTGAAAAGAAATTCCGCAAGAAGGCGGACAGGGTTGCTGCGGTAAACAGCCTGTACCAGACCCTGCTCGCACTCGGAGACGTCCTGGGGATATTCGGCTCTGACCCTGAAACATGGCTGGGACGCCAGAAGATGGCGGCGCTGGCGGATATGGATATCAGCGCGGAGGAGATAGAACACAAGATCGCCCAGCGCTTGCAGGCGCGCGCGAACAAAGATTTTGCCCTGTCCGATTCCATCCGCGCGGAACTGGAAGCAAGCGGGATTCTGTTGCTGGATAATCCGGAAGGAACCAGCTGGAAGATTAGATAGAGGCGTAGCGCCACCAATGAAACAACGGTGAAATATGTTTACAGGCTCTACACCGAGCCGGGAGCGGCACAGATGCTGAGTAGCACAGCTTACTTAAATTCGGGATCAATTGGAGGGGACGGTGGGTTTGGTCCGCGCTCCAGGAGTGACGCAGCATCGGCGTCTACTTCCGCACCAATTCCTGCTGGGAGCAGCGCTCAAGACCAATACACCTCCTCAGAGCAAGAAAAATCCACGTTTCTACCTAGCTTAGATACCGTTAAATTTAGCCCTGCGGCGCGCCAACTGGCACAGCAAAACAACAAAGAGGAGCAGGCCCAGACGGTGGAACAAGAACAACTGGGCTCAATGGATGCCACAGCACCGTCTGAAACTGAAGGGGTGGAAGAAAAAATACCCCCTTCCGCTACTATTGGTGCAAACCTCAACTCCCAAGAGCAACAAAAAGTGCAGGAGCTTAAACTGCGTGACCAAGAGGTGCGCATTCATGAAGCAGCCCATGCCGCTGTGGGCGGGCAACATGCTGGCACCCCAACGCTGGAATACGCAACTGGTCCCGACGGAAAGCGCTATGCGGTCGCTGGCGCGGTCAGCATCGATCTAAGCAAGGTGGCGGGTGATTCACAAGGAACCATCGCTAAGATGGAGCAGATTCAGGCTGCAGCCCTGGCACCGGCGCAACCCTCCACCCAAGACAGGCGTGTCGCCGCACGCGCCGCCCAGATCGCAACGCAGGCCCGGATGGAACTGCGCACCGAACTAAGCACTGTAGAATCTTCCGCCGCACAAGACTTCATGGAACCTACAGCAACTACTTCCGTAGAAAACACTAAACCTCAACTAGCCCCGCCCACCTCAACTCCCGCAGTCACCATCGAATCTCTGCGCTGGGCTGGAGCTGTAGCCTGATCTTGACTACTCTGGGTTACGCGAAAGTTGCCCAGAACACCCTGCTCTAAAGACACTCTTCTAAGTATTCCTGCAACACCAGTGCTTGATTATGCTCCGTATCTCGGGCACCATAAACCAGAGTAAGGCGCTTCTGCTTGACTGCTTTCAGCAGCTCTTTCCCCAACTGGTTTTCTCTTAATTCCGCAAGATAGCGTTCCCTGAACTGCCCCCATTTCTCTGGATCGTGGTTGAACCACTTGCGCAGCTCTGTCGACGGAGCTATCTCCTTGTTCCACTCATCCACAGCCAGCTTCTGCTTGGACACACCACGCGGCCACAGGCGATCTACCAGCACTCGATAGCCATCCTCCGGCGCAGGGCTTTCATATGCACGCTTTGTTTGAATCTGCATAAAACCACCTCCATGCCAATCAGCG
>JAVERW010000070.1:0-10840 GCA_034006915.1 Desulfuromonadaceae bacterium | reverse complement strand
CAAGAATACGCTCAGTTGCAAAATGAAATTAACGGCTTGAAGGCCCGCATCAGCAATATCGGCGAAAAACAAATTGGCATGCGGCGTTCGCTCTGTCAGGCGCTGGATTTAGCGGAAGATGAAATGCCGTTTGCCGGTGAATTGCTCCAAGTCCGCGAAGACGAACGTGGCTGGGAAGGTGCCATCGAACGGCTGCTCCACGGCTTTGGTTTATCTCTTCTGGTCCCAGATTGTGCTTACGCCAAGGTAGCTGAATGGGTTGACCGCACCCATCTGCGCGCAAGACTGGTCTATTTCCGGGTGCGTGAAAGGGGACGCACCGAACTACCAACTCTTCATCCCAATTCATTGGCGCGCAAGCTACAGGTCAAACCCGACTCCACCTTTTATACTTGGCTTGAACGCGAAGTTGCGCACCGCTTTGATCTCGCCTGTTGTGCTGATCAGGAGCAGTTTCGCCGCGAACCCCGTGCTATCACCCAAGCGGGGCAAATCAAGGCGCCAGGGGAGCGCCATGAAAAAGACGACCGACACCGCCTGGAGGACCGCCGCCGCTATATTCTGGGATGGAGCAACGCCGAAAAGATCGCGGCATTGGAAAAGGAAGCCAAACAGCAGGAAACTCACCTTGCTGGACTCGCCGGGCGTATCAGTACGTTGCAAAAGGAACAGTCGAGCCTCAAAGAACGCCTCTCGGTACTCTCAAGGATAGGTGAATATACCGACTTCCACGACCTAGACTGGAAGCCCGTGGCATTTGCCATCGAGAGGCTCTCAGCGGAAAAACAAGAACTTGAAGCCACCTCCGATCTGCTCAAAACCCTCACAGCACAACTAGCCACCCTCGAAGACCAGCTGAAGGAAACCGAACACCAACTGGACGAGCGGAAAGACAAGCGCTCGAAGACCGCACAAAAAATAAGTTCCGCCAAAGAGCTGCAACAACAAGCACAAGCTCTGTTGAACGATACACCCGCAGACACCCTCCAACGCTTTGCGTTACTAGAACAAATGCGCGCAGAAGCACTCGGCAACCAGCTCCTGACCGTTGAGTCCTGCGATAACCGTGAACGGGATATGCGCGACTGGCTACAGGGCAGGATCGACGCCGAAGATTCGAAGATGAAGCGTTTGGCCGAAAAAATCATCGGAGCGATGGCCGAATACAAAAAGGAATGGCCTCTGGAAACCCGAGATGTGGATATTAATATCGCCGCTGGACCTGAATTAAAATTGATGCTTGACGGGCTCCGGGCTGACGACTTACCCCGTTTTGAAGGACGTTTCAAAGAACTTTTGAACGAAAACACCATCCGCGAAGTGGCGAATTTTCAATCGCAGCTGGCGCGTGAACGGCAAACCATCAAGGAGCGTATTACTCAGATAAATGAATCCCTCACCCAGATTGACTACAACCCTGGCCGCTACATCCGCCTCGAAGCTCAGCTGAATCTCGACGCCGACATCCGTGACTTCCAGACCGAGCTGCGCACCTGTACCGAAGGAGCGCTCTCCGGCTCGGAAGATGCTCAGTATTCAGAAACCAAATTTCTACAGGTAAAGCAGATCATCGAGCGGTTTCGCGGCCGGGAGGAACATTCCGATCTGGACCGACGCTGGACGGCGAAGGTAACGGATGTGCGTAACTGGTTTGTTTTTGCCGCCAGTGAACGCTGGCGCGAAGACAACAGTGAGCATGAGTACTACGCAGATTCTGGTGGAAAGTCAGGCGGCCAGAAAGAAAAACTCGCATACACTGTACTGGCTGCCAGTCTGGCGTACCAATTTGGGTTGGAATGGGGAGCAGTGCGCTCGCGTTCCTTCCGCTTCGTGGTGATCGACGAAGCTTTCGGGCGTGGCTCCGACGAATCAGCCCAATATGGTTTGCAGCTGTTCGCGCAGCTCAATCTGCAGCTGCTGATCGTTACACCGATGCAAAAGATCCATATCATTGAGCCATTTGTCTCCAGTGTCGGGTTTGTTCATAATGAAGACGGACGCAATTCGGTCCTGCGCAACCTCAGCATTGAGGAATATCAAGCCGAGAAGCACAGGATGCAAGGATGAAGTGGACAACTCCGACCGATCTTAAAACACAGGTGCAAAAGCTCTGGGATCGCGGCCTGCTGCTTTCCACCTTGGCTGGCGGTGCGGCGGTCTTTCCTCGGCGTCTAACCCTCAAAGGCCCCAACTCTGAGGAACTTAGCGCACGTTTTTCCGAGGTACGCGACTGGATCGCCGGACTTGTTGCTGGCGCAGGTCCCTATCGGATCGAATGGCGCAGCGTCAATCACCGGGTCCTGGGAACCAATGACATCCCTGCCAGAATCTGGATTGACTCCCTGACGGATGCCCTTGGAATGATCAATAAACGTAGGGCGGCGGAGCAGTTTGCCGCGCTACTTGAATTAACCCGAGAAAAGCAGCCAAAACTGATTCCATGGCTAGCAAAGCGCCCGCTGCGTACTTTGGAACTAGCCGAAGACTGGGCGCAACTGCTCGCGCTCATCGCCTGGGTGCAAAAACACCCGCGCCCCGCTGTTTATCTGCGCCAGATCGATTTAACAGGTATCCATACCAAGTTGATTGAAGGACATCGAGGCGTGCTGGCGGAGCTGCTCGATCTTGTTTTGCCAGAGGAAGTTATTGATGCAGCACACTCTGGCGCCGCTGGATTCTGCTGTCGTTATGGCTTTCTGGATAAACCCTCCCGGGTGCGTTTTCGGGTGTTGGATCCAAATATCAGATTACTGGGGGGAGAAGCCGACCAGGATATAACCCTGACGCAGGCAGCCTTCGCGGTGCTTGATTTACCGGTATCAAAAGTGTTCATCACCGAAAACGAAATCAACTTTCTGGCGTTCCCGCCTGTCCCCGACGCACTGGTTATTTTCGGCGCTGGATACGGCTTTGCCAATATCGCATCCGCCCACTGGCTACAGCAGAAAACCATCTACTATTGGGGAGACATCGACACCCACGGCTTTGCCATCCTCAATCAACTCCGTAGATTCTTCCCCCACAGCATATCTTTTCTCATGGACAGGCAAACACTCCTAGAGCATCGGTCCCTCTGGGGCATTGAGGCTCAGCCCGAAACGGGAAACCTTACACGCTTGGATGCCGAGGAAAGCGTTCTTTACGCTCAGTTGCACCAGAACCATTGGGGTGACCACGTTCGGCTTGAGCAAGAGAGGATTGGCTTTAATGTTCTGCTCGAAATTCTCCGCCAACTGTAAATATCAACTGTATCGATCCTGCTAGCTGGCACCTTGCCGGAATCACCGACCCTTGGTACTAATCAAGCCGGTTTTCATTGCCCAACAGTCCTTGACGAGCCTGCTGCTCCAGGAGCAGGTAAAAATAAATCAACCCTCGGTACGGACGCCAACGGTCAATAATCTGATAAATTGCGGCATAATCAGGACGTTCCTCCAAGCTCAACCAGCGCTTGAATTTGTTTTGACTGCCAACATCATCTGCCGGAAAAACATCGAGCCGTCCCAGACCACGAAGCAGCACATACTGCGCGGTCCAGCGGCCAAAGCCAGGAAGTTGACGTAAGCGCATGGTCACCTCGACGTCTTCCAGGCCGGATAGTTCCTCCAGATCAAAGGTCTTTTCGGTTATTCCACGGGCACGATCAAGAATCCATTGGCTCTTTCGGTTGCTGAACCCCAATGCGCGCAACTCTTCGACCTTGGTCGAGCGCAACTCTTCAGGACGAGGGAATGCATGCTGCCCACCCCATTCCAGCCCCCAAGTGGCACAAAACCGGTTGAGCAGCTGCACCCCAACGGAGAGGGAGAGCTGCTGACAGGCAATCCCGTTGACTATGGTCTCAAAAATGGTTGGCAGGCGCGGTGGTTTGAACCCAACGTAGCGCCGGATAAGATCTGCCAGTTTTGGATCCGTTTGAGCCATGCGATAGAATGGAGTCAGATCGATATCGAGCCCCAGCGTTTTGGTGAGGGTATCCCTCACACTCTCTTTTATTGAGGATGTAATACGCGTACCCTTCAACTCCACGTGAAGCTTTGGTGCCGCTGCCGATCCAATCTGCCGGACCGTAACTTCTACTGGGATGCCGTCCATGACCAGCACACGCCGATAAGCTTCCCCATCCCAGCGGTCCATAGCGTTGACGGGCAGACGCCGCAGGACCCAAACGGTCAGATCCAGGCGATAAGGTGGTCGAGGCTGAAGAATAAAACTTCTCATGGCATACCCTATCCACACGTGTTTTTGGATCGGTTTGACTGCAAGTGTACGACAGATAAAGTCGAAATTTAGCGCGAAACATACGCTCCGTTTATCTCAACATAGGTGCTTGCGCCCCACCACCGCAGCGGCCACTTTCGTTCCGGTCGGTTTCCGTGTTAACTTTGACCTATTTCTACATCTTCTGCTATATAGCTCTATGCAACTCTATGTGTGGAGGCAACTCTGTCAAGCCGTAGTGTTAAAGTCTTTTTTGTTCTATCAAACAATTTGAAATATTCAGATTTATGTCTAGGGGCTACCGATGAGTGGTGAGCGCAATAAAATTAACACAATCCGCGAGGCGCAATGAAAATTCTACACACCTCTGACTGGCATCTGGGCCGCTCCCTTTACGGCAGAAAACGTTACGCAGAGTTCGAGGCGTTTCTTAACTGGCTGGCGCAAACCATTGAAGATGAAGAAATTGATGCCCTGCTGGTGGCTGGCGATGTTTTTGATACCAGTACGCCTAGCAACCGGGCGCAAGAGCTGTATTACCGCTTCCTGTGCCGAGTTTCGACCTCCTGCTGTCGTCATGTAGTGATCATTGGCGGAAATCATGACTCCCCTTCCTTCCTCAATGCTCCCAAAGAACTGCTGCGCGCTCTGAATGTGCACGTGATCGGCTCTATGACTGAAACGGTAGCAGACGAAGTGATTGTTCTGAAGAAAAATCCGCTGGTTACCCAAATGGACGCAGACAATGTTGAAGCGATTGTTTGTGCTGTCCCCTATTTGCGCGATAAAGACATTCGGACAGTAGAGCCGGGTGAAACCATCGATGATAAAAACAGAAAACTGGTTGAAGGCTTACAAAAACACTATGAAGAGGTGGTAACGCTGGCGGAAGAAACAAGAAACAATCTGCTGAAAACTACTCAATCAACCAATAAAAACATCCCGATAATTGCTATGGGACACCTTTTTACCGCAGGCGGTAAGACTGTTGACGGGGATGGCGTCCGGGAACTTTATGTAGGCTCACTGGCCCATGTCGGTGATGATGTATTCCCTCCATCAATTGACTATCTCGCGCTTGGGCATCTACACGTACCACAAGCCGTCAGCGGAGCAGAACACATGCGCTACAGTGGCTCTCCGATACCGATGGGTTATGGCGAAGCGACACAGGAGAAATCGGTGGTGCTGATAGAATTTAATCAGCAGATTTCGTCTTCGGACTCAGATAGTAGTTATAAGAAAATCAATCTGCGGGAACCTGCGCAGTCTGCAGAAAAAAAATGCAGTCATCCTCCTTCAAAAATCACCCTCAAAAAAGTGCCTTGTTTTCAACCATTGGTTCGCATCGTGGGTTCTCTGGATGCTATTCGTGCAAGGCTCGAAGAGCTGAAGCAGGAAGAGAGCAATGCTTGGCTTGAGATTGAATATACCGGCAACGACATCATCGGTAACCTCCAAGAGATCGTTGCCGAAGCGCTAGCCGATTCACCCATGGAAATTCGGCGAATTAAAAACCGGCGGGTCACAGATCGGATTATCAGCAAAATCGCTGAAGACGAAACCCTTGATGACCTGGATGACAAGGATGTTTTTATCCGCTGTCTGGATGCTTTTACGGTGCCCGATGAAGACCGCGAGGAACTAATGGCGTGTTATGTGGAAGCAATCAAGGGTTTAGTTGAAGAGGATGTAAATGCTGAATAATCCGCAGATTACACAGATGAACGCAGATAAGATCAGAGACAAAGAAACTTATACCATCATAGGGGCCGCTATGATGGTTCATACAGAGTTAGGTAGTGGTTTTCTTGAAATTGTTTACCAGGAGGCGTTGGAAAAAGAATTTCAGCGCTTGAACATACCTTACAGTCGGGAAGTAAAATTACCCGTGTATTATCGCGGCGAACAACTTAACAGCTATTATCAGGCCGACTTTGTATGTTTTGATTCCATTATTGTCGAGACTAAAGCATTGCAACGCCTATCGAGTATAGAAGATGCCCAAGTTCTCAACTACCTGAAAGCATCGAAGCTTCAACGAGCATTGTTGCTAAACTTTGGAAATAATAGCCTTCAACATAAACGACTGGTCTTTAATCTGCGAGAATCTGCGCAATCTGCGGATAAAACATCATGAAGATACTCGAACTCCGGTTTAAGAACCTCAATTCCCTTTACGGTGAATGGTGCATTGATTTCACCGCTCCCGAGTATGTGTCCAGTGGAATCTTTGCTCTAACCGGTCCGACGGGTGCGGGAAAATCGACCATTCTTGATGCCATCTGCCTTGCTCTGTATGGCGCAACTCCCCGTCTGGGCAAAATCACCAAGAGTGGAAACGAAATCATGTCGCGCCAAAGTGGTGAATGCTATGCCGAGGTGTTGTTTGAGTCTCAGGCGGGACGCTTCCGTTGCCACTGGGAACAGCGCCGTGCCCGCAAGAAAGCTGACGGTAATCTGCAGGAGCAGGAGCATCAGATTGTGGATGCCGACACCGGCAAGCCCATTGAAACCAAAAAAAGTCTGGTGGTCGGGGTTATTGAAGAAAAAACCGGAATGGACTTTGACCGCTTCACCCGCTCCATCCTGTTGGCTCAGGGTGGCTTCGATACCTTTCTAAAGGCAAATGTTGAGCAGAAATCAAGAATCCTAGAGCAGATTACCGGCACAGAGATCTACAGCCAGATATCCATCCGAGTACATGAACGCCAACGCGAAGAGCGAGAACAGTTAAATCTATTGCAAGCCGAGACCTCGGGTATCTCAATCCTGGAGCCGGTACAGGAAACAGAGATTCAGCGGAACCTCGAAGAAAAACACAAAGAAGAGACCGCTCTTAGCATCATGTCAGCTGCCACGGGGAAGGCTATTTCATGGCTGACTTCCATAGACGGCCTCAAAAAAGAACTCGACAATCTGGCTACCGAAGCAAGCAAATTACAAGGCGATATTGATACGTTCAAACCGGAGCGCGAAAAGTTTCATCGGGCCTTGAGCGCCGCTTCGCTGGATGGAACATACGCAACCCTCACAGCCATCCGCGGGCAACAGACGGATGATAGAAATGCTTTAAGAACTGAAGAAGGGGCACTTCCGGAGCTGGAATCCTCGGTCAGGAGCCTGAGCAAATTACTTAAATCGGCGGAACAACAGACCTTTAAAGCTAAAGAAGAGCTAAAAACAAAAACACCCATCATTCAGAAGGTTCGTTCCCTTGATCAGAAACTTGCCGAACAGAATAAGACTCTTTCGGAAAATGAAGAGAGCTGTCAGAAAGAAACGGCGAAGATAAACGCGGATAAACAAGCTCGCCACGAAGAACAGGAAAAATGTTCCAAGGCTCACAAGACTCTGCAATTTATTGACGCTTACCTTATAGAACATGCCCAGGATGAATGGCTGATCAGCGGTCTAGCTGGTATTGAAGAACAGGTGGCCGGCCTGCTCTCCAAACAACAAGAAATCCAGCAAAAAAAGTCTGCGCAACAAAATGCCCTGATTGTTCTGGATCAAGCATCAGAGGCACTCGTCAACAGCCAGAAGAAATGCAGTATTTTGAAGCAGGAGTTGGACAATTTCTCAATAAGGCTCCAACAAGGCAAGGATGCACTAACCCAGCTGCTAGGAAACCGCCTCTTGCGCGAATATCGCACCGAGAAGGATACCTTGCTGCGTGAAATGGCCTTCCATTCGAAGATCGCAGAGCTAGAAGACCACCGAACCAAACTGGAAGATTGTAAGCCCTGCCCTCTCTGTGGTGCAACAGAGCACCCTTTCGCTCAGGGCAACATTCCAGCCCCCGATGTAAGCGAGCAAAAGATTGATGCTCTGACCAAATTGATCCGCAAAGCTGAAGATGTGGAAACCTTTATCAAGAGACTTGAAGACGCAAATGCTACTGCCCGGCAAAATCTGACGGAGAGTGAAAAGCTGGAAGCGACTAGGGCCAACGATAAAAAAGCTGCGGAAATAACCCTTGCTGAAGTAAAAGACAGTCTGGAGAGACATGAAATTGACTTTACTGGGTTAAAACAGGCAGTAGTCGGCAAACTTCACCCGCTGGGCATTTCAGAGATCCCAAAAACGCAAATTTCAGCACTATTGGCTTCCCTCAAAACCAGGTTGAACGCATGGCAGGTGCAAGTACATAAAAAGGCTGAAACCGAGAAACTAATTATGGCCTTCGATAGCGAAATAAAGCGTTTGGACGCGGTTATTGAAACCCAAAGCAGCGCTCTGAAAGAAAAGAGAGAACGTCTGGAGCGCTTAAATAGAGAACTTGCCACGGCAAATGAGGAACGCAAGACATTATACGGGGACAAAAACCCAGACACAGAGGAGTTCTACGCAAATGAAGCCGTTGCTGCTGCCGAGAACACGGAAAAACTTGCCCGCACTCAGCACAATAAACTGCTGCAAACATGGAACAGCGCAAACGTCCATGTTGAGTCGTTGCGCAAGCGCATCACACAGCGAGAACCGGAGTTAGTCAGGCTAAAAGATGAATTTCATGCAGCGCTCAGATCTTTGGACTTTGGCGATGAAGATCAGTTCCTTGTAGCCAGATTGAACCCTTGGCAAAGAGATGCGCTGGCGGCAAAAGCAAAGGAGCTAGATGACAGACAAACGGAGCTGAAGGCCAGACAGAATGATCGAAAAACACGCTTAGCCACGGAAACAGCTAAAAACATTACCCACAAAGCCCTCGATGAACTGGAGACACAATTCAGTGAGGGTGAAGAGTCCCTGAAGGAGCTGCGGAATAACATTGCCGCTCTTAAACATCGGTTAAGTGAGAACAGCGCCGCAAAAGAACGAATAAAAGAAAAGCAGGGTGCTATCGAGGCGCAGAAAAAAGAGTGTCGACGTTGGGAAAAGCTGCATGGTCTCATCGGATCAGCCGACGGGAAAAAATATCGTAACTTTGCCCAAGGATTGACCTTTGAGTTGATGGTTTCCCATGCCAATCGCCAGCTGGTAAAGATGAGCGACCGCTATTTGTTGATTCGCGATGAGCAGCAACCGCTGGAGTTGAATGTCATTGATAATTATCAGGCAGGTGAAATCAGATCAACCAAGAATCTATCCGGCGGCGAAAGCTTTATCGTCAGCCTTACTTTGGCCCTGGGGCTTTCTAAAATGGCTAGTCGCAAAGTGCGGGTGGATTCGCTGTTTCTGGATGAAGGCTTCGGCACCTTGGACGAGGAATCCCTCGACACCGCACTAGAAACTCTTGCGGGGCTGCAACAGGACGGCAAGCTAATCGGTGTAATCTCTCACGTATCTGCCTTGAAGGAGCGAATCAGTGCTCAGATCCAGGTAACACCTCAGAGCGGGGGCAAAAGCCAGATATCCGGACCCGGATGCAGCAAGATGCCTGTATCGGAAACCTAAACGGCCTTTAGCTGTTACTGGTTTCGTCGCAACAACGTTGCGAGTACTTATCCACCAGAACGACATACTCTGCCAGGATGGGATCATAGTACTTTAACTGCCCCGTAAAGATGTTGTAATACCAGCCATGCAGACTGAGCCTGCCACTGGCAACGCGATCTTTGACCCATGGGAACGTGAGCAAATTACGCAGCGACACCAGAATAGCCTCCTTTTCACACGCTCGCGCCTGCTGTTCCGGTGTTGCGGTAGGCATCTCCCGCAATACTTTATCGCGTGCGGATGCCGCGATATTGACCCAGGTACCGATAAACTCTCCCACCTTTTTCCCTTGGGCCGATTCAAGCAGGGCGTCGATTCCCCCGCAATTGGAATGTCCCATAACTATAATATCTGACACTCCAAGATGACATACGGCATATTCGATGGTGGAACTTACCCCATGATAGTCATCGTTCTTTACATATGGAGGCACCAGATTAGCTATATTACGCAAGACAAACAAATCCCCTGGATTACACGCGGTCAGCAACGCTGGATCCACACGGGAATCACAGCAACCGATAAGTAGCGCCTGCGGATTTTGTCCTTGACGCAAACGCTCTGCCAGATCGGAACTGGCACCAAAATACTGCTTCTGAAAATCGGTAAACCCTGTAATCAAGTGGGTTACATCAGCCATTAAAGGTTTTCCCCCTTGGAAATATATATATGTTTTTTACGGGCGTGCATTTTACCTGCGGTTGCGCTAAATTCAAAGCTCAAATCAATCTTTCTCCCTTGGACCCCGAGGACAACCAAGCGCACCTCGACACACAGGTCCGCTTCCACTATACTGACAAGATGCGGTTTATTCCTTTACACTTCCGTTATCTCCAATCCGCAACGGCAGGAAGAAAGATACTATGCTGGAATCCACCCCGTACCAACGCCAAATTTGGCTCATATTCTTTTTTTTGGGCATGGTAATGCTGAATTTCCCGTTTTTGCAGATTTTCAACCGCCTGGAGACTGTTTTTGGCATTCCCCTGCTGGTTCTATATTTTCTGCTTGGGTGGCCGGCTTCCATAGGGGTTGTCTATCTTTTCAGCCGAACCCTGGAGCATAATGACCATTATCCTGAAGGCTAACGCTTCTACAAGGGATTCTGTATGAGTGTGCAAGTTGCGAGCACAGTTTTTTTCCTATACTTCCTGTTGCTGTTCGCCATAGCGGGATACGC
>JAVERW010000069.1:0-10928 GCA_034006915.1 Desulfuromonadaceae bacterium | reverse complement strand
ACACACGCACCACACACGCACCACACACGCACCACACACGCACCACACACGCACCACACACGCACCACACACGCACCACACATAACCAGGGCGATTCACGAATCGCCCCTCCACCTGTCACGCAACCACCCCGCAGCATCGTCATTCCCGCGCAGGGGGAATCCAGCCGCGCCAGGCTTGATCTTTAAAGTTTTTCTTGACAATAATCTCATCGTGCTTAGAGTGCCCAACTTAACAAGCGTGGAAATTTAACTTAAAATTATGCTCTCATTTACAAGTATGCTTTATCGAACAGTAGCATAGAAACTTCCTTATTCCACACGAACGTAATCAGTATACTACGATACTTATACTAAGTATGAACTGCATGGAGGTTGCTTCTCCGTGCGTCGAGAGTTGATTTCTCAAGTGCGACATTAACTACATTGCACATAACAGGAGACTTTATGTCCATCAAATACAAACAAATGATTATCGTTATGGTCAGCGTCGCGATACCATTGCTGTTGACCCTGACCCTGATAGGTTTTTATTCAGCACACACGCGAACTATCATCGACGAACAGACCGAGTTATTAGTTGATGCGGATTTAGATCACACCCTTGCTGGCACTGTCGAATTGCTTGATCTATACCAATCGTCAAAAGAGCAGCAGCGAAACACTGCAATAAAGAGTTATCTGCGTGCCTATGCTGACGACCTCTACCGTCAGATTGAGTTGTTGCACCAAGATTCTCCCGTCAGTGAGATAAGCAACAGTATTCGAACTGCGGTTTTGGCCCCCCGAATTGGCAAAAGTGGCTATGCCTTTGGGATGAACAGCGCGGGACATTTGACCATCCACCCCCAAAGCGAGGGCAAGGATCTATCCGGATCACAACATATCGACACAATGCGGAGCAAAAAAGAAGGCTTCATCGTGTATCACGCGGTAACAGCCAAGCGCGACAAGGCTGTTTATTATCGATACTTTGCTCCCCTCGACCTGATTATTGCTCCAGGAGTTTTTACTGACGAACTGGAAGACCTCTACGATAAAGAAGGCGAAACCGCTTCTTGGACAAAGCTGCTCAATAAAATGGAAACAATCAGCATTGGCGAGGGTGGGTATTTCTGGGCCATTGATGCTGGCGCGAGTAAGGGTGAATACAAAATATCTCCCAACGGCGGAAAAGACGAGCAAAATGGATGGGGGCTTCGTGATGAAAATGGAGTCTTTTATATCCAGAAATTGCTCGAAACCGCAAAAAACGCCGAAAGTGGAACTATAATAGAACAAGTTTTTGCCTTTAAAAACTCCCGAACCGGTGTCTCTGAAAGAATGATGATACGCGCGGTATATTTTGCGCCACTAGATTGGGTTCTCGGTATCAGCATTCCTTTCACGCAAATTAATGCAGCAAGTGAAATGGCCGGCGAGTCTTTTACCGAAATGATTGTCGATATTGCAATTGCTGCGGCTATCCTCCTGATTTTGGGGGTACTTTTTGCGTATTGGAACGGTAAAAAAACTGCAGAACCAATTAGACAGGTTATGTACTTGGCGAAAGAGATTGAAAGGGGCCAACTTGGAAGAAGGCTTAACCTCACGCGAAAAGATGAACTAGGCGAAATGGCTCGCACTATGGATGAGTTAACCGATTGTCTGGAAAAAGAGATAGTCGGTAATCTGCAGCGGCTCGCCAATGGTGATCTTACGTTCAACGCTCAACCGCGCGATGACCAAGATCTACTTCGCACTGCTTTACAAAAGCTCAGCATCGATCTGAATAATATTGTGGGCGAAATCCAGGAATCCGGCGAGCAGATCAACTCTGCCAGCGCTCAGATCGCAGATTCAGGGCAAACTCTCTCCCAGGGCGCCACAGAATCAGCTGCCGCCCTTGAAGAGATAAGTAGCTCCATGTGTGAAATGACGGCACAAACGACACAGAACGCCGACAATGCCAACCAGGCTAATCAGCTTTCTGCCACTGCCAGCGCTGCAGCGAAAAAGGGAGGCGAGCAGATGAATGGCATGGTCGCAGCTATGGCTGAGATCAATGTAGCCGGACAAAACATCAGCAAAATTATCAAAGTTATCGATGAAATTGCGTTCCAAACAAACCTGCTGGCTCTCAATGCAGCCGTCGAAGCGGCGCGAGCGGGTCAACATGGCAAAGGATTTGCGGTTGTTGCTGAAGAGGTGCGCAATCTTGCTGCGCGCAGTGCTAAGGCTGCCAGTGAGACAGCGGAACTGATTGAAGGTTCAGTTGCGAAAACAAAGAACGGCACCCAAATCGCCGAGCAGACCTCGTCTGCGTTGCAGGAAATTGTTGATTCGATCACCAAGGTGACTGACCTTGTCGCAGAGATTGCTTCCGCAAGTAATGAACAGGCACAGGGGATCTCGCAGGTGACTCAAGCTCTTGGTCAGGTAGATCAATCAGTGCAAGGAAACACCGCTACAGCCGAACAAACTGCGGCTGCTGCCGAGGAACTTTCTAGTCAAGCAGCGCATTTAAAGCACATGCTTAGCCGTTTTACTCTTGCTAATTCACCTGCGATGCAACCGTCAACCCCTAAGATGAGAACCTTTTCCGTGAATACACAAAGAATCGATTGGGGTGGGGCATCCGCTCCAAAGCCAAACATTAACCTTGATAGCGACGATTTCGGTAAGTTTTGATGGTGGGTAAAATCTTGCAACTCTTTGTCTAGAAGGGAAGAAAAGGTATCCCATCTTTGGTTTGACATCCTTTATCGAAAAGATAAAAAATCTGTTTCGCAGCGCAGGAGAAGGCAACGAAGCCAAGACCTCTTATCCAGAGGTCTTGACGATCGTCTTCCATGTGTGTCAGGGCTCGGATGCTGTTGTCTCCGCTGCGCCAAGGCATGAGGTACTGCACCGAAGCAAATATTTTGCAACGAGCCATTAAACTAGCGCTATTCTATCCTGTACCCAGAACCCTCCGGAACTCATACTTACAGTAAAATAAACAGAGCCGATTCGACGTGGATTTAGTCGCTGCCACATCATGCCCAGTTTGTGAACACGACGCTTACAACAGCCACTCAATGGGTAGCTGCGCCAGCATCAACAGATCCCAGCGACTCAGCCAACTGCTGCCCGGCTCGACCGAGTAAACGGTGGGCGGCGTACCGCTGCCCTTTTGGCGCGACTGCCATTGCAGCTTGCGCAGGCTCCAGAGCGTGGGACGTGGGGCGTTCTGGCATCGGCGGCAGCGCGCAGCCAACCAATAACAGAGCGCACAGGAATGTGTAGAGGGTGCGGATAAAGGCGTCTCCTGAATTCCCTTGGTGTCGGGGTTGAAACGGAGGTTACCTTCCGTTGACCTGCGGCGGTGGTCGCCGACCAATTGCACAGCGCGCCGATGCTTGTAGATTTACACTCGAGGTAACGCGGCGCTGGTGCCAATCTAATTGACACTGGGGGCCTTGCTTCTTCACCGTCTGGAGAAATTCAAAATAATTGCGCGGACCCGTGTAACCTTCAGGTTTGGGCAGCGGGCTGTCCCAGCACGGTGCCGCCGAGAATCAGTGTCACGGCCAAAGTCAATGTAAGCACGCGTTTCATAACGCCCCTCTTAGTCCAGTTCCTGCAAGCCGCCGCCCGAAACCGTCAGGATCTGCCCGCTGATCCAGCTCGCAGCTGGCGAACACAAAAACAGCGCGGCATTAGCCATGTCCTGCGGCTCGCCCAACCGATTGATGGGCGTATGCGCCAGCATCTTCTTCTTGATGTCATCGTTCAGTACCGACTCCAACGCAGCGGTGCGCGTGGCCCCGGGCGCGATGCCGTTGATTCGGATGTTCTTTGGGCCGAGATCGAAGGCAATATTGCGAATCAGGTGGTTGGTTGCCGCCTTAGACGCTCCATAGGCCGCCATATGCTTGTTCTTGTTCTCACCAGCCATCGAGGTAATGGCCAACATCGATCCCCCTCCCGCCTTTTCCATCTCTGTGGCGGAAAGCTGCGCCAGCCGGAAAAGCGAGAATAGGTTGAGATCAAAAGCCCGCCGGAAATCGGCCATCGGCATATCGAATGGCTTTGGTCCACCACCGCCCGCATTGCTGACCAGGATGGTCAACTTGCCAAAATGCTTGGTCGTCTGCTGAATCAAGCGGGTCAGATCATCTTCCTGAGTCACGTCACAAACCGTGGCTGCGGCTTGTCCACCCATGGCCTCGATTTGTTTTACGACGGCGTTGGCCGCATCGATATCTAGATCGCTGACCATAACGGCGGCACCAGCGGCGGCGAAGGTCTCAGCGATCGCGCGGCCGATGCCGGCGCCCGCGCCGGTAATGACGGCGACCTGATCGTCTAGTCTAAAATCACCTACATCATACATATTGGTACCCCTTTCAATCACAGCAAGATTGTATAAAAACCGACAAGGTAATGATTATTCAAAATCACAGTATAACAAATAGGCAAATTCGCATATCAAGGTAATTTTACGGTTGCCAGCCTCGTTTGCTCAGAACCATTGGGATACAAGGCCATCAGTGGTATCGTTGGAAGTACTATAGGAGATACAAACGAGATACAAACGAGTACAAGCAATGACTAAGTTGCCTAATATCATACTAATCTCTGATCTGCGTCAAAAGGCAAGTGGCATTCTTAAAAGCGTGGCGGCATCTCGCGAACCGCTGTTTATTACACAACGCGGGCGGGCAACTGCGGTGATGGTCAGTATTAAAGATTACGAGCATATTCAGCACGAATTGGAAATTCTGCGATTACTTGCTCATGGCGAGAAGGAAATTGACGCTGACACAGGTTTTGACCCTGAAAAAGTTCTGGCCGCGGCTTACGCCTTTCTGAATGAACAGTGATGAAGATAGTTTTTACTCCATCTGTTCACGATCAGTTTATGCGTGTACTCGCCTATATTCGCCGAGATAATTCTTCTGAAGCGATTTTGTTTCGCTATAAAACTGAAAAAATACTTCTGAGGCTTAAAGATCAACCAGAGTCTGGTCGAGCTCTTTCTGAATTTCCAGAGAGTCATTTTCGTGAAGTAATTGTAGCCCCATACCGCTTTTTCTACAGAGTTAAAGACAACGTCATTTGGATTGTGGCTGCGTGGCATGACGCTCAAATTTCCTTCCGTCCAGAAGAATACACGGCTAACCTATCGCCAGAAAACGACGCATGAATCAAAAAATAGGGGACGAAGGCAGGTCAAATGGATATTCAACGCGGCAGTTTGATAAAATCCCTCCTGATCACTATGATTTAAAATAATCAATACGATGATCGTAAGTAAAATAGGTGAGTAATTCATGGCCCAAGTAAACTAAATTATGGTGGGCCACACAAGTTTGCGTGCCGCCTGTTAATATGAAACGTTATGTTGTGAAAAGATGATGCGGATTACCCTACTACGACATGGAAAACCTGCGTTTGAGCTGAGAGGAAGCGTTCGCGCGAAAGACTTGGGTTCAATTGTATGGTCATATGACTCATCGGGCATCGTGGGTGCACCTCCTGGAGAAACCGCTTCGGCCGTCCAGCACAACAAATTGGTGGTGTGTAGCCATCTCCAGCGCTCGGTAGAATCAGCAAAAGCACTTGGATTTACCGAAATACACCTGAAGGATACTCTGTTTCGTGAAGCGGCAATACCGCACTTTAGTGGTGGTTCGATTACTCTGCCATTAAGTGTTTGGGTTGTTTTTCTTAGGGTTTTGTGGCTATTTGGTTTTTCAAAGAATGGTGAATCTCTAGCAAACACTCGAGAGCGCGCAAGGTTGGCGTCGAAAATGCTGGTTGAATTGGCTGCGGAGCATCAACACGTTTTGCTAGTTGGGCATGGGTTCATCAACTACTTCATAGCCAGGGAGCTGAAGAAAAGCGGCTGGGTTGGCCCGCCAAAACCAGGTAAAGGGTTTTGGGGATATGGTGTATATGAACAGACAACAACATAACCCATCGCCACAGCAGTCGCTGTCGCGTGAGCTAGAAGTTAAGCATCCGTTCCGCACTCAGGAGTGAAAGTGAATATATTCTTTTCCTACATCAGGGTTTTCGTTTTCCTTGGGTGTACCTTGGCCGGAATTCAGGTTCCTGCATTCGTGGACCAGTATGGTAAAGGTCTGGAGTCGCACCTCGCTGAGTCTCGGCTTGCGCTCATTGAGTTTCAGGGTGATGCCGACAAATACTTTGAGGGAAGTCTCGAAAAACTGATAGCTCACTATAAAAACAATGACGACCAAGTCTTTAGCGCGGGTGGCCGCAGTATTCAATCAATTTACGCGCGTAATGTGACCCTGAAAAGTAAATTCGAACAATTTCAGAGTGGTGCATGGTCTGCGTACACTCAAGTGCTCTTTGCCCCTGTGCCAGATGTTGGGAAGGAGGTTTGGGGAAACTATTCCTACATCATTCAGTTGAGGCCAACCGCCATTGCTTTTGGTCTGGTTATGGGCTTAATTTTCGCCTTGGGGATCGAGCTTTTTCTCAGGCTACTTTTCAAATTATCAAAATTGCTTAACAAGAGTTCACAGGCAACGTCGTAGTTACGTAACTTGTTACGTCACCACCAAAATAAAAGGCACTTACAGCAAAAAGCCGTAAGTGCCTTTAATATTTATGGTGCCCAGAGACGGAATCGAACCGCCGACACGAGGATTTTCAGTCCTCTGCTCTACCGACTGAGCTATCTGGGCAATGCGGAGGCTAGTTATATCTTGACGCCATACAGGTGTCAAGACAGAAATAAGCTTCTCTCGGAAAAATTTTCTTGCCAAGGGGGACCGTCTGGATTAATCTTCTTCGTGCTACAGCTATTACAAATTTACTGAGCAGGGATATTTTTCAGACATGAATTTTTTTGCGTTTTTTAGCTTTTTTAGTTTTTCCTTTTGGTACGACTTTTTTATGTCGTCTGCCCGAGGTGAAATTTGCTGAAATAACGCGAGCCAGCACTACATACAGCGAATATACCATCAATCGACCACGGGCAGGCAAGGCTTCCCGTGGTCGTTGTGTTTTAAAGGTAAAACTGACGATTGCGGGGCTCGCCGAGCTTTTGTTGCTTTTGGTCTCAGCGTAAGAGAGAAGGAGTTAAGAATATGATTATTGTTATGAAACAGGGCGCCAGCGCCGCGCAATCAGAGGCTGCAGTTAAGCGTATCAAGGAACTGGGTTATGAGCCCCATGTGATTCGCGGACAGAGTCGCGAGGTTATCGGTGCGGTGGGTGATGAACGAGGTAAGATGGTGCTTCAGAGCCTGGAATCGATGAGTGGAGTGGACAAGGTGGTGCCGATCCTGCGGCCGTATAAACTGGCTAGTCTCGAGGTCTGCCCTCAGCCGAGTCTGGTGGAAATTGCCGCCGGGGTTGTGGTTGGCGGGCCGGAAATCATCGTTATGGCCGGGCCGTGCGCGGTGGAGAGCGAAGAACAGATTGTGTACACAGCCAAGGCGGTGAAGCGTGCCGGGGCCCAAGTGTTGCGCGGTGGTGCGTATAAGCCGCGTACTAGCCCATATTCATTCCAAGGGTTGGAAGAAGAAGGCCTGAAACTGCTGGATATTGCCCGTCAGGAAACAGGGCTACCGTTTGTGACTGAAGTAGTAAATCCGCGCGACGTGGAGTTGGTGGCGCGTTATGCCGATGTGTTGCAAGTGGGAGCGCGCAATGTGCAGAACTTCGCCCTGCTGAAAATGCTGGGCCAACTGGATAAACCTATTCTGCTGAAGCGCGGCATGGCAACCACTATTCAGGAATACCTGATGAGCGCTGAGTATATTTTGGCAGAGGGCAATCGGCGCGTAATCCTGTGTGAACGCGGTATCCGTACCTTCGAGACTGCGACGCGCAATACATTGGATATCTCAGCGGTGCCAGTGTTGAAAGAGCAGACCCACCTGCCGGTGATTGTAGACCCTTCCCATGCTACAGGGCACGCTAGTCTGGTGCCGTCAATGTGCTATGCTTCGGTGGCAGCCGGATGTGACGGACTTATCGTCGAAGTGCATCCCACGCCGGAGACCGCAGCCAGCGACGGGCCCCAGTCGTTGCGCCCGGCCGAGTTTGCCGATATGATGATGAAACTCAAAGAATTTGCCAAGGTTTCCGGCCGCACCCTGGGCGGGGATGCTTAGCTCGGCAAATTGAAATTGTTGGTGTCTTATCCGCAGGAGAAATGATGTTTTTTATTCCGTTGTCGCAGTTTGAAAGTATTGGTTTGGTGGTGCATGCACTGCGTGCCGCAGCCGGTGAAGCGGATTGCACTCAGTGTCCGGTACGCAAGGTATGCATGCGCCAGTGTCTCACCATTGCCGATTCCGTTGAATTGATGCTTAAAAACGGGACTCTGCCTACCTTGGGGAAGGATGACGATCCTTTGGAGGAGCAGGGACAAGAACGGGAGCAAGAACAGAAACGAGGGCATGGGCAAGACCAAGAGCCAAAACAGGGTGACGCCAGAAACAAAAAGAGTAAAAGAGGGCACCTGGAAGTTATCAAGTAGGGCTTGAGGTGTTTTGCAACGCATTCTGGCGCGCGTGTAATTGACAGAAGCGCTCGGGGAAACTACTATGTTTCGTCGTTGGGGTCTGTTCCCGTTTTTAATATTTTGCTATTAGCGGTGTCGAAAGCAACAACTTGGCGGTCGTGGGTCAGAAGCGCCAGGCAAAATTAGTAAGCAGAATAAATAATCCAGCAACAACAACCGACTCACTGAGCCGGGAAGGAGTGAGTATGAAGGTCATTGTCACTGACGAAGTTTCTGAAGCCGGACTCGATACCCTGCGTGCTGATGCGCGCATTGAAGTGGATGTGTGTCTGGGGCTGAGTGTGGAAGAGTTGCATGCAGCCATCGGAGACTACGATGCAATCATAACCCGCAGCGGAACTACCATGAACGCAGCGGTGCTGGAGCACGCCAAGAACCTGAAAATTGTGGCGCGCGCCGGGGTCGGAATCGACAACGTAGATGTGGAGACCGCCAGCAGCAAGGGGATTATTGTGGTCAACGCCCCGCTGGGAAATACCAACTCTGCCGCAGAGCACACCATGGCGCTGCTGTTGTCGCTGTGCCGCAATATTCCAGTGGCGAATGACAGCCTTAAAAGTGGAGCATGGCAGCGCGCACCCTTTACAGGACATGAGCTCAAACACCGCACCATGGGAATTATCGGTTTAGGTAAGGTGGGCGGACGTGTAGCTCTGCGTGCTAAGGCGTTTGAGATGGAGGTCATTGCATGTGACCCCTATATTTCGGAAAAGCGTGGCAGTGATCTCGGGGTAAAACTGGTTGATCTGGACGAAATAGTGCGCTACGCCGATGTAGTGACGGTGCACACCCCGCTCAATGATGAAACTCGCGGTATGCTGAATGCCAGCCATTTCGAGCAGATGAAAGATGGCGTGATCATAATCAACTGCGCTCGGGGCGGCATCATCGAAGAAGAGGCGATGTACAACGCCCTCGAAAGCGGCAAAGTAGCAGGGGCTGCGTTCGACGTATGGAGTCAGGAACCCCCTCAAACCGAGATATTGAAGAAGCTGATCGGGCATCCCAAAATGGTGGTGACTCCTCATCTGGGAGCAAACACTTTTGAAGCGCAGAAAAACGTCGCCATTGATGTCAGCCGCGAGATCATTAATTACTTAGATGGAAAACCGCTGGAGAACGCGGTTAATATCCCGCGTTTTGATCCCGATCTGATGGAACAGATGAAACCCTTTATGACCCTGGTAAAAACTTTGGGGCATTTTATTTCTCAACTAGCACCAGCCAATCCAAACAAAGTAACCTTCAGCTACACTGGAAAGGTGGCGCGCTTTGACTGTGCTCCGCTTACGGTGTGCGGGTTGGCGGCGCTGCTTAACTATCAGACCGAGCAAGATATCAACATGGTAAATGCGCGGATGGCGGCACGCGAGCGCGGTATCGCCGTGGAGGAAATTCGCACCACCGAGACTGAACTCTTCTCCAATCTTGTCACCATCACCCTCGAATCACCCCAAGGGATACGTACTATTTCAGGGACGATGTTTGACGGGCGTCCCCGCATCGTAAAAATGCGCGATTTCACCACCGATTTTAGTCCTGAACCGCACATGCTGGTTATGCACTACGAAGATCGTCCCGGTCTTATCGGTAAGATGGGTACCATTCTGGGCGAAGCCAACATCAATATCGGTAATATGAATCTGGGTAGGCAGGAGAAAGCCGGGGAGGCGATGGTGGTGCTTTCCATTGATACTCCAGCGGACGAAAAAACCCTGGAAGTATTGAAAAAAGCCATCAGTGCGCGGTATCTGAAAGCGGTTGATTTTCCGGAAGAAATTTTGCGAGGGTAGTTGAAGATAGCCTTGCCATGAGTGAGCGTAAGGGCACGGCATGCCGTGCCCTTACGTATCCAAATTAGCCCGCGAAACTTTCCATGATCTCTTCTTTGAATGCGTCAAATCCCATTTCATCGACAAATTTACCTAAACGCCCCTTACGCTCGTTTTTGATAAACCAGACAACAATGTGATCTGCCAGCGCCAGTGCTTCCTTGGCGGTTAACTGGTCGGTAAGTACGTGGGAGAGACGTGGTGCAGCGCCGCCGTTTCCCCCCACCATAACCTTCCACCCTTTGGTGGTGCCGATGAGGCCTAGATCCTTGATGCATGCTTCGGAGCAGTCGTTGGCACAGCCGGAAACCCCCATCTTGAACTTCCAGGGAAGCTCCTTGCCGTGATAGCGCGTGTCCATTTCCAGGCCAAGGGTGACTGAGTCCTGCTGGCCACGTTTGCAGAACGTGGTGCCGGGGCAAATCTTGACTGAGCGTACACACATGCCGATAGCCGCGCCCGCTGGTTCGTCTAATTCTTTCCAGATCTGATCGAGCTTTTCCTCTTCAAGCCCGACGATGGCGATGCGTTGTGCGCTGGTGAGTTTGAGGGCCTGCGCGCCAA
>JAVERW010000067.1:0-11267 GCA_034006915.1 Desulfuromonadaceae bacterium | reverse complement strand
CGCTACCGGGGTGATTACAGAGCCAAGAGTTTTTCAACTTTTGATCAGTTTCTGTGTCTTGCCTATGCGCAGATGTCGGGACGCGAAAGCTTGCGTGACATAGAAACCTGTCTGAATTCACACAGGGAAAAGCTCTACCATATCGGCTTCCGTGGTGGTGTTTCCCGCTCTACTCTGGCTGATGCGAATGAACGTAGAGACTGGCGCATATTTGAAGACTTTGGTCATGTCCTGATTCGAATGGCGCAGAATCTTTACTGCAACGAACCTTTTGTTCTGGAACTTGACCAGCCCCTATTTGCCTTTGATTCATCGACCATTGATCTGTGTTTGTCTCTGTTCCCCTGGGCGCAGTTTCGCTCCACCAAAGCCGGGGTAAAAATGCATACGCTGCTTGATCTAAGAGGTGCAATCCCAACCTATGTTGCTATCACCCCAGCCAAGGATCACGATGTGCGTATGCTCGACTCCATGCCCGTAACTGAAGATGCCATCTACACCATGGATAAAGGCTATGTCGATTTCTCTAGACTCCACAACCTGCACCAACAAGGGGCTTTCTTTGTTATCAGAGCCAAAAGCAACTTGCGTTACAGGCGCCTGTATTCTGCTGTTAAAGACAGAGAAGCTGGCATAAGAGCCGATCAGACCATTGTCCTGGTAACGCACAAATCGAAAAATGATTACCCGGAGAAATTACGCCGGGTCAGTTATGTTGATAAAGAGCTTAATAAGCGCTTGGTATTTTTGACCAACAGTTTCGACATCCCTGCGCCAACGGTAGCGCAGATTTACAAGCAACGCTGGCAGGTGGAGTTGTTCTTCAAGTGGATCAAAGGCCACCTGCGCATCAAGTCGTTTTATGGCACCTCAATGAATGCAGTAAAGAGCCAGATATGGATAGCACTGAGCATTTACCTGCTGGTGGTGATTGCCAAGAAAAAGCTCGATATTCCATGTCAGCTCTACACTTTCCTACAGATTCTGGAGGTCAACTTGTTTGAGAAAAAGCCTATATTACAACTAGTTACAGATGCACTGAAGCAAGCTGAGAACCATGAAAATGGTAAACAGCTGAATTTATTCGATTATTAACCGGACAGTAGTGTATTTAGTTGAAAACATCAGAGGAAATCCACATCAGGGAGCAAGCGGTGAATAAGTCTGCCAGAAGCTCAAAAACGTATTACTTCGATAAGCGCAAACGGGTTCGGATTCAGGCGCATTTCTTTTTCACTCCTGAGCAGTATCTGGCCCAGACCCAGTGCCATGGGGTTATCTGCCAGAGTAGCCAAAAGAACTTCAGTGCCTGGGCTGACTGGCAGGTGGTTCCGGGAAGCCATGCATATGAGGTGGGTATGAAGGATTTCAACGTAAGCGGGGCAAACGAATATGCCCTGAATATGGAAATATTCCTGCGCTTTCTGACCAGTCAAGGGATTTCGCTGCAGGGGCTAGATCAAATAATTGAGCCGAACTCCATGTCCGGCCTGGACGTTGTGGTTTTAGGTTACTCAATGCAGAAGATGTATATCCAAAGGGAGGAATGAATATGAGGAGAAAAACCAGAGATCGTTGGAAGCAGAAGAGTGAGATCTACTGTTATGTCATCAGCACAATAATCAGGATATCGGGGGGGACTTTGTTTGGAAGCCTGGTCCTGGAGTTGCTTTCACTTCCTGCCTTCGAGACCAGGCTTACGTTCCATCAGATGTGGAGCATCATCATTGTGGCGGTCAATGCGGGATATATTCTGGTGGCTGGCACGTTCCTGGATTGGCTGGCATTGAAATAATCAGTTGAAGTTTAGCGTATTCGTTTTTTGGAGGATTTACCAAAATCCGACAGATTAAATGAAGAAAGATAAGCAATTGAAATAAGGACCACCACTTTTGTGCGTGGTTTAACTGCAAATCGACTTCGCATAGTCAATAAACCGCCCCTATGGGGCAAAGGAGAATTGAAGTTATGAATAGCGAGTGGACCCTAAGAGAAAATCAATATGTTTCTGAACAGAACGTAAATTATTCACACGAACCCAATGGAGGCAAAATGCATACTCAGCACGTATCCACACCATCAATCGTTAGTGCATACAGTTTTACACATCTACCTGAAATTCTAGATTTTGTCTATGATTTCTCAACCGATTGTCCTGGGACATTCAACCACGATATTTTGCGAGAAACACAAACAATGGCATCGCAGATAAAAGAATTGAAGTCTTTGGTCGACAGGGAAATGGCTCCGGATTATCCAGTCATTTTCTGCGCAATTGGATCAGGTGGATGTGTTTATAATGAAGGCGGTATCGAATGGCCATTGATTTTTATCAACCCAGAAAAAATGGAGAATGAAGAGCTCTTGCAACAGATATATATCCATGAGGCGGCTCATTTGATGTCGCAAGGGTGCGGTCATGATATCGTTTTTACTGTAATCCTAAATACATTACTTGTAAGAGCTGGTTATCCTCCCAGCGAGCTTGATTATGATTTCCAAGATTGTCCGAGGGAGGAGTTCACCATGGAACAAGCAAAGAACTTGAGTTCAGAACTGACAAAAATTCTTGTAGACAGCACTTCGAATCTTAGACAAATAGCGGAGGTAGCTAACATGTTAATTCCACTGCAGTCTCAATGTCGGTGTGCAGAAAGCTCTTTAGCTATTCTGAAATATCTGAAGCTCATAGTAGGAACGTTTTGTAAGCAGGCCTCTTGAAAAAGATAGAGCTTTCTCAGCCCCTCTTTAGATAACCCTCCCGCTGCCGCCTTTTTCGGGTAAATAAAAGGCGGCAGCGGGAGTTGCTGATCCTGGCCGTTACGCTTCGGCAGGATCAGCTCTTAAACCTGAGCCGCTGTGCGCTCAAGTTCAGCCAGCATCTCCTCTGCAGCATGCATGTCGCGCAAGTAACGCCTTATTTTTGCAAGGTTTTTATTCTGACGCCGGATCTGCGCAAATGCTGCCTCGGTCTGCTCTATCACGGGGTATTCCCACGGATCTGCATATTTGAACAGGGATTCAAGGTTATAGCCATGGCTGCGCGCCGGTTTGCGGATATATTTGGAGATGGGTGTAAAGCCGCCCTGACGTTTACGGTGCCAGATATTGTGGTACCACTCAATGTAAATCGAGTTTTGTTTTTGTCTCACGCGACAACCGAGTGATCCGGCCCTGTCCCTTCCGGATTTGTTAGCCCCCATGTGATTGTCCCAGAAAATATCCGCGTGATATCGTGCTGTTTCGTAAAGCTTTTGAAGATGTACATCTGCCAGCTCCATTAAATGCTGCGCTGAACCAGCGTCGGTTTGAGTCGTAATACTATCGTCAAGATTATTGTAATGCATGTGAGCTCCTTGCTGTAATCGCGTGTAGAAATATGTCATCACCTTCCCAAATTCCTACCTATCTGGGAGCCTGGCTACATCTCCCAGATAGGCTGGTATACGTATGGAGGCAGATGATTATTGTGGTGCACCGATATACTTACGCCCATCATGAGTGATCATCTCCAGCAAGTGGTGTTGCTGGATCAACTGCAGGAGGCGGGTTGCAGATATGTTCTGCGCGCGAAACATCTCTTCCGCACTGCGCCGGGGTGCGTAGCGCTTGCCGTTAGCCAGTATGGTGTTAAATGGAGGGTGCTCAATGCGTAATGCCTGGATAAACTGCTCCACAGCTACTGTTTCAGCATGACTGACAGACGTGGGTGCTTTTTTTTGCGCTTGTGGTTGAGCAGTTTGTGAAGATGGTGCGGTAAATTGCTCTGGCAGGATTAATTCCGCTTCTGCTGGTTCAACTCCAGAACCCGTTTCAAAGTTTGAATCCTGGTAGTCCTTATATACGCTCCCTGGTGCACTATCCGGCAAGGGATTCAAGAGCCCATAGGATTCGTGGATACGTAGTGTTTGCAGTGATACTTTTTCATCTCCCTGCTGCACGGCTTCAGGGGCGATGTACCAAAACTGCTTGCCTGGCAAATCCTCGTGCGCTGCAATAGCTATCCCGTGATCAATCAGTATGTCTGCCAGAGTTTGATGGTTGCGTGGTATGCCCTCAATATTGTCCTGGTCAAGAAGAGAGATTAGGTCCCTTGAGCCTGCCTGCCAGCAGATATACAGGGCGTCATCCATAATCCACACGGGATGGCCGGGAGTATTTACGCGCCACTGTCTGCTCGCGACAAGCCGCCGCGCGGCATTAAGTACATGCTGACATACTGGCACTCGTGCATGGGTCGCTGCTGACTGACTATTGTGACCGATCTTTTTGAGGATTGTCTCTACGCTGGCTTCATCGCCATACTGCATGTGCTTTTGAATCGGATTCGTATAATCATTCCCCAGCCCCATTAAAGCCTCATACATCATGGGCATGATCCTAGCGTATCCGGCGTGAAGATACGCTTTGGTTTGTCTGTCTGCAATGACATCCAGCATCAGGGATGCACTGAACTGTTGATGCGCTTTATGCTCGCGTTCTGGGCGGAACTGCACATAGTATTTTCTGATTCCGTTGGAGATCATCCAATCCATGAGACTTTTTGAGTAAGGATTCCATTCAAGACCATGATGCGAGGAGTAAATACGCATATCGGTGATGATTTTGCCGGCATCATGGGTTAATCCGGCCAGGAAAATAGCCAGCTCAAAACGCGGAATTGCATCCCGAGCACTTTGGCCAGACAATATATTAAGCGCAGGGTTGCGGCTGTAGTTTACTACTTTGTTGAGGGCCCTGTATCCAGCCTCAAGCCCGTGGCATAGCAGGCCTCCTATATTGCTATGATGGTGGTTCTCACTTGCAGGCAGCAGGTGTACATACGCTGCGTATGTCTGGATTGCAGGGATATAGTATGCGTGAAATAGCTCTTCGGCTTCCTCATTTGAGCCAAAAATCAGATCCTTTATTCTGGCGAGTATTTCCTGGTTTTGATCTAAAATTTGCTGGAGGGGATAGGCATAAATCCCGGATTCCGATTTGGGGATCATCTGCTCTAAGGGGGGTAGTGCAGGAGCGGGGTTTGGTAATGGTGCAGATTTGTTCCTGGGAGATTTACGCTTGGGTAACAGTCTTTGCATCAGTCTCATTTTTTCTCTCCTTGTGCAGGGTGTATGGGGGTGTAAAACGAACGCCTCGTTTAAGTTATTGTAGAGAAAAAATCAGCCCTGAGAGGTCTAAGAAGCGCGCTTTTTTGTAACACTTTGGCACTTAGGGGCAGTTTGGAGCCCCTTCTGCCCAATAAGTAGGCAGGAGTCAAAAAAATACATCACAAAAAAACCGCGCGGGGAAATCTTCCTCTTCAGTTAAACTTAAGAAGAAAATTCCCGGCGCGGATTGTTGGAATTGCCGAAGGGGGGGGGATTACTGAACTAACCCTTTTCCCATTCAAAAGAAGAGATGTTGCGCTTGGCCGAGTCGAAGTGAATGCCGATGAGATAGATATCCTTGCCCTGATCCTGATATTTCAGGTGGTATTCCTTCTGTTTTATCTGCTCCAGGGCGTTGTTGCTGTCATCTACTTTAAACTCCAGGATGTAGATGATATCGCCTGCCTTGATAGTCATGTCGATGCGTCCGGTACTGGTGGGGTCTTCAACCCGCAGTTCAAGGCCGAGGCTGGCCAGGTATGCATACATCAAGCTGGCATAGTAGCCTTCGAAGGTGCTGATCTGGTTTTTTATGTAGTTATTGTACGGGATAGAGGCAAACACGCTGGTTAAGCTCGCGCGGAATTGCTCGATGTCACCCTCTCTGAGGGTTTTAAGCAGATCTTTCTTTTCCACCAGGATGTCGGACTTATGTGTCAGGGCACGTGCAACCACATCGTGGAATGAGATACGCACCTCGTAGTTGGGAAATCCCAGCACATACTCCGCCCCGAAATCGTTAAACTCAGCATCCTTGATGGTCAGGTACCCTGCCTGAAACAGAATAGGCTCTAGCTGAATTTTTTCTATGTTATAGCTGTCGATCAGGCTTTCAGAAACACGGATGTCGTTTAGCTGAGGTACGTAGTAATTGTTTTGCTCAATAAGCTTTATGAGGAAGGTCGGGGTGCCGGTTGCAAACCAGTAGTTCTTGAAATTATGCCCGGAATCGATAAAGAGCAGGACATCAAACGGATTGTAGACCTTGTCCCCGAGGAAATTATACCCGTTATACCATTCGCGTACCTTCTCCATATCTACACCGGCCAGATGGTCAGCGAAGACGGTTTCCAGATCGTGCTGGGTATAGCCACAGATGGTGGCAAAGCGTTTATCAATGGTGATGTCCTTGAGATTGTTTAAACCACAAAATATTGAGACCTTGCTGAACTTGCTGACACCGGTGAGGAACGCGAACTGAATGTAGCGATCACTTCCCTTAATAGTGTTGTACAGATCTCTGAGTACTTCGCGCCCCTCCTTAGCAACCTCGAGTTGGTCCAGGTTGTCTGCGATGAGCTTGTCGTATTCATCCACTAGGATGACCACTTTGTTACCGTATTTCTCATACGCAGAGCGAATCAGGTATTTCAAGCAGCCACCAATATCATCTGGATTAGGACAGGAGATGTTCAGATATTCCTGATTCTCCATCAGGATATTTCTTACATCCTGTTTCATATCGGCCAGATCCCGGGCTACACCATCGAAGCTGAGTCTTATTACCGGATAGGTGGTGTCCCAGTCCCATTTATCATAAATGTATAGATCCTCGAAGAGCTCTTTTTGCCCCTCGAATAGCGACTGGAGAGTAGATATTATCATGCTCTTTCCAAAACGCCTGGGCCGGGAGAGGAAATAGTATTTACCTTCATCCACCATTTGCTTGATCTGGCTGGTTTTATCAATATAGATGTAATCATCTTCACGGATTTCCGAGAAGGTCTCAATGCCTATAGGGAGCTTTTTCAGGGTAGCCATTTGGTTATACCTCCAGAGCAATGTACTGCAGCTATTTTAGCCGTACATCTATAGTAACCCTAAGCCATGCTGACTGCAACGTCTGGGTAATGGGTCATAAAACTGGAAACAACTGACATATATCAGCGTTGTTCGCTTTGCCTTCCTGCCCTCCAGGTGCTGAGCTCTTTTTGGCATCTTTGGCTACTGCTCAGTAGCATGTTCTAAAATCATATCACACTTACCGCCGCCATCTTTATTCGGCCCTCTTTTTATGAATATAAGAGGTGGAAATGAAAGAAAATGCTTGCCTGGTATGTAAGTAGCTGGAATTGCGTAGTTTTTTTGAGGAAAAATTTTTCAGGAGAGCAGGCGTGTAAGTGACCGAATTATCGAGGTTTTTTTGGCAACCCTCAAAGTGTGCAAAAAAGGCGTGCTTTTCAGCCCCCGCAAGTGCCGAAAATTGGGATATGGTCGGATCAGATTTTGCGCTTGCGCTGATCTAAGATCAGACATCCGATTAAGTTAATTCAACAAAAAAAGGAGAGGATATGCACAAAGCAGATACAGCGGCCGGAGTCACCGCCAAGTCACAGCCGGCCACCACTCTGTCTAGCATGGACTTACACGCTATCACACATGGGGATAATTGCCAGGGTTATTATTGCTTGGATGTAGCAGTCCGCAGGTTTCGAGAGCAACTCCTGCAGCAGGAATTTTCCACGACTGGATACAAGCTAGTTCTGGCATGTGATTTGATACTTGATGATAACGAGGGCTGCTGTGGGGGGTAGGCTTACCACCCCCAATACACCCTGGGTGCCATTGGAGTTAGATCTTGCTTATGCACTGCTTCCCCGGGGTGACATTGACAGGTCCTGGACCGATGCCGAATGTACATTAAGTTTGCGGCTTGACAGAATTAATCGCAAAAATAATTGTACTGTGTCTGGGTATGCAAAATTATGGAGCGTTAACCGTAAAAGCGTAAGACGCATTCTAAAGGCTGCAGGATTGAGGATTGACGCCAAGCCAGGCAGTACATGTGGTGGGCCCTTGTTACCCGTTGCTAGCCCAAAAGCTATCCTGACAGGGACAGGACAGGAACAGCAGGAGAACAGCAAGAACAAGTATAATCAACAACTTAAGCCCAAGGACGGGACAGCATCGCAACAGCAAGAGGACACTACCATACAGATAGGATATGTAGAAGGTTGTAGTGGTAAATTATTGGATTATGTCAAGAAATATGCGTTAGCTATGAGTATGCGCAAAGACATCGGCGACCTCAATGCTTATGCCGCTGGAATCGCAGAAAATATCATCAAGCGGGGTGGATTGTGCGATAAAGATTGGAATTATCTAAATAAAATGGAGGGTAAAAATGGACATACAGCCAACAGCAGTAGCAGAAAACCTGAAACCGGCATTACAGGCTCTGGGGCAGGAGGAGCCTCTGACATCGACAGCTTCATCTCCGGCCTCGCAGCCGGATAATCATGAGCAGGATTGGCTGTATTCTGAGATCGCTAAAGGTTTAAATACATTAAGGAAAGCATTTTTGCCTTTTGCACCAAAATTTAATGTAGACTCATTCAAATCCACCCTCTTTGTTTGGTACCAAGCCTTTGATTTGGCGATCGCGCTCCGGGATCAAGAGAGGGATGCTGCCAGAATATCTGCCGCATTTGCTCTTGCAGCATCTCAACTCAGGGCTTGGCCAGCGCCGGCGGAGGTTATTGATCTTATGCCTCCATCGCCCGCATCTAAGGCCTTGCAAAAAATAAAAATGCCTGAAATTAGTGCAGCAGAGCAGGAACGTGGCCTCGCGATGCTACGGAGATTGCAGGATCCCAATTTTTTGGCGAAAACCGACTCAGCAATACAGCTACGTAAAAAATTAAAAATGTAATGTCTGATAAGGGGGGGACTGTAAGTGCTCGATATGATGTTGTTCAGTGGACAATTAATGGTTCAAATTTTTTTACCCTGGCACTTATTGGTTAGTTTAACCTTAAATAAGGATTGCGAGCGTTATGAGTATCTTAGGTAAAGTTAAATATATCGGTGGATTGCTACCACAAGCAAGAGGTCGTTCTAAAGGCAAAAGTCTGGAGGAGGAGCAGGAGGTAATCAGACTGGTACTGTGGCGGCATGATATCTGCTATCATCATTCCAGATTTATCGGCACTACTAAATGCTGTACACCCGCTCAGTGTTTTTGCGATGCGCTTATCGATGCTGACGGTGACTTGGAAAAGCTCGGCGAGTACGATATTGGGTATGGCATCAAATGTAAACAAATTGTTGATTTGGTGGATAACAACTGGTGCGCAGCAACCAAAGATGAATTGATTTCTAATCCGCTTATGTTTGTATTGATTGCTCAATCTTACAAGCAGTGTCTGGACGCAGAAAAAAGAATGGGATGTCAATACAATGATACGTGTAAGATTCCGGAATAATTTAGTGCCACCCTAACGAGAGTAGTAAGAGCTTAGGGGCGTGATTCTTCCATTTATTCGCTATTAATGGCTGGTTTTCCTATTGTCCGGGCATATTATGTCAGCAATAACTTCAGGATTTTTGTCCGGCATGGGCTGCAGAGATCTCTATGGCCTTCTTAGAGTTTCGAGCCGATGTTCCCAGTCCTGCAGGCTCAGCGACTTCAACCGGCTTACCCTCGCCGCGTTTTATAGCCCGAATCCCTTCAAGAATTTCAAGTCCAATATTGCGTTGATTCATTTTCGCCATGAAGACGGCCTTTTTACGTAAGAGCTTCGATCCCCTTGCTGTCGAGAATGTACAGCAGCTTTTGTGAAGGACCGCTAGGGTGCTTGGTGCCGGATTCCCACTGGCGTATCGCAGATACACTGGTATTGAGCAGGGCTGCCAACACCGCTTGGCTGATGTGGTGGCGATTCCTGATGCTGCGGATTTTTTCACTGTCGTATTCTGGGATTTGCTTTAAGCACAGAGCATCATATTTGCGCATTTTGCGCTGATCAATAAAGCCCAGTTTGTGAAGATCCGTGGCAGTGTTGTGTACAGCATCTAAAATGCCATTCTTTTCGCTATTCATAATCGATCTCCTCAAGGGTTTTATCCTCTACCGCTGCGTTAAGTAGTTCAGTTGATAATCCCAGCAAATCTTCAGCTAAATACTGCAGAGCTTCTTTTTCCTTGGTGGTTATATTGGAGCGGGTGTTCTTCTCAAACCCATACACGAAAAACCATCTGTTACCCCTATTGGTAGCGACTATGGTTCTGACTCCACCACGTTTGCCCTTTCCGGCTACACCGACGCGTTTTTTAACGATGCCGCCGCTGAGATCAGCATCTATAAGACCATCTGACATCTCTTTTACAGCCTTGCACAGAGCTTTGTCTGTTAGCTCTGTTTTGCGCATCCAGCGGCTGAAATGTCTGGTTTTGAATACCCTGCTCATAAATAAAACTACCACTAAGTGTTATGCTTATCAAGTAAAAATAGTACACTATAAGCTAAGAATGGTGTTGGATCAAACCTCCACTGCAACCAGCGGGATTGCTTCCTTGTCCTTAGGCATCATGCTATTCAGGGGCAGGGCGGTAGTAGCCGTGTTTGCCGCCGCAATCAATGACTTCTGGCTCAGGTGGCTGTAACGCTGGGTGGTCTTTACCTGAGTATGTCCCAGCAGCTTCTGGACTTCATACAGGGAGCGGCCATTGTTGATAAGAAACGATGCGAACGAGTGGCGCAGATCATGGATGCGGACATCCTCCAAACCCGCACGTTTACGCGCAGTGTTCCATGAAGGGAATATCTGCACATAGGGTTTACCTGTCTTCGGATTCGGGAACAGATACGGATTGTTCTTTTCTTTGGGGATAATCTCCAGCAGCTGTAATACTCCGTCAGACAGGGGAACATAGCGGATCTTGCCGGACTTGTTGAACTCAATGCTCCATATACGCTGCTCCAAGTCGAAGTCCTTCCACTTCGCATGTATTACCTCGTTCTTACGCGCCCCGGTTAAGAGCAGCATGGTGACGATGTATTTGAGGTGTACAGAGGTGGATTGCTCCAGAGCATCAAAGAGCCGCTTGGCTTCTTCAGAAGACAGGTAGCGTTCGCGCTTATTGTTCTCGGCAAACAGATCAATGCCTTCTGTAGGGTTCTTATCAATCCCCGGCACCTCCCAGCGGATAGCGCAGTTGAAGATATACCGGCTCAGAATAATGATGCGATTGGTAGATCCGGGCTTATGTGTCTGACGGTGCTGGCTGAACAGATCGACCAGATGACGCCGCTTTACCTCATCCAGATGCAGGTGACCCAACGCAGGTAGGATGTGATTCTTCAGCAGGCTGAAGTCCGTTCCCCATGAGCGTTTA
>JAVERW010000064.1:0-11563 GCA_034006915.1 Desulfuromonadaceae bacterium | reverse complement strand
TGGCCACTTTGGTGAACTTCTCTTTCAGGCCAGAGTCCTTGCTCTGAGCTGCCAGAGCTTCCGCCCAATACATCGCCAGGTAGAAATGGCTGCCCCGGTTGTCAATTTCATTAACTTTACGTGAAGGGCTCTTTTCGTTATCGAGGAATTTCTCTACAGCCTGATCCAAAGTTTCCGCAAGAATCGCTGCTTTCTCGTTCTTGAACACCTTTGCAACCTGCTGTAAAGAAGGTACAAGGGCGCAAAATTCACCGAGTGAATCCCAGCGCAGGTGTCCTTCTTTCAAGAACTGCTGCACGTGTTTAGGTGCAGAACCGCCAGCACCTGTTTCAAACATTCCGCCACCCTGAATAAGGGGAACGATAGAGAGCATCTTGGCACTAGTGCCGAGCTCCAGAATTGGGAACAGGTCTGTGAGGTAGTCACGCAGTGCGTTACCAGTAACTGAGATGGTATTCACGCCGCGACGAACGCGCTCGATGGAAAACTTCTGTGCCGAAACCGGATCGAGGATGCGGATATCCAGACCGGCGGTGTCAAATTCTGGCAGATATTTGTTAACTTTTTTGATGATCTCCGCATCGTGCGCGCGGTTTTCATCCAACCAGAAAACAGCAGGCTCACCGGAATCCTTGGCGCGGGTTACCGCCAGTTTGATCCAGTCCTTGATGGGAATATCTTTTGCTTGGCAGGAGCGGTAAATATCCCCCTCATTCACCTTTTGCTCCATCAGGGTTTCACCGGCGGAATTTACCACACGGATAGTTCCGGCGCCAGGTGCGATAAAGGTCTTATCGTGGGAACCATACTCTTCAGCTTTCTGCGCCATTAGCCCAACGTTGGAGACACTACCCATGGTCGCGGGATCGAACTGACCGTTACGCTGACAGTCTTCGATGATCTCACGATACATAGTGGCGTAGCAGCGGTCAGGAATCATAGCAATGGTATCTTGCAGCGCATCATCACGATTCCACATTTTGCCACCGTCGCGTACTACGTTTGGCATAGATGCATCAACGATAATATCGTTGGGCGCATGCAGGTTGGTGATTCCGCGACTGGAATCAACCATGGCCAGAGCGGCGTTCTTCTCATAGCAGGCGTTGATATCTGCTTCGATCTGCGCCTTTTTAGCTGCAGGGAGACGGTCAAGCTTGGAAAGAACGTCACCGAGTCCGTAATTAATATTGGCGCCAATTTCCTTGAGCTCAGCTTTGTATTTATCCAATGCATCAGCAAAATAAATAGAAACCGCGTGCCCAAACATGACGGGGTCAGAGACCTTCATCATGGTCGCCTTGAGGTGGAGTGAAAGAAGTACCCCCTTCTCTTTGGCCTCTTTGTTGATTTGGGTGTAAAACTTACGTAACTCAGCTACCTGCATAGTAGATGTGTCTAAAACTTCACCTGCAAGCAGTTTTAAGCCTTCTTTAAGCACAGTGACTTTTCCACTAGCATCGACAAATTCATATTTGACAGTGTCTGCCTTATCCAGAGTCACGGACTTCTCAGTTGCGTAGAAGTCGCCAGTCTCCATGTGAGCAACACGGCACTGAGATTTCTCAGGCCATGCTTTCATCATTCTGTGCGGATTTTTCTGCGCATTTTTCTTGACTGACAATGCCGCACGGCGGTCGGAGTTACCTTCACGCAAAACTGGGTTTACCGCGGAACCGAGACACTTGGCATAACGCCCTTGCAGAATTTTCTCTGCTTCATTTTTAGGCTCTTCAGGGTAATCGGGTATGTCATAACCCTTTTCCTGTAGCTCTTTGATGCAAGCTTGCAGTTGTGGTACGGAGGCACTGATGTTTGGCAGCTTGATAATGTTGGCTTCAGGATCCTGAGTCCACGCACCCAATTGGGCTAGATTATCTGCAACCTTCTGATCTTCGGTCAATTTCTCGGGGAAATTGGCAAGAACGCGACCAGCAAGTGAAATATCACTAGTCTCTACTTCGATACCAGCATCATTGGTGAATCCTCGTACAATGGGCAACAACGAGTACGTTGCCAACGCAGGTGCTTCGTCAATTTCTGACCAGACAATCTTCGACATGTTCTCTCCTTAGTTGTGTTAAACCATCATTACCAATGGACCTTATCCATAAAGGCTATGCAGGAGTTTATGCAGGCACACCTGAACAGATAGATGATCCAGCAAAAAAACTACCAACGTTTCTTCGCTTCCATATCCGAAACATCAATAGTCCATCATTCTATTGCTTAGATAAGCTCACTGTAGCTCGGTCAAGCAATCTAGCCTCGATACAGTCACCCGATTTCAGCACCGTATACAGTATACAATACCCCCCGAGCTGTCAAGGGAAAAGCCGTATGCAATCAAACCGGTCGCAGCAATCAAAGCGCATATAAAGCTTTAGAATCACATAGTTTTAAGTTTGCCGACAATGATGCTCGCAATACCTACATAGGTAGCTGGAGTCAGGTTCAGCAGATAATTCTTATCTTCATCCGGCAGCTCTAGCTCAGCAACAAACGCAGTTATAACCTCTGGGGTAATCTGTTGCCCCCGAGTTAGGTCTTTGAGCTTTTCGTATGGGTTTTCTATCCCTGCCTTGCGCATCACGGTCTGAATCGGCTCTGCCAGCACCTCCCAAGCATTGTTCAGGTCGCGTTCCAGAATGCTCCGGTTGAGTTTTAGTTTGCTAAGCCCTTTCAGGGTGGCATGATAGGCTATTAAGCTATAACCAAAACCAACCCCCATATTGCGCAACACAGTGGAATCCGTCAGGTCACGCTGCAGGCGTGACAGAGGCAACTTTGTAGATAGATGCTGAAATACTGCATTCGCCAGCCCGCAATTACCTTCAGAGTTTTCGAAATCGATGGGATTCACCTTGTGCGGCATGGTCGATGAGCCAATTTCACCTTTTACGGTTTTCTGCCCAAAATAACCCATCGAGATATAGCTCCAGATATCTCGGTTTAAATCGATTAGCACCGTATTCCACCGTGATATGGCATCGAACAATTCAGCCATATAATCATGCGGTTCGATCTGGGTCGTAAATAAATTCTGCGTCAGCCCGAGATCATCTTCAATCAGTTTCCGAGTCAGTTCAAGCCAGTCAATATCGGGGTATGCCGCCATATGGGCATTGAAGTTACCCACAGCGCCGTTGAGCTTGCCCAACAACACTACTTCACCTATTTTGAGTTTCTGTTGGCGTAGGCGCGCCACAAAAACCGCGAGTTCTTTACCAACGGTGGTGGGTGATGCGGTTTGGCCATGGGTGCGCGCAAGCATCGGGACATCTTTAAATTCTTCTGCCTGGTGCCATAGCACATCGACAACTTCCTCTTGTTTAGCCCCGATCACTTCTAGGCCATCTTTAAGCATCAGCGCATGAGAAAGGTTGTTAATATCTTCAGAAGTGCACGCAAAGTGAATAAATTCCGCCACGCTGGCAATGGAGGTCCCTTTAATCTTCTCTTTTATGTAGTATTCAACCGCCTTTACATCATGATTAGTTACAGCTTCTATGTCCTTGATCCGCTGCGCTTCTTGTGGAGAAAAATTATCCACAATCGCTTTCAAGTCATCAACTTCCGACGCGCCAAGTGGGCGACACTCCGGAATTTGCCGCTCGGCGCTGACCCGAAGCAACCAAGCGACTTCTACCTTGACTCGGTTGCTCATAAGCGCATATTCGGAAAAACATTCCTGCAGTTCACCGACCTTACTGGCATAGCGCCCATCAATTGGGCTAATAGCGGTTATCATATAAAATACTCCTTAGCTTTAATGCTGCAAATTATCCTGGCATAGCCAGATCTAAATAGCCCGATAAGTAGATGTGAGTTGCAAAACAGATGACATTCATGCGGCACTCAACCCACGTCCGGCACATAAAATTAATCCCCACCACATACACAAGTCCACGCGTTCTCGCACACGCGGTGCGATGGAAACGCGGAGAATATACCTTACTATGGCAGAAAAAGGCAATAACGCCTCCTCGGGCCTAACTGTGCATCTTATCACTACCATATACACACAAACCGTTCCCCCTTTTGACTTGCATATTGTTCTTTGGAGGTTATGATGGGAGCGAATATTCTCTCACATTATTCAATCCTCTCGTGGCTAAGCCAAGGCTCAGCGTTCAACCAACGCCCAAGGAGACTTCAATGAAATTTATTTTCAAAATGCTGCTCGCTTTTATTGTCTTGATCATTATCGCTCTCGGCGTTGGGGTATACTATCTTGACAGCATCGCCAAAAAGGCCATTGAGTTCGGCGGCACCGAAGCTTTGGGTCTCACAACATCCCTCGAAGGGATAGACATTGCTCTGCTGGACGGACGCACATCGCTTAAAAACCTAAACATAGCCAATGTGGAAGGGTTTGGTGCCGACAATCTTATGCAACTCGGCAGCGGTACGGTGGCGATAAATCTGCAGTCCCTCACAGAAGATATAGTGATTATTCCAGAGATAAGCTTTTCCGACCTAACCCTTAATATAGAGCAGAAAGATCGCGCCTCTAACGTCGGCACTTTGATGCAGCGTTTAAATACTGCGCCCCGCACCAAAGGACCTCAGGACACTAAACCTACCGCACAAAAAGACAGCGAAGCTGCATCTAAACAGTTTATTATTGAGCGCGTAGTTTTAAATAGGATCCGGGTAAACGCTAAAATCAGTGCCCTGAACAATGTCATCACAGACACGAGCATAACCATCCCTTCCATCCGCTTGAACAATATTGGCAAATCCGCCGACGGTCTGCCGATGCAGGAAGTGATCCGCGAGTTGTTTTCCGCTATTCTAAATACTTCTATAAGAGACTCAGGCACCCTCTCCTCTTCTCTTGCGGGTTTGCTGGATGGAAAGAGTATCGACCTGAACAGCTTAAAACAGAATATCTCCGGCCAGATACAACAAAAAACTGACGCAGAGATAGACAAAGTTAAACAAAAACTATTGCAGGACGTGAAGCTACCACAGGAGGGCAACGAACTGCTTCAGCAGCAGACCGATGAGGCAACCAACAAACTCAAGGGGCTGCTTAAGCGTTGAATAAAGACAGATCTCCATATATGCCTGCTAGCGGTTTCAGCCTCGATTCGAGGCTGGCCGCAGACTGCCACAAACTGTGGAGTTCCCCTGAAAGCGATATCCTCCTCATGGATAAACGCATGTTCCGACCATGGTTCATCTTGGTACCCCACTCCCATGTGCATGAACTGATAGACTTGGAGCCTGAACAGTTAAAAACCATTATGCGCCAGATAGCTGGCATCACTCGATTTCTGCGTACCGAATACCAGCCGGACAAAATCAACACTGCAACCATCGGCAATATGGTGAGCCAATTGCACGTCCACATAGTCGCGCGTTACCATGAAGACCCATGCTGGCCAGGTACTGTGTGGGGCTGGACATCGAACGAGCAGAGCCAATGCAAGCAACAATATACAGCCGCTGAAGTCGAAACCATAAGACAAAAACTGCTGGACGCTCCTGGCCTGCTTTCTTAGTCCCAAACCTTGCCACTACAAGTCAAACGCAAAAAGCTGCCCAGGCTCAACGCCATGGGCAGCTTTTTTGTAGCCTGTCAATTCCCCAAAAGGCTTACTTGACCCACACTGTCTGGACGTTGACAAACTCCCTGATGCCATAATATGACAGCTCGCGTCCGAATCCTGAGATTCCAACTCCGCCAAAAGGCAGACGCGGATCGCTCTTCACCATGCCATTGACAAACACCGCCCCAGCACGAATCCGTGCCGCCAGTGCTTCTCCCCTAGCAACATCAGCAGTCCACACACTCCCACCCAGCCCGAATGGAGTATCGTTGGCCACGAATAGAGCCTCGACCTCGTCCTTGACCCGGATAAAGATAGCAACCGGACCAAAAAATTCCTCGCTGTAGGCGGGCATCCCTTTATCTACCCCCGCAAGGATAGTAGGTGGATAAAAGGCACCCTCTCCGCAAGGCTTGCCACCCAACTCAACTTTGGCGCCTCGCTTTACACTCGCCAGCACCTGTTCGTGCAATTCCAGCATCAGATCCTCACGTGCCTGCGGTCCGATCTGCGTTTTTTCATCTACAGGATCACCTATCTTCAGAGCCTGCATTCCTGCTTTGAATTTCTCTAGGAACTTATCGTAAACTTCATCGACAACAATAAAACGCTTGGCCGCAATGCAACTCTGCCCCGAATTAAGGCACCTAGCCTTCACCCCGACCTTGGCAGCTTCGTCTAGATCGGCATCTTCCAACACCACAAATGGGTCGCTGCCACCCAGTTCCATGACAGATTTTTTCAGCATCTCACCCGATTTTTGGGCCACTTTACTTCCCGCGATCTCACTTCCTGTCAGGGTAGTGGCTATTATTCGCGGATTTTCTATCACTTTGTCTACTTTTCCCGATCCGATCATTAGGGTACGAAAAACATCTTGTGGGAAGCCCGCCTCAACAAAAACTTTCTCTATAGCAAGTGCGCATCCCGGCACATTTGAAGCGTGCTTGAGCACTCCAGCATTTCCTGCCATCAACGTAGGTGCAGCAAAGCGAAACACTTGCCAGAAGGGGAAATTCCACGGCATCACCGCCAGTACAACCCCTTGAGGACGAAACGCGACATAGGATTTACCTGCGTCACTCTCCAGAGGTTCATCCGCGAGCATTTGCTGTGCATTTTCAGCGTAGTACTCACACACAACAGCGCACTTCTCAATTTCCCCGACTCCCTCAGTTACGGGCTTGCCCATTTCGCGCGCCATGAGCAAGGCAAATTCATCCTTACGTTTGAGCAAGATGGCGGCAGCTTTAAGCATCAACTCCTTGCGCCGAGAAAAATCAGTATTGCGCCATTGTAGATAAGCCTGATGTACAACTTCAATGGTCTGTGCAACCTTCGCATCTGACCATTCCGAGTAAGTCTCCATCACTTCACCAGTTGTTGGATTCAATGATTCAATAGCCATTCTTTTCCCTCCATAATGTAAAATTTATCCATGTCATTGGCAATTAAAGGGTTTGCCCTTCTTTACATCCAATCATTTAGTACCTAAACCTGCATATATTTTGAACCAATATTGCACCATACATGAAATCTTAGCAAGATCGAGGCGGGATTAATCGCTCATAGATACCCGTCAAATAGCTACATGCCTCTTGCCCCCTTGCCTCTTTTCTGCAATAGTTCGCCTGCTGTAGAACCATCAAGACATTGGACGAAGGGGGAAACGCTTGAACTGGAAAAAAAAATTCGACTCTATTGGCCTAAACGGTACTAAGTGGCAGTGGCGTATTGTGCGTTGGCAACACCGCGCGGAACAACTTCGACGCGGCAACAATCCATTTGACATCTCCGCCAGCAAGATTCTACTGCTGGTGAACCTGGTTCTATTTTCTGCTCTGGTTCTACGCGGGGCGACCGGCGGTCACGGGCTGGCTAGCATCTTAACTCCAGACATCAAAACACTGCTCGAGTTTGGGGCCCAATGGTGGCCACTAGTGATAGATCAGGGACAGTGGTGGCGCTGCGTAACTTATGCTTTCTCCCATGGCGGCCTAATTCATCTGGCCTTCAATATGATGGTTCTGTATCAGGTTGGCCCTCAACTGGAACGGGAAATCGGTATCGGTGGGTTTACCTTTCTGTACTTGTTTACTGCCCTAGCAGCGACAATCCTAGGATTATTCTGGCATCCGACCATAATCGTAGTTGGCGCATCAGGCGCCCTGTTCGGGCTAATTGGCTTCTCGGTTACCTACTTCCACCGCGTCGGCGGCAGATTTGCCCACGCTCAGCGCGACTTCATGCTGAAATGGGCTGTGTTCGCCTTTATCTTTGGGCTGCTCCTTGGTGCAGACAATGCCGCCCACCTCGGAGGAGCCTTGAGTGGAGCAGTCTTAGGAGCTATTTTCCCCATTTCGATACAAAAAAAGCGCGCCTTAACCCCACTTATCAACTTTTTATTTATCGGCAGTGGAGCTACTATTCTGCTAAGCCTTGCAATGCTAGTAGCATCGTGGTTTTAAGCACAGCAACGGAAAGTTATACAATGCTATGGCCAAGAAAAAGACTCCCTCAACACCGGCAACTCTGATCTTACGAAGACATGAGATACCTTACAGTGTGCATCCATACAAATATGAACCTAGAGGGGGTACCGCATGTTCTTCCCGAGAGTTGGGAGTGGACGAACACCTGGTAATCAAAACCCTGGTGATGGAAGACGAGAACGCCGCCCCGTGCATAGTGCTCATGCACGGAGACTGCAGTGTCTCTGCAAAGGAGTTGGCACGCAGCATAGGGTGCAAAAGCATAAGCCCATGTCAACCGGATGTAGCCCAGCGACATACCGGATACTTGACTGGGGGAACTTCGCCATTTGCGACACGCAAGACTTTGCCATTATACGTTGAAGAGAGCATTCTATCTCTGGCGCAAATATATATTAATGCCGGTAGACGTGGTTTATTGCTTAAACTTGCACCCAAAGATCTGCGCACTCTCCTCAATCCGGTACCTGTACAGGTGGCGACTAGATAAGCCCTTTGCACATGTCAACACCACCTGGATATTGAATACTTATCTGGTTTCATTGTCAACTAACGGAGCTGTGCAATAATTACGTTTATTTTTTGACGTTGCATCTCGATACAACGCGGCAGCAAAAAATAAAAACTTCACTCCCTTCCGCGGAGTGGGGAGGGTTACTTTGGCGCTTAACTGTTTATTCTCCTAACGCATATGTGCTACTATAACCTATCAAGTTTTTATTACCTGAGCCGATGCCTAAGCCGATAAATTAAGACCGGGGAACACAAGATATGCTCAAAAGTTTACTGATTGTTGACGACTCTCCAGTAGCACGCATGATTATAAAAAAGTGCTTACCACTTGACCACGGACTCCAGATATACGAAGCGGGCAATGGCAAGGAAGGTGTTGAGAGATATCACGAGCACAATCCAGATCTTACCCTGATGGATCTCACCATGCCGATAATGGATGGGTTTGAAGCTCTTGCGTGTATTCGCGCTGCCGATCCAGATGCTGTGATTATTGTCTCGACAGCAGATATTCAGGAAAAGGTGATTCAGCGAGTTCAAGATCTAGGTGCTCTGTACACCATGAAAAAACCCCCCTCCAAAAAAGCTCTGGAAGAAGCACTACAGCGCGGCGCAGAAGCATTTAAACAGGTGCAGAAATGAGCACGCTCGCCGAACAGATATTCTCCTCAGATGAGAAGGATATCCTACAGGAAGTGATGAATATCGCCTTCGGTCAGGCCACAGCAGAGCTGGCTGAAGTAATAGATATTTTTGTAATTTTAAGTGTTCCATACATAAGAGTGATTAAAGGTTCTGACCTGCCAGGATATCTTCTTAAGGAGATGGATGGATCGCCAGTAGTCAACCTTATAGAGCAAAATTTTATTGGTAAATTCAGCGGACAGGCGTTGCTTATCTTCCCTTCCGGAGCTGAAAAGGAGCTTATCAAGCTCTTCAATCAAGAAAATGAAGCAGAGGCCTACGGTGTAGACATTGACACCTTGGAGCGAGAAACACTTATTGAAGTTGGCAACATACTTATCGGGGCATGTATAGGCAAAATAACCGAGTTGCTTAAAGATTTTGTTACCTACGACCCGCCGCGACTACTAATCCAGGATCTATCAAAGTCTACTCCATCTCAATTCCCCATTGATAAGGACAGCTTTGCCATATCCATCCGAACCGTTTTTCGTTTTGAGCAGCAAAATGTTGAGGGCTATCTGTTCTTAATTACCAGACAGCACTCAGTTCAGTGGCTCAAAAAAGCATTGCAGACATTTCTGGAGTCATTCATGTGATTTTCGCTCAAATTTTTGACACCATAAATAATGGCCTTCTAGTAATTGACCGCGAGATGACCGTCAAATACTGGAACAGATGGATGGCCATGCATAGTGGAATCAGTGTGGAAAAAATTGTTGGCACCTCTCTTTTCAGTCATTTCCCGGAACTGGATCGACCCAATTTTCGCCGCAACTGTAAATCCGTCTTTCAGTTTGGGAATTTTTGCTATTTTTCCCAGCGTTTGCATAAGTATATCTTCCCCATGCAGGCGCAAGGTTCGCTGGCGGATACTTTCGACTATATGCAGCAAAGCTGTTCCATAGGCCCACTACGCAATCAGAACAACGAAATCGAAATGCTTTACATTTCGATACAGGACGTTACCGAAGTTGTTTCCTACCAAAAAAAACTAATCTCCATGAACAACACAGATATGTTGACCGGGGTATATAACCGAAACTACATGGAGTCTCACCTAAGCAAAGAAATTGAGCGCTGCCGGCGCTATGACCATACTATGTCGCTGCTGATGATCGACGTAGATCTATTCAAAACGATAAACGACAGTTACGGACACCCTTGTGGCGATTATGCCCTGAAAACCATCTGCGAACGCATCCTTGCCAATATTCGCAAAAGCGACTCGCTCATCCGCTACGGTGGTGATGAGTTTTGCATAATCATGCCGGAGACCACCGGAAAGGATGCATACAGGGTTGCCGAAATTGTGCGTCGATCTATCTGCGACCGCCCCTTTACCTTTGGTGGAGATACATTTTCTACTACGATAAGTGTCGGTGTGGCCGCCTACAATCGAGACAATGATGATGTAGAAAGTATGTTAAAAAAAGCTGACGATGCCCTCTATTGCGCTAAACAATCGGGGAGAAACAGCGTAACTTAAGCTCGCTCGCCAACTAAAACAGAAATGGATGGGTTATGGATCTTTTCACCGCCATAAATGCACGCTACAGCTATCGTGGCAACATGGAACAAACACGTATTCCACGCACTGATCTCAGAAAAATAGTTGAATGTGGCCTAAAAGCGCCTTCAGGCAAGAATGCTCAAACGACCGAATTTATTATAATTGATGACAATGGAATTTTACAGGAACTCCACAAACTTCATCCCGCCAATAAAGCAATGCAACAGGCACCCGCAATGATAGCCTGCGTAGTTGATACTAATCCGGAAAAAATTTATGCCAGCTATGACTTTCAACTCGAAGACTGTGCCGCTGCAGTAGAGAACATGCTGTTAGCCATTACAGCACTGAAATATGCCTCAGTTTGGATCGATGGGTGGTTACGTGGCGAAGGGCGGGCAGACGCAATTGCTAAGCTCTTACACCTTCCACCAACTAAAAAAGTACAGATACTCCTACCCGTGGGAATACCCGTTGCAGAGGGAGCGCGTAAAGAAAAGAAACCCTTTGAGCAACGTGCATGGTTTAATACCTACATGGAAAACAAAACGATATCTACGGAATAGGAAGCCAGGCAAATTCACGAACCAAATAAAAATAGGAACGCCATAAGGCGTTCCTATTTTTATTGAACATTTCATCCAAGATGCTAACTCTGGGTAAAATCCGTGCTGGTATAAAATGGCGGGGCTGACGGGACTTGAACCCGCGACCTCCGGCGTGACAGGCCGGCGTTGTAACCGACTCTACTACAGCCCCGCAAATATGGTGGGCGAAACAGGGATCGAACCTGTGACCCTCGG
>JAVERW010000063.1:0-11581 GCA_034006915.1 Desulfuromonadaceae bacterium | reverse complement strand
CCGAGGGTCACAGGTTCGATCCCTGTTTCGCCCACCATATTTGCGGGGCTGTAGTAGAGTCGGTTACAACGCCGGCCTGTCACGCCGGAGGTCGCGGGTTCAAGTCCCGTCAGCCCCGCCATTTTATGTCAGTGCCGATTTAATGTGCAGTGCTGTCATACTAATTTATATGCCCAAACAAAAATAGGAACGCCATATGGCGTTCCTATTTTTGTTTGGTTCGAATTGTGTTTAGTGGCGTTCGTTGCATGGTTTTTGACGATAGTGTCTATGGGGGGACACAGTGATAGCCAAGCCATTCACTGCGTATGTGTCGATATTGGCTCCATATAGCCATTGAACCATGCGCGTTGTGCAAAAGGCTTCTTTTCCTTGCGCGGCCCCTCTGTAGAGGGTTTACCCACGGGTAGCAAAATCTGAATCTTTTTGGTGGGGGGGAGATTTATGAGTTGGGCAATCGCATCTGACCTACCATCACTGCGTAACCACCCGTCGATCCATACCGAGGCATAACCCAATGCAGTTATGGCCAGCAATATGTTCTGTACCGCAGCAGCGCAGTCCTCAAGTTGAAAGTCGTAGTTGGCGTAAATTTTTTCTGGGACTTTATCAACGATACAGGCGATCATCGCAGGTGCTTGCTGCATCGCCTTGTTAGCTGGGTGTAGTTTGTGCAGTTCCAGTAAAATGCCGTCGTCGTCAATTATAACAAATTCAGTTGTTTGGGCATTCTTGCCCGATGGTGCTTTTAGCCCACATTCAACGATTTGCTTGAGTGTCGTTCGGGGTATACGTGTTTGTTCCATCTCGCCGCGGTAGCTGTAGCGTTCCGCTATAGCGGTAAATAGGTCCATATCTTATTCTCCTCTGCTTAAGTAAACAATCTCAGGTTACGCTGTTTCTCCCTGATTGTTTAGCGCAATAGAGGGCTTCGTCTGCTTTTTTCAACATACTTTCTACATCGTCGCTGTTCCGGTCGATGGTTGCCACTCCGACACTGATGGTGACAGAAAATGTCACTCCCGCGAAGGTTATGGGACGGTCACAGATGGATCGGCGTACAATTTCAGCTACTCTGTATGCATCTTTCCCAGGGGTCTCCGGCATGATTATGCAGAATTCATCGCCGCCATATCGAATGAGCGAGTCGCTTTTGCGAATATTGGCCATGAACCGTTCACATATCGTTTTCAGCGCATAATCGCCGCAGGGGTGTCCGTAGTTGTCATTGATGGTCTTGAACAGATCCACGTCAATCATCAGCAGTGACATTGTGTGGTCATAACGCCGACAACGGTCGATCTCCCTGACTAGGTGAGACTCCATGTAGTTTCGGTTATACACGCCAGTTAACTGATCTGTGTTGGTCATGGCGATCAGTTTTTTTTGGTAGGAAACCACTTCAGTAACATCTTGTACCGAAATGTAGAGCAGTTCTATCTCATTGTTCTGATTGCGCAGAGGCCCTATAGAACAGCTTTGCTGCATATAATCGAAGCAATCCGCTAGTGAACCTTGTGCCGGCATAGGGAAAATATGTTTATGCAGGCGCTGGGAGAAGTAGCAGAAATTCCCAAATTGAAAGACGGATTTACAATTACGGCGGAAATTGGGGCGATCCAGTGCCGGGAAATGACTGAAAAGCGAGGTGCCGACAATTTTATCCGAACTAATACCACTGTGCACGGCCATCCACCTGTTCCAGTATTTGACGGTCATATCACGGTCGATTACAAGAAGGCCATTATTGATGGTGTCAAAAATCTGAGCGAAAATCACATGAACGACTCCAAAAATGTCTGCAATGCCTTTTTGAGCCACTGTACAGAGCGCTGTCTGGTAATTAAGAATAGGTAGCCTTCAACATTTTGCTGCTCAAAACGAAAGACGGTACGGATGGAGATGGCAAAACTGTCCTTATCAATAGGAAATTGAGATGGAGTTGACTGAGATAGATCCTGCTGAAGCAGACGCGGTGGATCATAGGTAACAAAATCTTTAAGTAACTCGGTGATTTTGCCTATGCATGCTCCAATAAGTATGTTGCCTACTTCAATCAGGGTTTCGCGCTCCAAGGTGTCTATATCCACACCGTAGGTTTCTGCTTCATTTTCCTGATTAAAGAGTTTGATCAGCTCTTTTTCAGCTCCGGAAGGGAAAATAAGTAATGCCTGTCCGCTGAATTTGCCAATAAAGTTCTGTTCTATAAGGTTAACAACGGGGGAACCGTCCATCTCCTTAAGAAGGTATCCAGGCAGGTCAGATCCTTTAATCACTCTTATATATGGAACACTTAAAATGACAAAAATATCTATGACTTCAGCCAGCTCAGCGGTGGCCTGCCCGAAGGCTATATTCATCACTTCCTGCAGAATATCTTTTTCATCACAGGAGAATGTCTGCTCGGTGAGCTTAGTCATTTTTGCCCCTGTTTGAGTGCTTCGGCTCCGCGGTGCAATGCTTCTTCCAAGGCTTTTTTAGATGGGGGTTTTTTCATGGTGTATAGGGCGCCAAGGTTCTGTACCCGCTGAATTACTTTTTCTTGAATATCTGCTGTTGATACTATGATCACAGCATTTGGATCAGCGGAGCGAATGGTTTCGAGAGCTTCAAAACCATCCATTTCCGGCATGGTAAGGTCCATCAAGGTAAGATCGGGGTTATGCTCATGATATTTCTCAACCCCTTCTTTCCCATTGCCTGCTTCGTATATCTGTAATCCGTGATCAAGCGGCAAGCACTTTTTTATAATCATGCGTGCTACTGGAGAATCATCAACAATCAGTAAGCTTTTGAGCATATCTCGTGTTCCCCGGTCTTCATTTGAGAGCTAAAGCATCGGTTCAGGTAATAAAAACTTGAAAGGTAATAGTAGCACATAAGTGCCAGTATAATAAACAGCTAACAGCCAAACCACCCCTCCTCATGCACGCTAGAAGAGGGCAAATTTCATATGTGTGCTGATCCCACTTTAAATGGTACATGAAAAAATTCAAGCGGAATATGCTTTGCCAATGGATGAAAATTAAATAATGATGTGCCTGTGTTTGGGCAGAACAGCAAACCTTATACTTGACCTGTCAGATCGCCACATGCACATGGACTGGGTTAAGAAGGGTGCACAGTTCTTTGGGTGCAATTTTAACCAATAAACCACGTCTGCCTGCGTTGATATATATTTCGGTCAGAGTCAGAATGCTCTCTTCGATATATAAGGGTAATATTTTTCGTGTCGCAAATGGAGACGTCCCCCCAGTCCTGTAGCCTGTATGACGCTGGGCCACCTCTGGTTTGCACGGGCTGATGTTTTTGCACCCAACGCTGCGCGCCAGCTCCTTTGTTGAAACGCTACGATCTCCGTGCATGAGCACAATGCAAGGAGTGGTGTTTTCATCCTCCATCACGAGGGTTTTAATGACCTGATGTTCGTCTACACCCAATTCACGCGCAGAACAAGCAGTTCCCCCTCTAGGTTCATATTTGTACGGATGCACACTGAAATTGACCCCTTGTTGACGTAGAATCCTGGTTGCAGGTGTTGAGGGTACCTTCTTCTTAGTCATAGCATTGGATAGCTTTCTATTGCAGTGCTTAAAACCACGAAGCCACTAACATTACAAGACTTAGCAAAATGATTGCTCCACTGATGATAAACAGTATATTGATCAGCGGTGCCAGAGTACGTCTTTTTTGTATAGAAACGGGGAAGATAGTTCCCAGCACAGCTCCACTTAATGCTCCACCGAGATGGGCTGCGTTGTCAGCGCCAAGCAGCAGTCCAAAGATAAAGGCAAACACCGCCCATTTCAGCATGAAATCGCGTTGGGCGTGGGCAAATCTACCGCCCACACGATGAAAGTAGCTAACAGAGAAACCTATCAAACCAAACAGGGCACCGGATGCGCCAACCACAATTACACCAGGATGCCAGAATAGCCCTAAGACTGTTGCTGCGAGTGCGGTAATTAAGTATAGAAAGGTAAATCCTCCGGTGCCGATCTCCTGCTCCAGTTGAGGACCAACCTGATACAATACCATCATGTTAAAGGCTAAGTGTATCAAGCCCCCATGGGTGAAGGCGTAGGTTACGCAGCGCCACCACTGTCCCTGATCTATCACCAGTGGCCACCACTGGGCTCCAAATTCGAGCAGGGTTCTGCTATCTGGAGTTAAGATACTGCCTAAGCCGTGACCGCTAGCCGCCCCGCGTATAACCAAGGCTGAAAACAAAAATAGATTCACCCATAGCAGAATTTTGCTTGTTGAGATGTTAAATGGATTGTTGCCACGCCGGAGTTGTCCGGCTTGGTGTTGCCAGCGAATAATGCGCCACTGCCATTTGGTTCCGTTCAAGCCTATAGAGTCGAATGTTTTCTTCCAGTCCAAACGTTTTCTCCCCTTCGTTGATGTAATGATTGGTTGTACAGCAGTCGAACTATTACAGAAAAGAGGCAGGGGGGCAAGAGATATGGAACTGTAGGATTGAATAGGTAATTAATCCAGCCTCGATCTTGCTAAAATTTCATGTATGATGCAGAATTAGTGCAAGTAAGTATTGGTTTAAGTATTACAGAGCGGGATATAAGTAAGGCAAATACTGAATCCTACAAGATAGAAAATTAATGCTTCGGAGGGAAGAGAATGGCAATTGAATCATTGAATCCGACAACCGGGGAAGTGATGGAAATCTACACCGAGTGGTCTGATGGAGAAGTTGCGCAGACCATTGAAGCCGTGCATCAGACCTATTTGCAGTGGCGCAATACCGATCTTTCTTGGCGCAAAGAGCTGATGCTTAAAGCTGCCTCCATTTTGCTTCAGCGTAAGGATGAGTTTGCCTTACTGATGGCACGAGAAATGGGTAAGCCTGTTACGGAAGGAGTCGGTGAGATCAGAAAGTGCGCTCTAGTATGTGAATATTACGCCGAAAATGCCCAACAGATGCTGGCGAATGAACCTCTGGAGAGCGATGCAGGAAAATCCTATGTCGCGTATCGTCCTCAAGGTATCGTACTGGCGGTAATGCCCTGGAATTTTCCCTTCTGGCAGGTATTTCGCTTTGCAGCTCCGACGCTGATGGCGGGGAATGCCGGCGTGCTCAAGCACGCATCGAACGTACCGGGCTGTGCTCTTGCCATTGAGGAGGTTTTTGCCGAGGCTGGTTTTCCGCAAGATCTTTTCCGCACCTTGATGATTGGATCGGGCAAAGTGGACAAGGTGATAGAAAACCCGCGGGTCATAGCCACGACCCTGACTGGCAGTGAGATTGCTGGGAGCAAAGTCGCGCAAAAGTCTGGGGAGATGCTGAAAAAATCGGTCATGGAACTGGGTGGCAGTGATCCTTTTGTGGTTCTCGAAGATGCCGATCTGGACGAAGCTGCACTTGTTGGGGTGAAAGCTCGGTGTCTTAATTCAGGACAGAGTTGCATTGCGGCAAAGCGTTTTATTGTTGTGGATGCGGTTTACGATATGTTTCTGAATAAATTCAAGGCTGGGATGCAGGCTTTGAAGATAGGCGATCCTGTCGATGCGGCAACGCAGATCGGGCCTCAAGCTCGCGAGGATCTGATGCTGGAGTTGCACGAACAGGTGTTGGCCAGTGTGAAACGTGGGGCCAAGCTTGAACTTGGGGGAAAACCCTATAGGGAAGGGACGTTCGATAAAGGGGCGTTTTATCCACCCACCATCCTAGCGGAGGTCGACAAGGGGATGCCAGCCTACAGTGAGGAGTTTTTTGGCCCAGTGGCTATTTTTATCCGAGTCAAGGATGAGACTGAGGCTCTACACGTGGCTAATGATACACCATTTGGTCTGGGAGGGAGCGTGTGGACTGCTGATGTTGCCAGAGGTGAGGCATTGGCGGCACAGATTCGTGCCGGAGCGGTGTTTGTCAATGGTATGGTGAAGAGTGACCCGCGTCTGCCTTTTGGAGGAGTAGGGATCTCGGGATTTGGGCGCGAACTGTCATATTATGGCATTAGAGAGTTTGTCAATATCCAGACGGTGTGGATCAAGTAAACATTTTTGAGTGCGTCAACAGGTTGTAAAAAAGCTGTCCGAGGCATTGAGCTCAGGCAGCTTTTTTACGGTTTTGTGTGAATTAAGGTTCGGGGTTTAAGATAAACAGGTTTGGTACATCAAGTAGTGTTTGTCTTATCGTTTCAACTTCATCGGCCAAATATGGATGTTGCGTGCCTCGACTCTGTTCGCTTGGTGCCCAGCCCCACACTGTATCGGGCCAACAAGGATCATCGTGATAACGCGCGATGATGTGGATGTGTAATTGGCTGACCACGTTGCCAATGGTCGCAGTGTTTATTTTATCCGGCTGGTATTCGGTACGTATGAACCGGGTGAGGGCGGCTATCTGATGCATAACTATTTTAAGTTGTTCCGGCTCTAGGTCTATTAGTTCATGCACATGGGTGTGCGGTACAAGAATGAGCCAAGGTCGGAACAGGCGTTTATTCATGAGCAGAATATCGCTATGGGGCGTGCTCCACAGTTTATGACAATCTGCAGCCAACTTCGAATCGAGGCTAAAGTCGCCAGCTGTTACATGCAGAGAACTTTCTTTACTCACGCTTAAGTAGCCCCTTGAGTTTGTTTGACGCTCCATCAGTCTGCTGCTGGAGCAGTCCGCTGTCTTCTTGTGGTAGCTTTACATCCTTCAATAGTTTTTGTTTAACGTTATCAATTTCTACATCAGCTTTTTGCTGTATCTGGCCGGAGAGGTTCCGCTTCAGGCTGTCTAGGTCGATACTCTTCCCATCCAGTAAACCTGAGAGGGAGGAGGAAAGGGTGCCTGAGTTTTTAACAGAAGCATTCAGGATTGCTGAAACCAACTCGCGGATAACTTCCTGCATCGGTAGACCATCGGCGGATTTTCCGATATTGGTCAACTTGATGGAAGGGATGGTCACGCTTGTGTCCGTAATAACATTGTTCAGGGCACTGATTTTAGCGTTTACGCGGATCTTGTTTAAAACTACACGCTCAATAATAAATTGTTTGGATGCGGGTTCGCTGTTTTTCTGTGGGGTAGTTTTCGTGCTCGGGGGTGTTTTAGCGCCTGTTGCAGAATTTATGTGCTGCATTAGGATGCCAACGTTGGAGTTACGATCTTTTTGCTCTATGTTTAGAGTCAGGTCGGAAAAACTTATCTCCGAAATAATCACTACATCTTCCGTGAGTGACTGTATATTTACCGCTACAGTGCCACTGCCGAGCCGCATCAGGGTGTCCGAGTCAAACCCTTCCACATTGGCGATATTCAGGTTTTTAAGCGACGTGCTGCCATCCATCAGGGCGATGTCAATTCCTTCAAGGGAAGTTGTTAGTCCCAGCGCTTCGGTACCACCATATTCGATAGCTTTTTTGGCTATACTGTCAAGATAGTACACCCCCACTCCAAGACTGATAATGGCCAGGATAATAATAGCAAGAAGCATTTTAAATATGAATTTCATAGAAGTCTCCGTGGGTACAAGATGAACACAGGCAATGCTCAGGCATGAGTGGGAAGTAAATAATGAGTGAATATTCGCTCCCATAATAACGTTAGCAGGACAATATGCAAGCCAAAAGGAGCAAGGTTTTTTTAGGGATCCTGCTGGAAGGTTGATCGCGGTACGAGGAGGTGTTATTGCATTTTCTTGCCATTGTAAGGTATATTCCTCTCTTTAATTTGCACGCGCGTAGGCGCGCGTGAGATATTGCCCGGCTTTAGGTGTCGAGTACATAGATTAAGTGCCGCATGGATGGTGGCACATATTTAATTCATCTGGCTTAGCCAGAATAATTTGCAGTATTAAAGCTAAGGAGTGTTTTTGCATGATAACCGCTATCAGCCCAATTGATGGGCGTTATGCCAGTAAGGTAACTGACCTGCAAGAGTGTTTTTCCGAATATGCGCTTATGCGTAACCGAGTCAAGGTGGAAGTTGCTTGGTTGCTGCGCATCAGTACCGAACGGCAAATCTCTGAGTGTCGCCCTCTTGGTGCGCAGGAAGTTGATGCTTTAAAAGCGATTGTGGGTAATTTTTCTCCACAAGAAGCACAGCGGATTAAGGATATAGAATCGATCACCAACCATGACGTAAAGGCGGTTGAGTACTACATCAAGGAGAAGATTAAAGGGACGTCCATTGCGTGTATAGCGGAGTTTATCCATTTTGCGTGTACCTCTGAGGATATAAACAACCTCTCCCATGCGCTGATGCTTAAAGATGGTCTGGGGGTGATCGGAGCTAAGCAAGAGGAGATTATTGAGGTGCTCTGGCGTCAGGCGGAGGAATTTAAAGATATCCCCATGCTGGCCCGCACCCACGGCCAAACCGCATCACCCACCACCGTTGGCAAAGAGCTTGCAGTTTTTGTAGCACGTCTGCGCCAGCAGAAACGCAAGATAGACGAAGTGGAGTTGCTGGGTAAACTCAACGGCGCAGTGGGAAATTTCAATGCCCATATGGCGGCATATCCAGATATTGACTGGCTTGAGCTGTCCCGCAAACTCATTGAGGATGACCTGAGGCTGACGCAGAATCTATTTACGACCCAGATCGAGCCGCATGACTATATGGCTGAGTTGTTTGATGCCATATCCCGATGGAATACCGTGCTTATTGATTTGAATCGGGATTTATGGAGTTATGTTTCAATGGGTTATTTTGGGCAAAAAACTGTAAAAGGTGAAATTGGCTCATCTACCATGCCACATAAGGTGAATCCCATTGATTTCGAAAATTCCGAAGGTAACTGTGGGCTGGCGAATGCAGTGTTCCAGCATTTGTCAGCGAAACTCCCTGTGTCGCGCCTGCAACGTGATTTGACTGATTCTACCGTGCTACGAAACATGGGAGTTGGTTTCGGTTATAGTTTGATAGCTTATCAGTCAATCCTGAAGGGGTTGAGTAAGCTGAAGCTCAACAAGGATGTGCTGGAGCGCGATTTGAACAATGCTTGGGAGGTTTTGGCAGAGCCGATTCAGACTGTGATGCGCAAGGCCGGTATAGAAAACCCATACGAAAAACTTAAAGATCTCACCCGTGGGCAACAGATTACCCCGGAGGTTATAGCTGCGTTCGTAGCTGATCTCGACCTGCCGGAAGAAGATAAAGACTACTTGCAAAATTTAACTCCGGCCACTTATGTCGGTATTGCAAGTATCCTTGTCGACAAGCTTAAAACCATGTGATTCTACAACTTTATAAGTACTTTGTTCACTGCGCTGGTTTCGTTAAAGACGGCTTTTCCCTTGACAGTTAGGGGGACACTGTATACTGTATACAGTGCTGAAATTGTGCGGCTATGTCAGGATTGATTACGGTCCGATTTTCAGTGAATTTGTCGAACAATAAAAAGATGTAACTATTGATGTTTCGGATATGAAAGAGAAGAAATGTTGGTAGTTTTGTTGCTGGATCATCTATCTGTTCAGGTGTGCCTGCATAAACTCCTGCATATCCTTTATGGATAAGGTCCATTGGTAATGTTAGTTTAACACAACTAAGGAGAGAACATGTCGAAGATTGTCTGGTCAGAAATTGACGAAGCACCTGCGTTGGCAACGTACTCGTTGTTGCCCATTGTACGAGGATTCACCAATGATGCTGGTATTGAAATAGAGACTAGTGATATTTCACTTGCTGGCCGCGTTCTTGCCAATTTTCCCGAGAAATTGACCGAAGATCAGAAGGTTGCAGATAATCTAGCCCAATTGGGTGCGTGGACTCAGAATCCTGAAGCCAACATTATCAAGCTGCCAAACATCAGTGCCTCCGTACCACAACTGCAAGCTTGCATCAAAGAGCTGCAGGAAAAGGGTTATGACATACCCGATTACCCTGAAGAGCCTAAAAATGAAGCAGAGAAAATTCTGCAAGGGCGTTATGCCAAGTGTCTCGGTTCCGCGGTAAACCCGGTTTTGCGTGAAGGTAACTCCGACCGCCGTGCGGCATTGTCAGTCAAGAAAAATGCGCAGAAAAATCCGCACAGAATGATGAAGGCATGGCCAGAGAAATCTCAGTGTCGCGTTGCTCACATGGAGACTGGTGATTTCTACGCAACTGAGAAGTCCGTGACTCTGGATAAGGCAGACACTGTCAAATATGAATTTGTCGACGCTAGTGGAAAAGTCACTGTGCTTAAAGAAGGCTTAAAGCTGCTTGCAGGTGAAGTTTTAGACACATCTACTATGCAGGTAGCTGAGTTACGTAAGTTTTACACCCAAATCAACAAAGAGGCCAAAGAGAAGGGGGTACTTCTTTCACTCCACCTCAAGGCGACCATGATGAAGGTCTCTGACCCCGTCATGTTTGGGCACGCGGTTTCTATTTATTTTGCTGATGCATTGGATAAATACAAAGCTGAGCTCAAGGAAATTGGCGCCAATATTAATTACGGACTCGGTGATGTTCTTTCCAAGCTTGACCGTCTCCCTGCAGCTAAAAAGGCGCAGATCGAAGCAGATATCAACGCCTGCTATGAGAAGAACGCCGCTCTGGCAATGGTTGATTCCAGTCGTGGAATCACCAACCTGCATGCACCCAACGATATTATCGTCGATGCATCTATGCCTAACGTAGTACGCGACGGTGGCAAAATGTGGAATAGGGATGATGCGCTGCAGGATACCATTGCCATGATTCCCGACCGCTGCTATGCCACTATGTATCGTGAGATCATCGAAGACTGTCAGCGTAACGGTCAGTTCGATCCCGCGACCATGGGCAGTGTATCCAACGTTGGACTTATGGCACAGAAGGCTGAAGAGTACGGTTCCCATGATAAAACCTTTATCGCATCTGGTGCCGGAAGTATCCGTGTGGTAAATTCCGCCGGTGAAACCCTGATGGAACAAAAGGTGGCTGAAGGGGACATTTATCGCTCATGTCAGTCCAAAGATATCCCCATCAAGGACTGGATCAAGCTGGCGGTAAACCGCGCCAAGGATTCCGGTGAGCCCGCCGTATTCTGGTTGGATGAAAACCGCGCGCACGATGCGGAGATCATCAAAAAAGTTAACAAATATCTGCCGGAATTTGATACCGCCGGACTGGATATCCGCATTCTCGAGCCAGTCGCAGCTATGAAGTTTTCCACCGAGCGGGTTCGTCGCGGTGAGAATACCATCTCAGTTACTGGTAACGCACTGCGTGACTACCTCACCGACCTGTTCCCAATTCTGGAGCTCGGCACTAGTGCCAAAATGCTCTCGATCGTTCCCCTTATCCAGGGTGGTGGAATGTTTGAAACAGGTGCTGGCGGTTCTGCACCTAAACACGTGCAGCAGTTCTTGAAAGAAGGACACCTGCGCTGGGATTCACTAGGTGAGTTTTGCGCCCTTGTACCTTCTTTGCAGCAGATTGCAAAGGTGTTCAAGAACGAGAAAGCAGCGATTCTTGCGGAAACTTTGGATCAGGCTGTAGAGAAATTTCTCGATAACGAAAAGAGTCCTTCACGTAAAGTTAATGAAATTGACAACCGGGGCAGCCATTTCTACCTGGCGATGTATTGGGCGGAAGCTCTGGCAGCTCAGAGCAAGGACTCTGGCCTGAAAGAGAAGTTCACCAAAGTGGCCA
>JAVERW010000062.1:0-11582 GCA_034006915.1 Desulfuromonadaceae bacterium | reverse complement strand
ATCAGACGGTGGCAAAGAAGTGGCGAGTCTTAGTGACGACTTTGACCAAACGCATGGCCGAAGATCTGACAGTGTATCTTACTGAAGCGGGGGTGCGGGTGCGCTATCTCCATTCGGATATAGATACAGTGGAGCGGGTTGAAATTATCCGGGGTCTACGTATGGGCGATTTCGATGTCTTGGTGGGGATCAACCTACTGCGCGAGGGTTTGGATATTCCTGAAGTGGCGCTGGTGACAATTTTGGATGCGGATAAGGAAGGCTTTCTGCGCAGTGAGCGCTCCTTGATCCAAACCTGCGGGCGTGCCGCGCGCAATATCGACGGGCGCGTAATCATGTATGCAGATAGGGTCACGAAATCGATGCAGGCATGTATCGATGAGACTCAGCGCCGGCGAGAGCAGCAACTGGAATACAATCGCGAACACAACATCACCCCCAGAGGCATTATTAAGTCGATGCGCTCCATCTTGGAGGATATCCACTCTGGAGGGGAAGAGCTGCTCAAGGTTGCCGAAGAGGCACCCCAGTGGCATAGCCCTCAGCAATTGCGCCGCGAAATCAAAAAAACGCGTACCGCTATGCTCAAAGAAGCTGCGGACCTTAACTTTGAAGCCGCAGCCATGCTGCGAGATAAACTGCAGGGGTTGGAAAAAGAAGAGCTGGGCTTGTAGCTTGTATGGGCCCAAGCGGGTTTGTACGAGTGCGCTACAGGTGCAACATTGCGACTAAATGCATAAAAGGAGATCCAATGGCACATTATGGCTTTATCGGCGCAGGTCTGATGGGTTTGCCCATGGCAACCAATCTGCTCAAAGCGGGGCACCAACTCACCGTGTGGAACCGCAGCAAGGAGAAGTGCGCTCCATTGTTAGAGGCTGGGGCTACATTTGTTGATACCCCTCTTGAGGTAGTTATTGCAGCGGAGGTGACGTTCTCCATGCTTGCTGATCCGCAGGCAGCGCTGGCGGTATGTTTTTCCCCTTCTGGGGTGATTCAGGCGGTGGCCCCGGGTAAGGCTTACGTGGAAATGTCTACCATCGATCCAGAGACCTCCAGCAAAATCGGCATATCCATCCAGGCGCGCGGGGCTATGTTTCTCGAAGCGCCGGTGTCAGGTTCTGTGCCACAGGCCGAAGCTGGAGAGCTGGTGATCATGTGTGCCGGGGATCATGAGCTCTATGTAGCCCTAGAAGCCGCGCTGAATGTGCTGGGGAAGAAACATCTGTATTTAGGTGAAGTTGGTGCTGCCGCAAGTATGAAGCTTGGGGTGAATCAACTTATGGGGAGTATGATGGCTTCATTCTGTGAAGCACTCAGCTTGATTGAAGGGTCGGGGTTGGATGCGCATGACTTTCTGGACATTATTGGTGCCGGGGCTCTGGCCGCACCCATGTTTGCCGCCAAGGGGAAGAAAATTCTGGCGCAAGATCGCACACCCCAGTTCCCCCTCAAGCACCAACAAAAAGACCTGCGTCTGGCCCTTCAGCTTGGAGATGTGCACCATCTCCCCATGCCGGTAGCCGCTGCCGCCAACGAGCTATATAAGCGTGCGTATCAGTACGGACTTGAAGATGATGACATGTCTGCATTGTTTGCCAGTTTGCATCCTGCAGGACGCAAGCCGGAAATGTAGCGCGTTGGTGCATAACAGAAGCTGAAAGGGCAGTGCCGCTATCTGCTTGAAGCTCTGAATGAATTCGGCGCACACGCTCCGTTTGAAGACGATGTTACCCTTCTGGCCATGGAGTATTCTCCAGATTGCTGAACCGTTGCGGTATCTTGCCCTGCCCCATTTGAATGTGCGCTCACGCGTTTCTCATGCCAGCCTAACGTAATCCTGACAATTAAATGGTTTATGCTCTGAAAACCAGAAATTAAAGGGATTTAGCCTATGCAAGAAAAACAGACCATCCTTGTTGTTGAAGACGAAGAAGATATCCTGGCCCTGATTCACTACAATCTGACCCGCGAAGGTTACAGGGTTCTCACGGCCACCAGCGGAGAACAGGGGCTGGAAATAGCGCGTTTGCACGAGCCAGACCTCGTCATTCTGGATCTTATGCTTCCCGGAATTGATGGGTTGGAGGTGTGTCGTGAACTGAAACGTCGAGAAAATACCCGGCCTATAGCCATAATCATGCTCACCGCCAAGGGGGAGGAGTCCGATATTGTTACCGGACTTGAGCTCGGGGCTTCAGACTATGTGACCAAGCCATTCAGCCCCAGGGTTCTTTTGGCGCGGATAAAAGCAGTGTTGCGCCGTACTGAGTGTTTAGCGCCCGAGGATGCGGACGCGCGGGTTATAGAAGTTCACAACATGGTCATTCACCCCGGACGCAACGAAGTGCTTGTAGCCGGAACCAGAATCGATCTGACCTATACGGAATTTCGGGTTCTCTATCTGCTGGCCGCGCGCCCGGGGTGGGTGTTTACCCGTTACCAGATTGTCAATTCCGTGCGCGGCGATGACTACTTTGTCACCGATCGGGCCGTGGATGTGCAAATAGTGGGATTGCGCCGCAAACTAGGTAAATTCGGCACATATATTGAGACCGTGCGCGGCGTTGGTTACCGCTTCCAGGATCAGGCGGACAAGGAATAGCCTTACCAGGCATGCACAGTCCACAGACTGAAGGGGAAGGGAACGATGAAAGCAGGCAGAAGACCACGTGCTCTGCTGTGGCAGATATGTCCGGCATTTTTTAGCATAACATTGCTGGTGGTGGTGCTGGCGGGCTGGTACTTCATGAGTGTACTGAAAGACTATCAGTATACCGATCACCTTGAGTCATTGCGCGCGCGCGCGACGCTGTTGGCGTTACAGATTGAACCGGAGCTTGATGGCAAAAGGTTTGAACAGCTGCAGCGGACAAGTGCTCAGGCCGGTAAACGCACAGATGCCAGGGTCACCATTATAACCCCTGATGGAGAGGTGGCAGGAGACAGCCACGAAGATCCTGCCCGGATGGAAAATCATGCCCGACGCCCGGAGATGGCCGGGGCTCTTAAGGGTAAGGAGGGTTTGAACCAACGTTACAGCCGTACCCTTGGCAAGAATATGCTTTACCTGGCACTGCCCGTCACCGATGTAGATGGAGATATCCTTGGGGTGGTGCGGACAGCCATCTCCATGGAGCGTGTAGAGAAGCGCATTGCCGTGATGGGGCGGCGCATTGTTGGCGGTGGTGTCGGGGTTCTGATTCTGGTTGCTTTTCTATGTCTGCTGGTTTCGCGCCGGATTACCCGTCCAATTGAGCAGATCCGCCTTGAAGCCCAGCGTTATGCCGAGGGTAATCTTCAGCGGCGTCTCCATGTCAGGGGGTCGAGCGAGATCTGCGATTTGAGTCGTACCCTGAACAAGATGGCACATCAGCTCAATGAGCGTATCCGTACCATCGAAAAACAGCGCTACGAACAGGACGCAGTCCTTGCGAGTATGGTTGAAGGGGTGCTGGCCATAGATGCAGATGAAAATATCCTGCGGGTCAATCCTGCCGCTGCCCGGCTTTTCGATATAGAGCTTGAAGATGCTCAGGGGCGTAGTGTGCAGGAGGTTGTACGTAGGGCTGAATTGCTCAGGTTTATCCGTGAAGCCCTTGAAAGCAACAGTGTGCTCGAAAGTGACATCGCCATGTTCAATGGCAGCCGTGAGACCAGCCTACAGGTACATGGTACCCCACTGCTTGATCAGGATGGAACAACCATCGGGGTGCTGATAGTTTTCAATGACATGACGCGTCTGCGCCGTCTGGAGCGGATTCGACAGGATTTCGTCGCCAATGTTTCCCATGAACTCAAGACCCCGATCACCGCAATCAAGGGGTTTATCGAAACCCTTCTCGACGGTGCCCTTGATAACCGGGAGGAGAGTGAGCGCTTTTTGCATATCGTTGAGCGTCAGGCAGATCGCCTGGATGTGATCATTGAAGATCTGATGAGCCTGTCGCGCATTGAACAGAGCGAGGGGAAGAACCGGTTTGAACTTGAATATGAACCCATTGCCCCGGTTGTCGATGGGGTGGTCAACAGTTGTTCCATGCTGGCAAATAAGTCCGGCATAAATCTCAGTTATTCCTGCAGCGATACTATTAAAGCTTCCATAAATGCCCCCTTGTTGGAACAGGCCATTACCAACCTGGTTGATAACGCCATCAAGTACAGTAAGTCCCAGGGGAAGGTGGAGATCAGATGTCGGACAGAGAATGGGTTTGCCGTGATCGCCGTGAGTGATACGGGCTGTGGTATCGAAGAAGAGCATCTGCCGCGCCTGTTTGAGCGCTTCTATCGTGTCGACAAAGCCAGGAGTCGCGCATGTGGCGGCAGCGGGCTCGGACTCGCCATTGTCAAGCACATTATCCAGATTCATCGCGGTCACGTCGAGGTTGAAAGTGTTCCTGCCGAAGGGACGACCTTTACCCTGCGTTTGCCTCTGGGGCGCGGGGAGTAAAAGGATGTCTGCAATTATTCAGATTTTGAGGTGCCGCCGCCCATTACAAGGGACGCATAAACTCCTCTATGGGGCTTCTTGGCGCTATCCAAATCCCCTTTCCATGGGCAGCGCAATCCACCCATATATGCACTGAATAGTTTACTGGTGTTTTTCTCTATTGTTTTTCTCACTCAGGCTTAACAAAACCCTAACCGGGCGAAGGTATGCTCCGGATCAAACGAAAAGGGAAAGGTGCCGCACCTTGCGGTGCTTAAAGCCTGACAGAAAAAAGGGACACAATTTTCAAAAGGAGGACACACATGTTGGTTGCAAAAGCAGGGAAACTGGTAACAAAGATCACTGTCGCGGTCGTAACACTCGCGCTGGGGATAGCCATGGCGCTGCCTGTTCAGGCAGGTACCATTGAGGTTGATGCGAACCTGAGTGATTATGTCACTGTAGGTGGCGTCGGGGGAAATCTCAACAGCGTCGGTTCCGACACTCTAAACAACCTGATGACCTACTGGGCTGAGGCCTTCCGGGCCAAGTACCCCAATGTGAACATCCAGGTCGAGGGCAAGGGTTCCAGTACTGCACCCCCGGCCCTGATCCAGGGAACAGCGCAGCTTGGCCCCATGTCACGCAACATGAAAAACAGCGAAGTGGAGAAGTTCGAAGAGCGTTATGGCTTCAAACCGACCACCATCGGTGTTGCCCTTGACTCTCTCGGGGTTTTTCTCAACAAGGACAACCCCATTAATGCACTTTCTCTGCAGCAGCTTGATGCCATCTTCTCAAAGAACCGTCGTGGCGGTGCTCCCGAAGATATCACCGTATGGGGTAAGCTCGGGCTTGGTGGTGAGTATGCCATGCTGCCCCTCAGTATGTACGGGCGTAATTCCGCTTCCGGTACATACGGCTATTTCAAGAAGCACGCTCTGTTCAAAGGTGACTACAAAGACACCGTTAAAGAACAGCCCGGTTCAGCTTCCGTAGTTCAGTCTGTGGCCGAGGACCGTGGCGGCATCGGCTATTCCGGCATTGGTTACAAAACTTCAGGGGTAAAGGCGATAGCCCTGTCCAAGAAAGATGGCGCTACCGCCTACGAGCCTACATACGAAAATGTACTCAAAGGGAAGTATCCTCTGGGCCGTATGCTCTACATCAATGTAGCGAAGAAGCCCAACGAACCGCTGCCGAAGCTCGTATCCGAGTTCCTTCGCTTTGTCCTTTCCAGAGAAGGGCAGCAGATTGTCGTTAAAGACGGCTACCTTCCCCTTCCGGCCGCTATCGCTCAGCAGCAGCTTGATCTGCTCAAGTAGTTCTGCGGTTCGGGATTGAAACGATTCGTAAGCTTGTAAAACAAGGCCCCAATCTGCAGCAAACGCCCATTGTGAAGAGCGTTTGCTGCAGAACTTCAATCTTCGACAGGAGCCTGAAGCAATGCCCAGGGTACAGTTTATGGTGAGTTGGCATGGATAAAAAGGTCCTGCGTAAAATAAAGATCCACGATCGACTGGCGACGGTGATTATCCGCAGCGGTGGGGTGCTGGTTATTGCCAGTGTAATTCTTATTCTCTTTCTCATCGGCAAAGAGGCCCTGCCGCTGTTCTATCCTGCGGAGGCCGAGTTGCTTGGGAGGGTTGAACTTCCTGCAGAACTGGACAAGGGTGACATTCTGTCTGTCGGAGTTGATGAATATCTGGGGCGGGTCTATGCCATAGACCGGCACGGCCTGATCTGTTTTTTCGGTGCAGAAGGGGATTCCCGGCAGCTTGAAGTTGAAGGAGCGGGGGCTGCAGATACGATTCTCAAGGTCTATCCGGTCTCCAGCGCACCCGGGAAAAGGGAGTATGCGTTGCTGTGGGACTCGGGCCTGATAACCCTCGAGCAGATCAGGTTTGTACAGCGCTATGATTCCGCCGGGCAACGCTACAGTACGGTGGAGTATAAACGCAAGAACAGTTATGCGACGGCACAGACTCCTGTCGCGGATGTTGCCGTGGCTCGCTCTGCCGAGCGCACAACCCTTGTGCGTCTGTATGAGGATCAGAAGGTGGAAATTCTTCAACAGGTGCGAGAAGCGGATCTATTCGGGAACCTTAACGCTGAAGAGTACCGTACTGTTTTGCGCGATATCCACCCCGACCCTATCACTGCACTTGAACTTGACAGCACCGGAGAAACACTGTATCTCGCAACGGCTGCCGGAGGGTTGATGCGGCTCTCCCTGCTTGAAGCCGGGGAGACTGAACTGTTGGACAAGGTGCAGGGATATGAGGATCACCGCCGCATAACCGGGCTTGAGGTTATGCAGGGCAACACCTCATTGGCGGTAGGGGATGCCAGAGGAGCGGTCAATGTATGGTTTCCGGCACCAACCGAAGATGGGAAGGGGCAAGACAGCCTGCAGCTGATTCACCCCCTGTCCAGGCACGAAGGGGCGGTGACGTCACTGGTGGCATCGGCACGCAATCGCACCCTGTTGAGCATTGATGCCACAGGAACACTCAACCTGGATTATTCCACCAGTGAGCGCCATCTACTTACCCTTGATGACGCCCAACCCGTGCAACAGGCCGCCCTGGCTCCGCGTGGCAATGGGTTCATAACCCTTCATACTGACGGTGCGATTAAATTGTGGAGATTGCACAATTCGCATCCGGAAATCAGTTTTAAATCCCTGTTCGGGCGGGTGTGGTATGAAAGCTACGAACAGCCTGAATGGGTATGGCAGTCATCCTCTGCCAGTGATGATTTTGAACCGAAACTCAGCCTCACTCCTCTGATCTTCGGCACCCTTAAGGGGACCTTTTACGCCATGATCTTCTCTGTGCCTCTGGCACTGCTTGGTGCTATATATACCAGTCAGTTCGGTAGCAGTCGCCTGCGCGAGCGGGTCAAACCCGCCGTCGAAATCATGGCGGCTATCCCCACGGTGATTATAGGTTTTCTTGCGGCATTGTGGTTTGCTCCCCTGCTGGAGCAGTATTTCCCCGCTTTTGTTTTGAGTATGCTGGTTCTGCCATTGTGCTTTATCCTCATGCTTCTGTTCTGGTTGCCGCTGCGCCGCACCGGTTGGGGCAAGTACATTGAAAAGGGGCGAGAACTTCTGGTTCTGCTCCCGGTTCTGGTGTTGGCCGGAGCTGTGGCGTTTGAACTCGGTCCTTGGCTTGAGGCTGTCACATTTGGTGGAAGTTTCAAGCAGTGGCTCTACAACGAGCTCGGGGTGCGTTATGACGTGCGCAACAGCATTGTCATCGCGTTCGCCCTTGGGTTTGCGGTGATCCCCATCATCTTCACCATGGCGGAAGACGCCCTTTCCAACGTGCCGGCCAGTCACAAGGCGGCGTCCATGGCTCTTGGCGCCAGCCGCTGGCAGACCGTATGGCGCGTGGTGCTGCCCTCAGCCAGCCCCGGAATATTCGCCGCTGTCATGATCGGTCTCGGGCGCGCTGTGGGTGAAACTATGATTGTCCTGATGGCGACAGGCAATACCCCTATCATGGATTTCAGTATTTTCAACGGCATGCGACCGCTGTCCTCCAATATTGCGGTGGAGATCCCGGAGGCGCCCCAGGGTGACACCTTGTACCGGGTTCTGTTTCTGTCAGCGGTGTTGTTGTTTGCCATGACCTTTGTTCTGAATACAGCGGCTGAAATGGTGCGCCACCGCCTGCGAAAGAAATATGGGCGCTTTTAGTTGCGCTTTGGGCCATCAGACATGAGTTTTCTGCCACTGGATAATTTTGCGAGCATTGTGCGCCGGAACGATACGGAGAGTATGTTGTGTCTGCGAGGTATGCCAATATGAAACAGTTTTGCGCCCGGGGCGAACCTCAGGTATGGATTGCAGCAGCGGCGCTGGCCGTAACTCTGTTGATGGCCGTGACCCTTATCGTGGTTGTAATGATCAACGGGCTGGGGGCGTTTTGGCCTCAGAGGCTCGCCACCCTTGATTTGAACAGCGGACAGGCCGTCTTGGGGCATATTCTCAAGGAGGAGCCTTTACCCTACAAAGAAGGAACCCGATTGCAGCTTAAGACAGGCAACCGGGATCTGTACGGGCTCGATTTTCGCTGGATTGAACGTAGTAAAATCAAGCAAATCCACTATCAGGATGACGTGGCTGTTGTTGAACGCGAATCCTACGGGGATTTCTACGGTCTGTTGACTGCAGTTGTTCTGCCGCAAAAAACGGTACAGAGCGGCAACCTGTGGCAGGAATTGGAACGGGGGCGTGAAGACGCGGATCAGGTTAGTGATAAAGTGGATAAGGTGACGGGGCAGATTGAGGAGCTGAACTATGCCCTTGAGCGCAGGTACAAGCAAATTCAGAAACTGAAGTATGAGGGAGTACCGGAGACTTCGGCGCAGCGGCGTAACCTGAAGCATGAGGTTGATGAACTGCAGCGGGAATTTCAGGTGCTGGTGGGCAAACAGCACGCGCTGGAGAGCGAGTTGCATGAGTATCGGGCGCACTTTGCTGACATCAACGGGCGCGGGGTGGAGATTCCCCTGGCTGAGATAATGCGGTACTACAAGCCTAACACCATGTCCCTGTTTGAACGTGCCGGGGTGTATTTCGGCAAACTTCTGGAACTCTTTTATACGAACCCGCGCGAATCGAACACGGAAGGGGGATTGTTCCCGGCTATTTTCGGTACCGTGCTGCTGATCTTTGTCATGAGTCTGTTTTCGTTCCCCCTGGGGGTGATCGCCGCCATCTATCTGAGCGAATACGCAGGCAACGGCCCCATGGTGCGCATGGTGCGTATTGCGGTCAATAATCTGGCGGGGATCCCGTCGATAGTATACGGGATATTCGGACTTGGATTTTTTATCTACGGTCTCGGAGGTACTATCGACCAGCTCTTTTTCCCTGAACGTCTGCCGACGCCGACGTTTGGTACCGGCGGTCTGCTCTGGGCCAGCCTGACCCTGGCACTGCTCACGGTGCCGGTGGTGATAGTCACCACGGAAGAGGCTTTGAGCGCCATCCCCGGCGGAGTGCGTGAAGGATCCCTGGCGCTGGGGTCAACCCGCTTTCAGACTCTGGTGCGGATACTGATTCCCATGGCATCACCGGGAATTATGACGGGGCTTATTTTGTCCATGGCCAGAGCAGCAGGGGAAGTGGCCCCCCTGATGATCACCGGCGTGGTAAAGCTGGCCCCGGCCCTGCCGCTTGACGGGCAGTTCCCATTTCTGCATCTGGATCGCAAGTTTATGCACCTGGGCTTCCACATCTACGATATGGGGTTCCAGTCCCCCAATGTAGAAGCAGCGCGGCCGATGGTGTTTGTCACCACTTTACTGCTGGTGCTGATTGTTCTGACCATGAGTGGCGTGGCGATTCGGTTGCGCAATAAGATGAAGAAAAAATACACGTTCGGCACATTCTGAAGCCTGTGTATGGCGGAGGTTGTATGAATAACGTTGATCCATTGACTGATTCGGTAATAGAGGTAGAAAACCTTGACTTTTACTACGGGGATTCCCAGGCATTGTTTGGTTTGAGCATGGTGTTTCCAAGGCATCAGGTAACGGCACTCATTGGCCCGTCGGGGTGTGGAAAATCTACGTTTCTGCGTTGTCTGAATCGTATGAACGATATGGTAGATATCTCACGCATGAACGGAAGCATTCGTCTGGATGGCATGGAGGTGAATTCTGGCTCTCTGGATGTTATTGAGCTGCGCCGTAAGGTTGGGATGGTGTTCCAGAGGTCGAATCCGTTTCCCAAATCGATCTACGAAAATGTTGTCTACGGACTGCGTATCGCCGGTATCAACGCCAGGGATGTGCTGGATGAAACAGTGGAGAACAGCCTCAAAGGTGCGGCTTTATGGGATGAGGTAAAGGATCGCCTGCACGAGTCGGCGCTGGGGATGTCCGGAGGACAGATGCAGCGTTTATGTATAGCCCGTGCTATTGCGGTTAATCCCGAAGTGATCCTGATGGATGAACCCTGTAGTGCCCTTGATCCCAAATCCACGGCGCGGGTAGAAGATATGATCAAGGATCTGCGGGAGAAGTACACCATTATCATCGTTACCCACAATATGCAGCAGGCTGCGCGGGTTTCCGATTTTACCGCATTTTTGTACGAGGGTGTTCTGGTCGAATTCGGCCAGACCGATGAACTATTTGTCAAGCCCCAGAATCAGCAGACTGAGGACTATATCACCGGGCGTTTCGGGTAAATGCTCAATGTATCACACCGAGTAAACGCTGCCGGATGGCGGCTTATCCGTGTAACAGGAGAAAAAGAATGATGGCAATCCATCTGCAGAAAGAGATTAACAAGCTCAAGCGTGCTCTGCTTGATCAAAGCGCAAGGGTAGAAAACGGAGTACAGAGAGCGATGCAGGCCCTGGAGCGCAGTGATACTGCTATGGCAGAAGAGGTGATTGAAGCCGATTTAACCATAAATGCCAAAGAAGTAGATATAGAAGAGGACTGCCTGAAGGTGCTGGCGCTGCATCAGCCAGTAGCCGCCGACCTGCGCTTTATCGTTTCTGTTATCAAAATCAACAGCGATCTTGAGCGTATCGCCGATGTGGCGGTAAATATTGCCAAACGTACACTGCAGTTATCCGAGGTGAAAAAGGTTGAGGCCCCGTTTGATTACCCGGTTATGGTAGAAAAAGTGCTGAAAATGCTGAAAAACAGCTTGGATGCCTTGGTCAGGCTCGACTCAGCCGCCGCCGGTGCGGTTATTGCTGCTGACGATGAAATAGACAGCCTGCACCGCAGAACCTATGAGACTGCAAAAAAAAGGATCAAGGAAGGGCCTGCTAATCTACAGGCGCTGCTGCTGTGGGTTGCAGTGTCGCGCCATCTTGAGCGTATTGCTGACCTCTCAGCCCACATTGCCGAAGACGTGGTTTATTTGGTTGAGGGTGATATTGTCCGCCACAGAACGGGAGGCTAATGCATAATTGCAGGCATATACAGGAGGTTGTTTTCGCTTTGTACCGGCTATAAAACACTGCAGCGCAGATTAATCCCATTGACAGCATGGCGTAAAGCGTGTAAACACAGGAACACACGAGGCAGCGCGACAAATCCTTACATGCTCACGCGTGCGTCCTAAAACCCCCCACTGTTATCTATTAGCATTAAATTCTTACATACCTCCAATATC
>JAVERW010000061.1:0-11869 GCA_034006915.1 Desulfuromonadaceae bacterium | reverse complement strand
GCTTTCATCCCGGAAGTTGCGTAACACGCAGTAGACCACAAGCATGTACCCCTGCATGGGATGATCAATAACGGTGGCCGCACACTCCTTTATCCGCGTGACGTCCATAACTGCAGTTTCTATCTCGTCGATACTGCGTCTGCCGCTGCCGGTGGTCAGGATATTGTCCATACGTCCGGTGAGGTCAAAGTTGGCGTTGGCATCATACTGAGCCCCGTCTCCAGTGGCGTAGAAACTTCGATTGGTGAACTTCTTCCAGAAGGTCTGTTCATAGCCGACCGGGTGTTTATACAGATCCTGCAACATGGAGGGCAACGGCGACGCCAGCACCAGACGCCCGGGTTCGCCGGAGGCAGTGATCTGCTCACCGTTATGATCCACAATACGTGCGTCCACACCAGGAAGCGGGCGCATCATGGTATCGTCCTCAAAATCAAGCACCCCGGGAACCCCAGCAATCAAACATCCTCCCGTTTCAGTTTGACCCCAGATCTGCGTAATGGGAAGGTTGCGCTTATTGGTGAGTTCATACTGGGTCCAGTTGTATATCTCTTCGCTGATCTTCTCACCTCCACAGCCGATAAGACGCAAGGAGTTGCTGGTACGATTCAAGTAACGCTTGGTACTTTTTGCACGCATGACACTACGCAATACGGTGGGACTGGTGTACATCACGGTCACATAATAGCGGTCCAAATAATCAAAAAAGCGGCTGGTGTTTTCATACGAAATCACCCCTTCATACAAAAACATAGTCGCCCCAAGCATGAGTGGACCGTACACCGTATATGTATGTCCGTTGATCCAGGCCAGCTCTGAGGTGTTCCAGAAGATGTCTGTATCGACCAGATCAAAAAGCAACTCCGTGGTAAACTGAGCCCACATCAGATATCCGGCCAGGCCGTGCTGAACCCCTCGGGGTTCCTTGGTTTTGCTCAAGGTGTAAAGGATAAATAGAGGCTCATCGGCGTTACGGACCGGATCAAAACTAGCTCCGGTTGAAAACGCGGAGTCATTCACCAGATCGCCATACCAGATATCGCGCTGTGGACGCATATGTACCTGCTGTCCGGTATGGCGTACCACGATGCAGTGGTTGATCTTGTAATCGATCCGCTCCAGCGCCTCGCTCACCACATCCTTCAGGCCACGCGAACGATATGAAACCCCATCGCAGGTAACGATATATTTAGCCTGACAGTGTTGCAGGCGCTGCGCCAACGCTTCAGTCGAATACGACATATGGTAATTTACATGCACTGCCCCTATACACGCACAGGCCAGCATGGCAAAGATGGTCTCGGGCAGGTCCGGCATATAGATAAGAACCCGGTCGCCCTTTTTCACCCCTAGATGCAACATAGCATTAATCAGGGATTTCACCTCGTGTCCCAAGGTCTGATAGGTGTAGGTGCGCTCCTCGTCATCCACCCCACGCCAGATAATGGCGGCCTTGTTGCGCCGCAGAGTCCCCATATGTTTACCCACTAGGTTCTCAAATACGTTCAGCTTACCTCCCTGATACCAGCGGTAATGGGGTGGAGCCATATCGTCGAGCACCTTGCGGTACGGTTCTTTCCAACTGAGATATTTACGCCCCAGCACGTCAAACAATTCCGTCGGGGGCATACTTTTGTAGCTCTCATACTGGTGTACCGATATCTTACGGCGCTGATAACTAAGTTTTGGATGAACCATCATAAATTATCCTTGCGTGACAAATCCTTCTGGGCCGCATACAGATCATTGAGAGTCTGAAATGAAGAAGGTAGTTCCCGCAGAATTCGCAGAAATACCCGCGTCGTGGCAATAGCGTCACCCAAGGCGCGGTGGCGCTGATGGGTATCTACTATGTAGATATCCGTAAGATCGTCTAGCTGAGTGCTGGTATTATTTTCCATAACCAGTTTGTGCAGTAACATGGTATCTAGCCAAGGTGCTCCTTCGATGGAGGCGGCAAAACATTCTTTTACATGCCGCTCCAGCATGCGCAAATCAAAATTGATGTGGTGTCCGACAATAATGCTATCCCCGATAAAATCGAGCAACTCCGGCAACACCTCACAGATTGAAGGCTTATCTATCAGCATATTCTCTGTGATACCATGCCACTTTATCGATTCATGCGGAATGGGCTGCTCCGGCTTGATATAAGATTCGTAGATTTTTGTGATCCCACCTTTTTTCACTTTTACTGCAGCTGCGTTGATAACAACATCCTGTTCTACATCCAGTCCCGTGGTTTCAAGGTCGATAATACAGAAACTGGCCTTGTCGATAGTTCTTTTCAAAACATCACGCGAGGATATCAGCTGACAGCATTTGTGCACAAATTCAAGCAGAGGATCTTCACTAACCCCCTGTTTAATCTGAGAAACACCTTTGAATAAGTTTTTCCACATACGTCGTGTCACCGTTTGTCCCTGACATTTAAACTGAATAGAATTCTCTGGATTTACTGTGGAAATTCTATTCCTGACAGTCTATACTCGAGAAAATAATCCCCCACAGGAGTACACACCGATGAATTTAAAACCCATTTTTATTCTGATAATTATAGTATCACTTATATTACAGTTGCGTAACTGTCAATACGGAGCCGAACACCAGGTAAATTTCGATAAATTTGACCCTAAATACGAAAATGCGCACCTGACTGCGGTCAGTGCACAAAACCTTCTTGGGGAAAAAAAATACGCCGAAGCCCTACACTACTATGAGATGGCGCGCGCTGAAATGGAACATCCCAATGTACGCGCTGACAAAGGGGAAGATATCTATATCAACTACGGTTTTGTCATGAACGATATTGGCGTCATTCATCTGGGGTGGTCTTTGTACGGCAAAGATATGAATACAGACATCAGCCACATTGATCAGAAGGCAGTTGACACCGTCGAGTTAGCCAAGGCCAAGGTCGCGCTAGAGACAGCTATCGACTTTTACCTGCGCTGGTTTGAGCACAACGAAAATGAATACGAACTCTTCTCCAAGGCCATCTCAGAAAGCTATACAAACCTAGGCATGACCCTCAAATACAGCGGCGAACAGGAAAAAGCGCTGGAGGCATTCAGACTCGCATTGCTGAATAATCCGGACAGCCACAATGCCAAACGCGCCCTGGAGATGTTGGATATCAGCCCGGCTCCGTACATTGAGGCGGGCAAGGAAGAGTTAAAGAAGCACAAGAAGCTGCCTATCTAAGCAGACAGCGGTATGAGCTTGTTTTCGTCCTAACCCACCAGAGATCATCCAATCTGGCTAATCTCTGGGCGTCACAGCGCAAAAAACGCCTGTAACATTGGCACATTGAGGTGAAACACCTCCCCTTGCTGAATCAGGTCCGCCACCTGTGCTGCATTCATCCAGCAATGGTCAGAGGCCTCCGGAGTATCGACTGGGATGCCCCGGGAGTGCAGCACCACCGCCATGCACACGCAGTGACATTCACAGTCGAGCACACAGGTCAGTGGGCGAAACGATTCCACACAGCCACCACCTGCATGACTCAGGCTGGCGTGGAGGGAATTGAGGGCGAGGGCTTCGATGCCAGCCTCTTCGTGTAATTCGCGCGCGGCACAGGCAAACAGAGTCTCCCCCGCGCGCATCTTGCCCTGAGGCAACTCCCACAAGGCATAAAAACGCCCACGAGGATCACCCTTGGTGCGGCGCTGCAACAGCACCCGATCAGGCGCGCCCGCTTCGTCCACAGCAAGGATCGACACCACTGGGCGCGTCAAAACTTCTTCCACCATATCTAACCTTTCTAAACTAATCCACCGAGGTAAAACAGCTCCACGTTTGCCTCGCATGCACCATTCACTTACGGACTTTGCTTGATCTGAGCATATGCGCCCAAAGCGCGCTGACGCGAAGCTTTCAGATCGATACAGGGGTACGGATAGTTGTGCCCAAGTTCTATCCCAGCAGCACGCAGTACAGTTGCAGGTGCCTTCCAAGGTTCAAAAATGTACTGAAGTGGCAACTCACGCAATTGTGGCACAAAACGGCGCACATATGCAGCGTGAGGATCAAATTTACGCGCCTGAGTGACCGGATTGAATATGCGGAAATATGGCGCAGCATCGGCGCCACAGCCCGCAACCCACTGCCAACTCGCGCAATTATTTGCATAGTCGGCGTCAAGCAGACAGTCGCGAAACCAATCCTCACCATGTCGCCAGTGGAGAAGCAAATTCTTAACCAGAAACGAACCGACTACCATACGCACGCGGTTGTGCATATAGCCGGTATCCCAGAGCTCCCGCATCCCTGCATCCACCAGTGGATAACCGGTGAGGCCGCGCTGCCAACGCTGCAGGTCCGCAGTATTTTTACGCCAGGGGAATTTATCAAACTTCGCGCGCAGATTCTCCCTGCGCATGTGTGGATTGGCATACAGCTGAGTAGTGCTAAATTCGCGCCAGCCCAGTTGACGCCGGAAGACCCTCGCATTTTCGCGCAGCCCAGCGGGGATACTTTCCTCCAAAGCAGCCTCACTAGCGTGCCAGAGCTGATTGGGCGACACCTGTCCCCAGGCCAGATACGGCGCCAGGCGAGATACTCCGTTGGTTGCGGGAAAATCCCGCGCGCCAGAATAGCTGAGCAAATCTGTGCCCACAAACTCCCGGATGCGCGCATGAGCGGCCTGCTCGCCAACGTCCCAGCACAGTGCCAACTTATCTATCCAGGGATGGTGCGGTAACAACTGGAACTGCGCCGGATCAGTTACGTCTATCTCGTCCGATATTGCAGGCTCCACCGCCAACAACTCCAACTGGGACGGTACAGGGAGTGGGAAGTGAGGCAAGGGTGCATGCTCCAACACATTGCGATAAAAAGGGGTAAACACCTGATACGGAGTGCCGTCAGCTTTGGTCAGAGAATCGGGCACCCACAAATAGTTGCCGTTGTAGACAGAACTGGAAACCTGCTCTTGCAGCAACGCTTGCTCCACCATGCGCTCCAGCGCCATCCCCGTCGGAGTATAGTTGCGGTTATAAAAAACCTCCTGCACATTATAGCGCCGACACAGTTGGGATAGAATCGTGGCTGCAGAACCCTGGTAAAGCCGCAGGGCCCCGCGCAGAGAGCGCTGCAAATCGATCAGACTGTGATGCAACCACCACTGCCCCGCTACCCCAGCGTAGCTTTGCGTGTCCTTCTCCGTTTCGTGCACAAACACCGGGATAACCGTGCCCTGCTGCGCCGCTGCGTACAGAGCCGGATTATCTTGAAGGCGCAAGTCTGTCCGAAACCACATGATTACGCGGGGCGAATCTAGCACGTCTTCACGTGGATACGACACTCCTCTCACCTTTTTCTAAGTAGATTCAGCATCACCACCACCGCACCGCCCAGACTGATATAACTGCCGATGCGCGCAGTATCCGTGCCATGCTGCTGCATAAAAAAAGCAAGTCCGAACCAGAACAGTAACCAACACACACTGCGCAAATAGCGTCCGACACTATCGACGATGTACGCTCGATCCGCCCCACTGATACGCACCACCATGTCCCCCTGCTCAGCCTGTTCGATCACCCGCCGCGCCCGCACCAGCGTCAGGGGGAACTGGCGCGCCTCACGCACTATGGCCTCGACGCCGCAATTTTCTTCCCCCAAAGCGCGGGTGAGATTCTGCTTTAAAATCGGGAGAATATCCTTAACCCCATTGAAGTTCGGTACGTACTGGGTTCCCAAACCTTCCAGCAGCGAACTGACCCGCATGACATAGATAACATCCTGAGGGAGTTTAAAGGGCTGGTCGTGGAGCAGATCTAGAACGCCAAAAGCCAGATCTTGCATACTGGCGGCGTTAAGATGTTTACTGGAGAAAATGCCGAATAATTCTTCTGCGATAGTGCTCATCCCTTGCAGATCAGCCTCTTCCGTGAGAATACCGAGACGTCGCACCGCGCTGATCAAACGTTCATAGTCGTGTTCGTAGGATGCCTTCACCGCCTGAATCATGGCCTGACGCGTATGGTGAGGAATTCGACTCACCATGCCAAAATCAAGGAGCACCAATTCACCCGCTTCGTTGACCAGCAGGTTCCCCGGATGCGGATCAGCATGGAAAAAACCCTTCACCAGCATCTGTTCCGTATAGAACAGCACCAGTTGTTCCATCAAGTCGGAAAACTCCACCGGCAGACGTGCTACTGCAGCAGTGTCGTCGATACGTACTCCGGACTCGAAGCTCATCACCAGCGCCGCGTCACTGCAGTATTTAGGGTATGGTCGGGGAAAGCGGATGCTGGAATCGGCGTAGGCTTCACTGAACTGTTGCAGATTGGCCAGCTCGTGTTCCATGCTGACTTCCTGTAGAATTACCACAGTAAACGCGCGCAATACCGCCTCGATGGAATTGCGCGTCTGACTACTGAACAAGGGGCGAAACAGAAGCAGAAACAAACGCAACAGCGCGATATCAATGCGTACTATGGTACGGATATCCTTGCGCCGCAGTTTTACCGCCACTTCCTGTCCCCCTTCACGCAGAATCGCACGATGCACTTGACCGATGGAGGCGCTGGCAAGTGGGGTCGAATCAAAGGTGGTAAACACCTCCGGATCGGAGAATGCCGCAGCAAATACGGTGGCGCACTGCGCCGGAGGCATGGGAGGCATCTGATCGTGAAGTTGGCGCAGAGCTTCCAGATAATTTGAATCGAAAAAATCCGCCCTGGTGGCAAGCACCTGTGCCAGTTTTAAAAAACTGGTCCCTAAGGTACGGATAGTAGCAACGAGGGCTTCAGGGCCGAGGGGGCTCCACAGCAGCCAGCGCTGCCGTCGCCGCAGCAGCAGAAACACTGTCACTAAAAAGCGAAAAATCGCATACATGCGCTGTGGACTGCACTGGCGTAAAATCAACCGCGGACGCAACTTCAAATCAACGCTCCAGATCTTGTTTCAGCTGCTCCAAGTCTTTCTTTGTGGCGAGGCCAAGGTCGTCAATCACTTCGCGCAGCAACGTACGCAAAGCATCCCGTGCCGTGTCTCGAGCTGTATTCCGTCCCTCTTCGCCGCGCGAACTCAACCCTTTAAGCAGTGTACGCGCATTATCTTGCGCCTGTTGCTGAAATTCGCGAAACTGAGTGCTATCGCTCTCTATGCGCTTCTTAGCTGCCAGCGCAGTACCCAAAGCAAGATAGAGCAGTTGCTCCAGTGGACTTTCATCCCTGCAATTACTCTGCTCTTTTTCCGCACCAGTGGTATCTTCTGGTTTTTCAGTCATGGCTAACTCCTTTAAATTATAGTAGATGCACCCATTTTTCCGCTAGCGTTAAACCCTGCTACACGAAACAGTCGTTCAAATCCGGTGGAGTGGTTCAGATGCTGGCTTGCCAAAATAATTCCCCTGAACATAATCCACCCCGAGCTCCTTGAACCAAGCAAACTCATCTGCAGTTTCAACCCCTTCTGCTAGCAGCATACAGTCGGCTTTGCGCGCCATATGCGCCAGCGCCTGCGCCACAGCCTGCTTTACTTCAATCTTATGGATATCTCGCACCAACTCCATATCCAGCTTGATAATGTCAGGGGCCAACTGCACAAACTTATTCAGCGAGGCGTAGCCACTACCCACGTCGTCGAGAGCAACACGAAAACCACGCTCTGTGCAATAGCGCAGAATGCGTTTGAGGTGCTCGATATCGCTGACCTCTTCCGCCTCCACCACTTCAAACACTATCGTGACAGGATCGAAATTAAGCTGCTGTGCCCAACGTACCGTGTCACGCAGGCAGTATTCGGGACTGTAGATAGCTGTGGGGAGAAAATTGACAAATAAGTTGCGTTGCAGTTGCTTCCGCGCTGCGGTACGAATAGCACCTTCACGGCATTGGCGATCGAGGTTGAACAGCATCCCCGTGGCTCGGGCGATATCAAACATCAACTCCGGCGCCATCATATCACCGTTGCTCTGTACCCCGCGTGCCAGCGCTTCGTGGGCATACACCGACATATCTTCAACGCAAATAATGGGCTGGAACAGCGTCCTGATGGCGCCTTGCTCCAAGATGCGCACCAACTCATGTGCGTCTAGGAGGATATGCCACGCCCGCAGAGATTTGGCCTCGGTCACATGTCCAAAATGCAACTTCGTTTCTATTCCTAGAGGCAGCACGTTAAGGCTATCCAACTCCACAGGATTAAAATAAGGGTCATCTCCGACTGCACGCACCAGCGCCGCAAATTCTGCAGTTTCAAGTACAATCTGACCTTCAGCCTCTTGCGCGCTAAAATCATGCACAGCAAGCCAATTCATCATTTTCTCCAGAATATAGACATGACCGGCGTTGATAAATATCCGCAGCATACCCTGTGGGAACCTAGGTACTGACGTACACTTTTCACACGACATGTCTTCTCCGTTCGTTAGGATGATTCAGCGCCGACGCTGATAAGCCTGGAGCTTAGGAGCTTATTTATTTGGCTTCCCAAAGTAAATTCCTAAAAGGTACGGCATGCTACGCGGCTACGTGACTCAGAAGCGGCGCTGTAACTCTACGTGCCGATAAGAAACATATAGCATTTAATTTGTGAGGCACAATGCCATAGTGGAGCATTTGCCCGCAGATCTCCATAGGCAGGACGCCATAGGTATGACGGTAGTATATCAGATATGTCATCTTCACCCCTCATCCTTCATCGCTACGGCGTACACATCTCCACCCATCTCATGCAGTTGCCCTCTGTCCTCGCGGTGCTGACGCGCCAGCGCATACAAAAACTGCCGCCATCCCTATAACAGGATGGCGGCAGGATGGCGACAGCGCTTATATCTTTTCTCAATATTTGAGCTTAAAAAATAAATCAGGTTAAAATTAGAACCCAACGGCAAACTGCAGGGTTACGAGGGTCTCATCCTGAATGTCGGTGTAGCTAACCTTCTTGTTTTGGTCCACAAAGGTCCCCTCAAGGGTAATCTTGTTGGCGGCACCCTTGAGATAGTAGTTCGCTCCTACTCCATAAATATGGGTATTGGAACTTCCACTCCCATCCGGGTTGATGCGCTGATAGTGCCCGAACGGCTGCAGGTTGCCCGGCCCTAATTTAGAACCCAGGTAGTAGCCTGCCTTCAGCGCCAGAATGGAACCATCGTCGCCAAAGTCCAGGTGGGTAAAGGTGATCCTATTCACAGTATTACTCACATCAATATACGATGCCGTAAACGTGATGGCATCACCGTCTCCCATGGGCTGCTCGTAGAACACATCCATAGTCCAGGCAAAATAGTTCTGTTCCTTACCCGCAAGGATAAGATCACGCTGGGTATCGGCACCCACGCCGAAACTCAAAACCCTTTTGGTGCCAAGATAGGTACCGGCGTTAAACCACTTGGTTTCGGGGTCAAACACGCTGTAGCTCAGACGCCCGGCATAACGCATGGTATCGTCATGATTTTTAGCATCATCTTCTTCCCCATCACCGATCATGAAACGATACTGGAGCTTATTTTCAAGGATATTCCCCCATACAGTCAGAGCATCATCACGCCCTACATTACTGGGATAGAAAATAGTGCTGCGATGCCCCCCCTGACCCCAGTTGAGGTCAGTGGTGAGCAGAGACTTGGTGGAGGTAGTGCCATAATCGCGTGTAAACGGCACATACATGCGACCGGCCTGCACCATGAGGCCCTCCCCCAGCACCTTGTAGTTGACCCAGGCATCGCGCAGAGCCAGGCCGGAGCCAAGTCCGCTACCTGAATCGTTCGTTATTTCATCCATCCCCAGCTTATCTCCAGCATAGTGCATAAAGAAACTAAGCTCCGGGGTAACGGTACCACTGAGGTAAAAATAGGAGCGCCGCACCAGAAAATCATTCAGACGATCGTTATAGCGCCCACTGTTATTGGTATCCATGTTCGATACGGTCTGTCCCCAAACCTGACCCCACCAGCCCGCGTCAAGCGAAATATCATCCTTGCGGTAGATCTCCAGCGCAAATACGTTGCCTGCCCCCAGTAGCACCAACAGTGCGACCAGTACAATCTTTCTTGCCATACAGTCTCTCCTTTTTCCCGTTTTGTGATTTTAATACCAGTTTTGCTGAAATACACGCTACGCCACCTCTATTGAAGATATTCGGCAAATATTTTAGCGAACATCCCGACGCAGATTCAGGTACCCTAACCTGAACGATAACGCCGCTTATACCATAGTACGTACATCTGGTATAGAGGGGAGTTATTCTCTATTCAGTGGTGAAGCATCTACTGCGTTGAAAATAAACAGGCCCGCCATGGTTGGGAAAATCCTTGTGCAGGGATTCCCCCCAGGCGGGCCCAGCGTTAATCTTCAGTATGCTCCAAAAAATAAGGTATTAAGCGCCTAAGAAGCTCAGGGACTTTGTCCCAATCCGTCGAGAAAGCGTTCGGCGTCCATCGCCGCCATACACCCGGTTCCAGCTGAGGTTATTGCCTGGCGATAGACATAGTCCTGCACATCTCCAGCGGCAAACACCCCTGGGACACTGGTTTGGGTTGCAAACCCGTCTGCGCTATGGCTGGTTTTAATGTAGCCATCCTGCATCTCCAACTGCCCAGCAAATATTCCACTGTTGGGGGAGTGCCCGATAGCGATAAACACCCCGTCCACGTCAATATCCTGCGTCGAGTTGTCGCGCACATCGCGGATACGGATGCCGGTCACCCCCATGTTATCTCCAAGCACCTCCTCGAGAACATGGAACCAAGCAATATCCACGTTGCCATTTTCAGCTTTTTGCTTAAGTTTATCCGCTAGAATTTTTTCGGAGCGAAACTGGTCGCGCCGGTGCACAACGGTGACCTTGCTGGCAATATTGGCCAGATACAGTGCTTCTTCCACTGCGGTATTACCACCGCCGATAACTGCAACTGGCTTGTTGCGATAAAAGAAACCATCGCAGGTGGCGCAGGCAGAAACGCCCTTGCCCTTAAACGCATTTTCAGAGGGCAACCCCAGATAGCGCGCAGAAGCTCCAGTGGCAATAATCAGGGCATCGCAGGTGTAGACGCGGTCGTTGCTTTCTAGAACAAAGGGACGCTGTTTCAAGTCGGCCTTTTCAATATGGTCGGCAATAAACTTGGTCTCAAAACGTTCTGCGTGCTGGCGCATCCGCTCCATCAGCTCCTGACCTTCAACCCCGGCGTGTTCCCCTGGCCAGTTATCCACCTCAGTGGTGGTGGTCAGTTGACCGCCGGGCTGCATCCCGCTGATAAGGGCAGGTTCAAGATTCGCCCGCGCGGCGTATATGGCTGCAGTATACCCGGCAGGGCCTGAACCTAGGATAATTACACGGTGATGTTGAGACTCTGAAGTTGGACTCATTGCAATTGACTCCTTTTTGGCTAGAGTGTTGAGTAGTGTGTTGGGTTTTGTCTGGTCGAAAAGTTCAACTTTTACCCATAATATCAGATTTAAACCCTAAAAGCAGTGGGGGAGAACACGTGAAGCATACAATGAACTGCAATCAGCGGATTGAGCAGTGGTTAAACATCCGCAAAGATACATTTCAATCGGAGAGCCGCCCGTTCGTCACCCTCTCCTACGCCCAGAGCTGGGGTGGCAGTATCACCACCAAACGAGGCCAACCTGTGGTGCTAAGTGGGGCAGATTCCAATCGCCTGACCCACCAGCTCAGAGGCATGCACGATGGAATCCTGGTTGGGATAGATACAGTCCTGGCGGATGACCCCCAACTGACGGTTAGATACTGGTCGGGGGAAAACCCCCAACCTATCATCCTGGGTACTGCGTTACGGATGCCGAAAAATGCACGCCTGTGTCACCATCCAGACAAGGATTGTTGGGTATTTACCACCCGTATCCCTGCAGAAAACGAGTTTTCAGGCGTCGAAATTATCCCCTTGGTAGAT
>JAVERW010000060.1:0-12121 GCA_034006915.1 Desulfuromonadaceae bacterium | reverse complement strand
GCAACTACGATGTCAATTTGGGCCTGTTTCAGGCGATGGATACATTGTTCGCGCATCTGCTGGCTTAGGTCGCCATTTAGGGCAGCGGCTTTGTATCCAGCACTGCTCAGTTGCGCGGCTATTTCAGTAGTAGCTTCTTTGGTGCGCACAAACACCATGGCAGCAGTTATTTCTTCTACTTCCAGCAGACGTTTCAGAACTTCAACTTTTTGTCCGCTGTGCAAGAGCACGTGGTACTGCTCAATCTGATCCAGGGTGGTTGTCGGAGTAGATATCTGCACGTGCTGAGCGTCGCCTAAATATTTATCTGCCACACGCTTGATTTGCCTTGGCATAGTGGCGGAAAACAGGGCGCGCTGGCACTGCGGCGGTGCAGCGGCCAAGATGGTTTCTACGTCATCGATAAACCCCATGCGCAGCATCTCGTCCGCTTCATCTAGCACGATCGCTTCAATGCCGCTCAAATCAAGGCTACGGCGTTGAATGTGATCGATCAAACGTCCTGGAGTTCCCACTACAACATCGATACCGGCGCTTAGGCGCTTAAGTTGAGGCACCATGGCGCTGCCGCCGTATATAGGGATGATGGAGCATTTGAGCTTGCGTGCAAAGCTCTCCATCGCTTGCGCTACTTGAATGGCGAGTTCGCGCGTCGGTGTTACCACTAACACCTGAGGGCGTTTGTCCGTGCGCGGAGTAAGGCGCTGCAGTAATGGCAGGGCATACGCAGCAGTTTTGCCGGTGCCGGTCTGTGCAGTCCCGAGCAGGTTCTTTCCTTCCAGTAGCAGAGGAATACTTTGCTCTTGAATAGCAGAGGGATGTTGATACTCGAGATCGTATAGGGCGGCTAAGAGTTCTGGAGCGACGCCTAGAGCGCTGAATTCAGGGGAAAACATTGTGCGTGTACCTTGCTGACGGAGGGGAGCCGGACTTGCCAGAGGCGGGGTAGCGGCAGATATAGAGCAGAACATTATGCCTATGTTGGGATTTTAAAGCCAGCTTTATTTCTCTATTTATCCCCCGTTGTAGATTTCTCCGTTAGTGCGACTATATTCTTGCAACAGCTTGGCGGCTTCTGTTCGACATATATCGCGGGTAACCTTGATGCCACGCCTCTCCAAGCTGTTGACCCAGTGCTCCGGCTTGTCCCCTTCATCAAAACCCACGGCGCGCGCATCTTGGTCGCGTGCACCGCACACCAGACGCTTCAGCCCGGCCCAGGGAATTGCTCCCAGGCACATGGCGCAGGGTTCGGTTGAGGTTACCAGTTCATACCCAGGCCCGGATTCAGGGTTGAGGCTGTAGTTGTCCAAGCGCTGCTGTGCCAGCATAATGGCAAGCATTTCGGCGTGAAGTACTGAGCAGTTCAGCGCCACCACCCGATTTACTCCGGGGGCAACAAGCTTACCTGTGTCAAGCGCGAAGATCGCCGCTGCAAAAGGGCCGCCGCCATCGGCGATGTTGCGGTGCGCCAACTTCAAAACCCAGTTCATTTTATCGGTGTCTGTGGTAAGTGAGCTAGCCTTGATCTTGAGTTCCATCTCTGTTAGCCAGGGCGGAAGGCTGAAGCAAACCCTGCCTGCATCAGTGGTTACGGCATGTATATCATTTTTAATAGTCGCAGCTTCGGCATTTTCCATGGTTACTTTTCCGGGCTCAACATGTGGGCTGGATCCAGAAGGCGATCCAGCGTTGCGGCATCAATTCCATCGCGCAACGCGAGTTCGCGTAGGGTAGCACCGCTCTGGTGGGCTTCCTTGGCCAGTCGTGCAGCGTGATCATAGCCAATTTGTGGTACTAGCGCTGTTACCAGCGCGAGACTTTTCTCCAGCAGGTTGGAGCAGCGCTCTGAGTCTGCTTCAAGGCCTGCCAAACATTTGGCGTTGAACGCGGTTATGCCGTTGCTCAACAGCTCAATGCTTTGTAGGGTGTTGTACGCCAGCACCGGCATCATTACATTTAATTCGAAGTTTCCAGCCAGAGCGCAGGCCGTGACTGTGGTGTCATTACCCTGCACTTGGGCGCACACCTGCATGAGGGATTCAGCCATAACCGGATTGATCTTCCCGGGCATGATTGAGCTTCCCGGTTGGACCGCCGGTAAAATCAATTCGCCAATGCCGCAACGCGGTCCGCTGGCCAGAAAACGGATGTCGTTGGCAACTTTGAACAGACTGACGCTGCAGTTTTTCAAGGCCGCACTGACGCTGACCACGGCATCCTTGCTCCCCTGGGCTTCAAAGTGGTTGTACGCCTCCTTGAATTCAAGGCCGGTATCCGCAGCTATCTTTTTAATCGTGCATGGTGCGAACTCCACATGGGTGTTGAGTCCGGTACCCACAGCGGTGCCTCCCAGAGGGAGTTCAAGCAATCCCTGTGCGGCGTGCTGCAAGCGTTCAATGCCAAGTTCGATCTGACACGCATAGCCGGAAAACACCTGCCCAAAGGTAATCGGGGTAGCATCCTGAAGATGGGTGCGCCCGATTTTGATTATATCCTTGAATTGTTCCTGCTTGTTCAGCAGGTTGGCGTGCAGCTCTTGCAGTGCGGGGAAGAGAGTTGCATGAAGTTGTTCAGCGCATGCAATGTGGATAGCGCTGGGGAACACATCGTTACTCGATTGACCCATGTTGACGTGATCGTTGGGATGGATATGTTCAGAGCTTTTATCCTGCTCGAGTAGGATCGTGGCTCGGTTAGCGATAACTTCGTTGCTGTTCATGTTGCTGCTAGTGCCGGATCCGGTCTGAAAGATATCCACCGGAAATTGACGGTCGTGGATTCCCTCTATAACTTCAGTCGCTGCGGCCTGTATGGCGTCGGCTACATCTTTATTTAGCATGCCTAGTGTGTAGTTGCTGTGTGCCGCATATTTCTTGATGAGCCCGAGGGCACGCAGCATGGGGCGTGGCAGACAGATGCCTGAGATGGGGAAATTATCAATAGCACGAGCAGTTTGGGCTCCGTACAGAGCTTCGGTTGGGACCTGCATTGTGCCAAGGGAATCGGATTCGGTACGGGTTTTGTGCATAGCTTTCATCCTTCAGCTAAGGTTTTAAGTGAGGGTAAAGAAGGGTGGATGGATTTAGACTTTTATTTTTGATCCGCTCTGTGGATAACAATAATTTTCTATCCATGTTTTCGGCATATCTATCTGATGCGCATAGTGTTTTGTCCGCATGATTGTATCTTGGCGTGTGCGGATAGTTTTGGTTTGGCGTCGAGGCTATCATTTAAAATTTATTTCAACTAAAATGTACGCATGGAAACCTTAGCCTTACTCTTAATTCTGTGTTCCGCCCTGATGCATGCCCTGTGGAATTTGCTGGTAAAGCAGAGTAGCGACAAAACGGTGTTCATCTGGTGGATGTTCGTCAATGCATGGGCCCTGATGACGCTGGCGCTGTGGTTGCGCGCTGGAACGTTGCTTATCACTTCTGAATTGGTCTGGCTAAGTGCCGTTGCAGCAGTTTGTTTTGTAGTATACCACTGGCTGGGGGGATACGCCTACCGCAGCGGTGATCTCTCGGTAACATATCCCCTAGTGCAGACATCCATGTTGTATGTGCCTCTGTGGGGTGTACTTTTTTTGGGGGAGCATCTTAGCATCGCAGGGCTTGCGGGGATAGGTCTCATCGCTGTGGGCGCCTACGGGATTCAGTTGCGGCGCTTGAGTTGGCGCGATGCATTGTATCCGCTCACCTGTCTGCGGGATCGCGCGGTGCGCGCAGCTCTGTTGGCTGGGTTTATCTATTCCATCGGCGCGGTGTTGGATAAAATAGGGGTCAATGCCTACCCTGCGTTTGATTTTACCTATGTGCTGGTGTTCTTCATGCTGGTATTTATGTCGCTCAACCTGCTGCGCCCCTGTTATCGCGGGCGGGTTATGGCGGAAGCGCGCCATCATCCCCGCCTAGTCCTGATTTCCGGCCCAGTTATCATGGCGTCGTTTCTCAGCTTTCGCTATGGTCTGAGTTTGGCGCCAGTGAGTTACGCAGTACCGGTGCGCCAGGTGAGCCTACTGATAGGTGTTGGTATTGGGCTGTTGTTTCTGGGCGAAACTTGTGGGCGTATCCGCCTGGGTTTCGCTGCTTTAATTCTGCTAGGGGTTTTCGGCATCTGGCACGGTTGAGCTATGTCTGACGTGAGCCCGCTATATGTCTAAAAGAGGTGTTTTTCATTCCATTGCGGTTTCACGTAGAGCTTTTTCAAAGGCCTGTTGCATCGACATGGGGTGAATAGCGGGAAAATATTTAGCTGCATTATTATTGGTGGCAATGGTCTCTGACTTTAGGCCGTCGACCAGGGCAGAAGCGATGCTGAACGGTACCTTGGTGATAAAAACCAGCCAGTACGAGGACAGGCGTGGGCTGAAAAAAGGGAGGGGTAGGAGCCAACGCTTCAGCCCCATACTTTTGGCCGCCTGTCGCATTAATCCTTTAAAGTTGGTGATATCTGTGCCGATATCCACTTGAAGGTTTTCTTGCAGATCCAGATCTATGGAAGCTTCGAGATAACGGAGAACATCATCCACAGCGATGGGTTGGGTTTTTGTTGTAACCCACTTTGGGGTGATCATAAGCGGCAGTTTGCGAGCCAGATCCTGGATTATATTAAAACTGGCGCTCCCAGCTCCGAGGATAACTCCAGCGCGCAACCACAGAGTGTGTGGGCCGCTGGGGGTATTGGGGCTGAGTATTTCTCCAGTTTCTATCCGGCTCAGTAGATGTTCACTGGCGTCTTCGCGCTCGCCAAGTCCACCCAGATACACAATTTTTTTAACCTTGGCGGCTTCTGCGGCAGCGCGAAAATTTGCTGCACTCAGACGGTCTTTGCTGGCGTAGTCACCCTTGCTTCCCATGGAATGGATGAGATAGAAGGCCGTATCTATCCCAGTTAGGGCGTTCTGCAACGCACCTTGGTCAAAGGTATCACCTTTGATGGTTTCCACTCCCTGCCGGGCTGCTGCACTTATACGAGTGGGATCGCGTACCAGCAGGCGCAGTTTTAGATCACTGCGGTTAAGCAGGCGCTGTTTGAGCTTGCGTCCGATGTAGCCGGTGGCTCCGGTGATGAGGATTTGCTTTTTCTCTGCCTGATGCTGCGTTGGGTGCATATGGGTAATCCTTCTTTAAAGGGACGCCTGGCGGCACCTGCTTAAAAATGGTTGGATGACTTATCTTTTGCTTCTACAAGCCAGTAAGCAATGGCCAGGCCTACAATTACCCCCCCGATCACCATAAGCTCGTGGGCTTTTTCAGCGGATAAGGAGTAAATAAGCACCTTGCGGATCAGCGCGGCCATCGCCAACATAATAAACGTTCCGATGGCGAATTTTTTCCCCTGTAAATGATTGATCTCTTCGTGGATCAATTCAATGGCGGCCCATAAAAGCAGTAAGCTGCCCAAAATGGTTAATATCCCCTGTTCGATTTCTATTTTTGCAGCAAACAGTAAATAAATATCATAGGCGAACAAACTGATTGCAAAAAACGCAACTAGAGCCAATGCCGTGGCCAGGAAAAGATTTACATAAGAATTGAATTTTTTTAACCCGACCAGGATAGATTTTTCGAATCCCGATAAAGACAAAAACCTTCCCAGTTCCTCTTCTCTGTATGAGCTTGTGAGAACATCAAGATTCATATCTAATATCTTTTCTATAGCGCAAACCTCTTCGAGATGCTGTTTTTTATCTTGGAAATATTCCGTCACATTCTGCAGGAGAAAGGTTCGGGTAAAAGTGAAAGCAGAATTCACATAATGTGTTGGTAGACCGATCTTTACATGTATTTCACCAATCTTATAAAGATTGGTAAAATATCGCATGTCGTAATCACCGCAGAACAAATTGAGAAACCATTCCTTGATTTTAAAGTTATGTTTGGCAATGATCTCTTTGTTTTTTAAAAAGTGCGCGGTTTCCCCAAACCCCCAGATATATGCATAAAATTCACTGATAAACTTATCTGCCAGCTGCTCCATGCGGGGATGAAGTGAGTGCAGGCGTTGCGCTTCTGCATCGGTAAATTGGTAGTCTGCTTTCAAATCACGATAAAGTAGCATGTTCTTCCTTATGATCCCCTGGAAGGGGGGTAATCGAAGTTTGGGGTGTAGTTTTAAGGGAGGTGAAATGCTCCTTGGTTTGCCCTTGCCCTGGTCTACTCAAATCCCTGTTCCTTGTGCTTTGCCGCAATGGTCTTTGCCAGCTTTTGCAGAGAATCGAAAACTTCCTGCGCTGGGGAGCCTTTTGAAAGGACAGGCTCAATAATTTCTACCTTGAGATTTGGAATCATCCCCGCCAAGGTATCGATGGTTTTCCCGCCCCAGCCATATGAGCCGATTATCGACAGATATTTTGTGCGCGGACGCAAGGCATTGGCAAGAAAGGCGCAAGATGCTGCCGCTGGATGCGGGCCGGCCAGCACTGTTGGGGTACCGACAACTATGGTTCCGGCATCGACGAGGGCTATCGCGAGTTTTCCGATATCGGTAATGGTTAAATTAAACCGTTCGACCTTGACCCCTTCGTCAGTCAGGGCAGAGGTTAGATAATCTACCATTTTCTCAGTACTTTGATGCATGGAAACATACGGCAGCACCACAGTATTTTTCAGTGTGCCATCAATCCAGTCTTTATATGCGTCCAAGATGAAGGCTGGGCGCTTAAGCAGCGGCCCATGGCTTGGGGCTATTATGTCAATAGCGTAGGGAGCAAGTTTTTCCAGATGTTTTTTGATCATCAGGCGAAACGGCATCATGATCTCGGCATAATAGCGTTTAGCCGCTTCATAGGCACGGGCTTCGTCGGTAACAAAGAGATCGGTTGTTGCAATGTGGGAGCCGAAGAGGTCGCAACTGAAAAGTATTTTGTCTTCTTTGAGATACGCCACCATAGTTTCGGGCCAATGGACCCAAGGCATATGGATAAATTCCAGGGTTTTGTCCCCTAAGCTCAGGGTTTCTTTATCTGCTACCGTGATGATGGAGTTCTCGTCAATTTCAAGGAGGTCCAGGAGGATCTCCTTTGCTTTAGGGGTGGTAATTAATTTTGCCTGTGGGTATTTGGCTAGTACCGCCGGGATGCTGCCGGAGTGATCCTGTTCGGCGTGTAGCGAAATGATATAGTCAAGTTTGACAACATCTTTAAGCTGATCTTCCAGTTCTGGGAAAAACTTTGAGTCGACTGTATCAATAAGGGCAGTTTTCTCGCTCCCCTCAAGCAAAAATGCGTTGTAACTTGTTCCGTCCGGCAAAGGAATAAGTTCATCAAAGAGACGCGAGTTCCAGTCGATACTTCCCATCCAGTGGATTTTTTCTTTTATTTTTCGCGGGTTCATTCCACACTCCTTTTTGCAGCATTGATTGTAAATTTGCTGAGCAATAAATTTCTGGTTAGCTCTTTACACGTGGTTGAGCAACTTGAGTTCCTTTGGGTGGGGCTTTAGATACACTTGTTCGTGTAGATATTCCTGTTTGAATTTGCGCACAAAATGGTTGAGTAAGGTGATAGGGACGATTAGCGGAACCAGCCCTTGCTTGTAGCTGTGGATCAGATCAAGGGCTTCCTGCTTCTCGTCGCTGCTCAGATCGTGCTTGAAGTACCCCATAATATGCTGTAGCACGTTGGTGTGTTTATTCAGGGTGGTTTTCAGTTGCAAGGCTTTGAGTAGCAGGGTGCGATATTCGGCTAGAAACTCTTCGAACGGTAGGGCTTTACCATGTGCTACCAACCTCCCCATTTCTCGGTAAATCTTTTCGCTGTGGGAGAAGATAAGGAGTTTGTGTTGGGTATGAAATTTTACAACCGCTCCGTAGGAGGGATTGTCGCCTAAACTGCGGCGGAAACGCTGCAGGGTGAATATTCGGGTTATAAAGTTTTCCCGCAGAGCGGCGTCATTCAGGCGGCCCTCTTCTTCAACAGGCAGGAGGGGAAAGTGCTGCATGAAGGCTGCGGCAAATAGCCCAACTCCGTCTTTATGTGGCATCCCCTTTTTGGCATAGACTTTGACCCGTTCCATGCCACAGCTAGGTGAGTTGGCTTTGAATACAAAACCGTCGAGGTTCTCTGCGACTAATTCTTTAACGCGGCGCTGGGACCAACTTCGCATGCTCTCGGTTATGTCTTCCCCAGTTTTGGAAAAAACCATCCCTATCGCAGCATCGTCCGTATCCACCAGGCGTAGCGTCGGGCGGGGAACCGGCAGGCCGATCTCAGCCTCGGCACATACCGGAACATATTCTACGTACGGAGCCAACGTATCGTGCAGATAACGATTTAGTTTATGTCCGCCGTCATAACGAACTTTATTCCCGAGAAGACAAGAACTTATTCCAAGGCGGATTTTATTCTCCATAGGTTTGTTCTCCCCGTTTTTATTTCATTATTTAGCATATAGGTAGATAATTTTCAGAAGGCCGCGCCTGACATCCATCCTAACGTATCTGAATAAAAATACCAACATTGGTTCCGTCCCTTTTTTACTTCAAATACTGGGGGGATTCTCTGTATGGTTGAGTCCTTACGACGGTACGTTTTTACTTTGAGTCTATCGATACTGCAATAGTTTGATGTGTTGCGGTAATATTTTTATGGGTTAAATTGCAGCCTTGCGTAGCGCGCATTGTGCTTAAACTTAGTGGGAGTTCTGAAATATGTTTTGGCTTATGTATTTGTTGACGGGGGCGTTTATTGGAATTTTAGCAGGATTGTTTGGGGTCGGGGGGGGGGTTATCGCGGTTCCCATGCTGGCGTTTTTGTTTTCGGTGCAGCAATTTCCAGAAATCTACATCCTCCACCTGGCGCTAGGAACATCGCTGGCGACTATCGCATTTACCTCTGTATCTAGTTTTCGCTCCCATCATGCACGAGGTGCGGTCCTCTGGCCGGTGGTGCGTACCCTTACACCGGGTATTTTATGCGGTACTTTTTTGGGTTCTTGGGTTGCGGCACAGCTAAGTAGTAAATTTTTGAGTGTAATGTTCATGCTATTTATTTTTTATGTCGCGGCGCGCATGTTTTTTAATGTACGCCCGCAACCGAAACATACCCTGCCAGGAGCAGTGGGAATATTTGGCATGGGAACCGTTATCGGGGGAGTTTCAAGCATGGTGGGTATCGGCGGCGGCAGTCTATCCGTGCCGTTTTTAATTCGTGCTAATCAACCCGTACATAGCGCAGTGGGCACCTCGGCCGCCATCGGGTTCCCTATCGCATTAGCTGGAAGTGTTGGTTACTTACTCAACGGTCTGACAGTGCCGGATTTGCCTGAGTGGAGTATTGGATTCATCTATGTGCCGGCCTTGGTCGGGATTGCCCTTGCCAGTGTCTTGACAGCACCTTTAGGCGTAAGGTTAGCGCACAGTTTGCCGGTGGAACGCCTGAAGCGGTTGTTTGCTGTTTTTCTCCTTATTATGGGAATACGGATGCTCTTCGGTTTTATTTAGAAACACTTAGAAACACTTTGTGAGGCTTAATCGTTCCGTGTCTGCGCTACAATTTCAGCGTCTATGCCGAGTTTTTTGGCACGTTTCTCCCACAGGCGCCGTGCCACTGCGCGCATATCCTGTTCCGTGTCACTCTCATCCATGATTTCGATACCGATCAGGGTCTCCACCAGATCCTCCAGGGTCACAATACCTTCGGTGCCGCCATATTCATCCACTACCAGCGCGATATGATGACGTTCTTTAAGCAGGTGTTCCATCAGCATTGAGAGCGACACACTCTCCGGAACGTTGAGCAGATCGCGGGTCAGGCTTTTGATCTGAGTGTTGTCGCGCCCCTGCGCCTTTTCCAGTAAGATGTCAGTCTTTAGAACAAAGCCGCTGATGTCGTCAATGTCCACTTTATAAACCGGCATACGCGAAAATGGTTGTTGCACTACAAAATCAAATATCTCCCCGATGCCCATGTCGGCCTTTATCGCCACCATTACCGTGCGCGGAGTCATTATGTCCACGACGCGAAACAGCTCAAAGCGAAATAGATTGCGGATGATGCGGCTCTCTTTGTCATTGATCTGCCCAGTGCGCTCTCCGATCTTGGTCATGGCGACAAATTCATCCCGGCTGAATACGTGCAGCTTTTTACCGCTTGAGAGCAGGCGAGTTAAGCGTTCGGAGATCCATACCAGGGGATACAGGGTGCGAATTAAAAGCTGAATGAATATTCCAACGGGCCACGCCAGCCTGCTCCAGTACAGAGCACCGATGGTTTTAGGGACAATCTCGGATAAAAACAGGATTGCCAGAGTCAGCAGCATTGAGAACAATCCAAACCACGCGCTGCCGAAGATAGCCGCCGCTTTAGCCCCGGCGCCAATTGCACCCACCGTGTGGGCGATGGTGTTGAGGGTGAGAATAGCGGCGAGGGATTGATCGATATTATCCTGTTTCAGACGCTTCAGGAGTTTTGCCTGTTTTGGATGTTTGTTCTTGCGCTCCTCAATAAAGGCTGGCGTCAGGCTCAAGAGTACCGCTTCGGCCACGGAACACAGAAAAGAAAATCCCAGCGCTAAAGCCACATATATGATCAGCAGTATTACATCGGCATGGGTTGCAGCCATCACATCTGTGACCGGGGCTGAAGCACCCAGAGCTTCGTGTTTTTCACCTGGAAGAGCGAGTATGAGCACAGGGACCATAAATATAAAGGGGACAACTATGCGAAAGACTGCTGTTATATTGTGCTCATGTGAAGGTGGGGGATACAGAGATTTTCTGGTTTTACAGAAGAGGCTCTTCATGGTGGATACTATACTCCGGTCGGAATAACTGTTTATGTGTGCAGATTATGTCGTTTTCAGGTTTTCGACGGGAATTGGCCGTAAGATAAAAAATGCGTTACTGCACTTAATGTGGCGTACCGTTTGTAGATAGTAACATGATTAAATGGTAGGAGCATAACAGCATCTGCATCGGGTGCAATGGCGGAGGTGAGTGGCACCCATCACTATTTTGGCGAAGAAGGGGTCTCCCGGGCATGATCGAGGCGGAAGTGATCTGGCAACACTTTTCCGGACAAAAGTTTACACAGCTTGCCACGTAGGCCCATATCCCAGCGGAGTTTCATATCCAATAGCGGAATGTGAGCGTTGGCGATTATAAAACACTTCATATGTATTCGAAGATTGATGCCCTGGTTTCCTCTCTGGTTTCATCGTCACAGTGCTGAACCCGTTCTGTTTATTAGGGTGTTGACTTGTATGCCCAGAAGCACGAGGATATTATGCATTGCCGCGAATGCGTAGAGGCTAAGTTGTGTCAGGCCAAGGGACAAAATTGTATGCTAGTGCAGTATGCTGGCAAGCGTTGGAGTAAAACTATTAAGGTGCTCTGGGAGGATATGAGCAGCGTGGACATTCGGCGTCTGGAAATATTTTGTGCTGTAGTCGATCATGGCAGCTTCACCCGTGCAGCTGGTGCGGTGTTTCTCTCGCAACCGTCAGTAAGTGAGAATATCCGCATACTTGAACAGCAGTTGGGAGAAAAACTCATTGATCGTCTCGGCCGTCAGGCGCATCCAACCCATGCCGGTAAGATTCTTTATAAATACGCGCGCAAAATGATCCAGATGCAAAAAGAAGCAAGACAGGCCATCAGCAGTTATCAAGGTAATCTCGCTGGGAACCTGTCCATCGGCGCCAGTACCGTGCCTGGTGCGTATATTCTGCCTCCATTGTTGCAGGGTTTCAAACAACAATACCCCAGCGCCGATCTGCAGTTGCTTATTTCGGGCACCGGAAGGATAGAGGAAGACGTTGTTAGTGGAACCCTAGAGTTGGGCTTGGTCGGGAGTAATCCCAGCGATCAGCGTCTCAGTTTTGAAAAGTTATGCCACGATGAATTGCACCTTGTGGTGAACCCTGGGCACCCCTTTACGCGCAAAGGGGAAATTGAACCACAAGAATTGCTTGAAGTCCCTTTCATCATGCGTGAGTACGGTTCCGGAACCCGCAGCGAAATGAGTGCTGGGCTGAAGCAGGTTGGTCTCGATACCGGACAGTTGCGAATCGTAGCTGATGTTGGGAGCAATGAGGCGGTATGTCAGGCAGTGAAGTGCGGCATCGGCGTTTCCGTGTTGTCAGCTCTGGCGGTGCGGGAAGATGTGGCGCGGCAC
>JAVERW010000009.1:0-62816 GCA_034006915.1 Desulfuromonadaceae bacterium | reverse complement strand
AATTGAAGACGTTGAAGGGAATATACGCCTGGTGATCCCGTACAGTTCGCTGGATCCAGTGCGCGAGAAACTTAAAACCGAATTGGGCATGGCACGGCCGTCCGGGCAGTGGCGGGACTATATGGCCCAAGAGCTCAGCCAAATGGAGGTTACGGTCACAGCAGAGCTGGCGCGGGTGAAGCTGAACGTGCGGGAAATTCTTAACTTGCGTAGCGGGGATATAATCTCTCTTGACTGTACTCCGCAGAGTAGCGTACGTCTGCTAGTGGAGGGACAGCCTAAATTCAGTGCTTATGCGGGTTTACGCGATAATAAAAAAGCGGTGCGGATAGTAAAACGCCTGCACAGGAGGTAATCAAATGGCCGAAAATGAACAGCAGCAGGCACAAGCACAAGAGCATGCCGCACAGGCTGTAAATGGAAATGTGACATCAAAGGCAGAAACAGGAGCGGAAAACATTAAAAACTTAGATTTGCTTCTCGATATCCCCTTGGATGTGTCTGTCGAAGTGGGGCGTTCACGTATGTTAGTGCGTGATTTGCTCCAGATGGATGAAGGCTATGTGGTGGAGTTGGGGAAGCAGGCCAACGAACCATTGGATGTATATGTTAATTCGCGCCTGATAGCCCGCGGCGAGGTGGTTCTTATCGAGGATAAGTTGGGTCTGCGCTTGACGGATGTGGTAAGCCCGGCTGAACGCATTGAAAATCTGGCTTAAGTTAGTATGCGCAGCCCTGTTGCACGCATAGCGCTTATTTATGTTCTGGCCATCCTGGCCTTACCCTCTCCGCTGCTGGCAGCTGCAGGCAGAAGCGATCCCTCACTTTTTTCCATGACTCTGCAGATGCTTGCCGCACTAGTGCTGGTGCTGGGGTTGTTTCTGCTTTTATATGCTTTTGTGCGTAAGTCGCGAGGCTGGCTCCCCGGCAAAACAGGTGGACAGCATATCGAAGTGCGTGCGGTGCGCCACTTGGGCCCTAAAAAGGCTCTTTATCTTGTTGATGTAGACGGCAGACGTTTTCTTCTTTCCGCCGCCGGAGAGCAGATTCGATTGCTGTCAGGTTGGAGCGCAAATGGCTCCGAACCCGAGCCCGGTCTCGGACTCGAAGCAGATACGCTGCCAGATTTTGCTACCTTGATACATCAACAAATGACCGACACTGTGGATGGTGTAGATGGACCTGCAGTGAAGAGGGATGGGGTGTGAGCGTGTCCAGAAGTATTAAACATTTACCAGTTCTGGTCGTTTCGGTTCTGCCCATTTTGATTCTGTCTCTTCTGGTCATGGGAGCTGCGTTGCTGCTACCTCAGATAGCCGTAGCACTGGAGATCCCTACCATCTCCTTTGGAGTAACAGACGCAACTACTCCGGCCGAAGTCTCTACCGCAATCCAGGTGCTACTGGTACTGACTATAATGTCGGTAGCACCGGCAATCCTCCTCATGACCACTGCGTTTATACGCGTAGTGGTAGTCCTTTCGTTTGTGCGGCAGGCTATGGCTACCCAGCAGATGCCACCGAATCAGATCATTATCGGACTGTCGCTGTTTTTGACCTTTTTTATTATGAGTCCGGTGTTCAGTACTATGAACGAGAATGCGATTCAGCCGTATCTGAGCGGGGATATGGCGCTGGAAACAGCCCTGGATGAGGCGGTTGCCCCCATGCGTGAATTTATGTTTACCCAGACCAGAGAAAAAGACCTGGCGTTACTTATCGACATAGCGGGCGCTGAACAACCGGCTGACTTCACAGAGGTTTCAACCACTACCCTTGTGCCAGCGTTTATGCTTTCAGAGCTTAACCGCGCCTTTCAGATCGGCTTCATGATTTATGTACCATTTTTAGTTATTGATATGGTAGTAGCCTCGGTGCTGATGTCGATGGGAATGATGATGCTACCCCCACCCATGATTTCGTTGCCGTTTAAACTGCTGCTGTTTGTCCTGGTGGACGGCTGGGGACTTGTAGTCGGCTCGCTGGTGCGTAGTTTTGCCTGATTTTTTTATGCTGCAGCAGCTGAGTCAAGCAGAAAAGGAGGCGAATATTGTCACCTGAATTTGTGGTAGATCTGGGTCAAAATGCGGTGCGTACTGTACTTCTTGTTTCTGCACCCATGTTGCTGTCAGGACTGATTATCGGGTTAATGGTCAGTATTTTTCAGGCTGCCACTCAGATTAACGAACAAACCATGACATTTATCCCCAAGATAGTAGCCGTGTTGCTCTCCCTTATCATTGCCGCACCCTGGATCATTCAGGTGATGATCTCATTTACGCAGAATACATTTCAGGCTATACCAACTGTAGGGGGCTGATAGGTGGAGCTCTCCCTGATATCGGTCACCACCGTGCAACATATGCTTATCTGTCTGTCTCGAGTTGCAGCTATCCTGGCCAGTATGCCGGTTTTTGGCACCAACATGGTTCCCGGCCGAATCAAGGTGACTCTGGCAGTAATGCTCACACTGCTAGTGTATCCGGTGGTCGCAACCAAGATAAATCTTGTAGATTTTTCCACCGTGTCCATGGGGTTACTTATGGCCAACGAGGTTATCTTGGGAGTGATGCTGGGCTTTATCTCCAGACTTATTTTTACCGCGGTTGAGTTTGGTGGGACGGTGGTGGGGTATCAGATGGGTTTTGCAGCGGCCAATGTGTACGATCCGCAAAACCAGCGTCAGGTGTCTCTGATGTCGCAGTTTCAGAATGTGTTTGCCATTCTGGTATTTCTTGCCATTGATGGGCACCATATTTTTCTGCGCACCATGGTGTCTTCATACGAGCTTTTACCGCCGGGGTTGCTTGATCTATCTGGACCTGCGGTACCGTACATTGTCGAACTTATGGGGCATATGTTGATTCTGGCTGTGCGCTTCAGTGCTCCCGTGTTGGCGGTGTTGCTTCTGTCTGGGCTGATTCTGGGGATAATGTCGCGAGTTTTCCCACAAATGAATGTGTTTCTGCTCTCGTTTCCTATAAATATTGGGCTCTCTTTCATAATAACCGGGCTTACCATGTCTGTTGTGGTATCGTTGTTGCAGGCTGAATTTGCCATGTTGCCGGAACGGTTCTGGTTGTTGTTAGAAGGGCTGCGAGGCTGATGGCGGAAGAGCAGGGTCAGGAACGGACAGAAGAAGCCACGGCGAAACGGCGTGACGATTTTCGCAAAAAAGGGCAGGTGGCACAGAGCAAGGAGGTCAATACAGCGCTGCTGCTGGCAGCATCCATCCTCCTCTGGTATTTTTATGCCGAAACCTTCTGGGGGAATCTCACCAATCTTATTGAACATCTGCTGTATAATTCCGGTACCTTTTTCATAACCCCAAAATCCATCGTACAGTTGCTGATATTCGTAGTCTGGCAAATGGCAGGGCTGATTATGCCTCTGCTGTTTCTCGTTCTTGTGGTGGGGTTTTTGTCCAGTTTTGTCCAGATTGGCTGGTTGATTACCGGCAAACCCCTGGTGCCTGATTTCAGCAAGCTTGATCCTATAAAAGGTGCAGCACGTTTTGTATCTAAACGTGCGCTGGTAGAGATGTTGAAGTCTCTGGCCAAGGTTTTGCTCGTGGGATATGTAGCTTATGCCACACTTGCCGGTGAGTTTGAGCGCGCACTTAAGCTCGTGGATATGGAAGTTATCAGCACCCTTGGTTATGTAGGGGACGTTGCTTTAAGCGTGTTGCTCAAGGCCTGTGGAATTATGTTGCTGCTGGGATTGCTTGATTTTCTCTTCGTACGCTGGGAAATGGAACAGAAAATGAAAATGACCAAGCAGGAACAGAAAGAGGAGTTTAAAGAGAGCGAAGGGGACCCTCATCTTAAATCCAGGATTCGCTCTTTACAGCAGGAAATGGCGCGCGGTCGCATGATGTCTGATGTTCCGAAGGCGGATGTGGTTATTACCAACCCGACCCATCTTTCGATAGCGATTCGCTACGATAATGAAGAAATGGACGCCCCAGTGGTGGTGGCCAAGGGCGCAGAAGAGCTCGCCTTTAGGATTCGTGAGGTTGCAAAAGAGCATAACATCCCTCTGGTTGAAAATGTCAATGTAGCCAGAGCTTTGTATGGTGTAGATATAGGTGACGTGATTCCTGAATCGATGTTCAAGGCTGTGGCTGAGATCCTGGCCTATGTCTATGGGCTGAAGCGTAGATAGTTGGTGGTGTAGGATAGATGTTTGAAATAATAACACATAATAAGTGGGTTAATCTGATGGTTCGCAGCGATGTCGTTGCGGCGCTGGGTCTTGTTATGATCCTGATGCTGATGATTATCCCCTTGCCATCTATTCTCCTCGATATTTTTCTGTCGCTTAACATAACCATATCGTTGCTTATTTTGGTTATGAGCTTGTACATGAAGCGCTCAGTTGAGTTCGCTATCTTCCCAGCAGTGTTGCTGGCTACAACCTTGTTTCGCCTTTCCCTCAATGTTGCATCTACCCGTTTGATATTGCTGTACGGTGACACCGGCCCTAGCGCAGCGGGCTCGGTTATCATGTCGTTCGGGCAGTTTGTGGTTGGAGGTAACTATGTTGTCGGCGTAGTAATCTTCATAATTTTAGTAGTAATAAATTTCATGGTTATTACCAAGGGTGCCGGACGCGTTGCCGAGGTTGCCGCCCGCTTTACTCTAGATGCCATGCCAGGTAAGCAGATGGCAATCGACGCAGATTTAAATGCGGGGCTGATCAATGATCAGGAGGCCAAACAACGTCGTGCCGACATTTCTAAAGAGGCAGACTTCTTTGGAGCCATGGATGGTGCGAGTAAGTTTGTGCGTGGTGACGCCATCGCAGGCATAATCATCACCCTGATAAATATCGGCGCTGGGTTTGTTATCGGGGTTATGCAAAAAGGGATGCCCGCTGTTGAAGCGGCGCAGAACTACACCATCCTCACCGTAGGTGATGGCTTGGTGGGGCAGATCCCCGCTCTGGTTATTTCTACTGCAGCAGGTATTCTTGTGACCCGCACCGCTGGAACCGGCGATTTCGGCTCCGATCTAAAGTCGCAGTTCAGCATCCATCCTGAAGCTCTGTGGGTAGTTTCGGGTATTCTGTTGATATTTGCGATTATTCCAGGAATGCCGTTCGGTCCCTTTGTCTCGTTGTCGATTGTTCTTGGGCTTCTTGCATTTAGGCTGCAGCATACCAGTGAAATCGAAGCTGCCGCAGAACAGGAAGTTGCACGCGAGCAGGCGCAGCAGCGCCCCGAAATGCAGGAAGAGGATTACGATAAGATGCTGCATGTTGATCTGCTTGAACTCGAAGTAGGTTACGGTCTTATCCCAATGGTAGATGCTGCTCAGGAGGGGGAACTCCTCGGCCGTATCCGTTCGATCCGTAAGCAATTCGCCCTCGACTCCGGTTTCATTGTCCCTCCTGTGCATATCAAAGACAATCTGCAACTCAAACCAAATGAATATAGCCTTATCCTCAAAGGGGTGAAAGTCGCCGGAGCTGAAATGCTTCCTGGGCACTATATGGCCATGGATCCTGGGATGGCGACGGAAACCATAAAAGGAGTTGAGACCAAGGAGCCAGCTTTCGGCCTGCCTGCCATCTGGATTTCGGAGGATAAAAAAGAGCGCGCCCAGATTGCAGGCTATACGGTGGTAGATTGTACCACGGTGATGGCAACCCACATCAGCGAGGTGATTAAGCGCCACGCCCACGAGCTGCTTGGACGCCAAGAGGCACAGAATTTGCTAGACAATCTAAAGAGAGTCTACCCGAAGTTGGTAGAAGAGCTAGTGCCAGACCCCTTGAGCTTGGGATTGATTATGCGGGTCTTGCAGAATCTGCTGCGCGAAGGGGTCTCCATCCGAGATCTACGCACCATATTAGAAACCATGGCGGATTTCAGCACTGGGAATGTCGACCCCGATTCGCTTACCGAACGGGTGCGCGGTGCGCTGGCACGCCAGATAAGCTCTACATATGCGCAAGACGGAATGCTGGCGGTGTTGACGCTGGAACGGCGCGTAGAGGAAATCTTCAATCAGGCGTTGCAACGTACTGAGCTAGGAGGTTCTTATTTGGCTCTTGATCCACGTCAGGCGCAGACTATTTTGGATGCCATCGCCCAGCAGGTACAGAATTTCAGCGGAGGGATGACCCCGGTGTTGTTATGTTCGCCAACAATTCGACCCCAAGTCAAAAAACTGACCGAACGCTACCTGCCCAGTCTGGCGGTAATTTCCCACAATGAGATTGCCCCACACCTGAAGGTACGTTCCATCGGAACCGTGAGGATAGATGCAAGTTAAGGTTTTTGAATCAGAAGATATGCCTACCGCTTTACGCATGATTCGAGAAGAGTTGGGGCCAGATGCCCTGATTTTGTCTTCACGTACCGTGCGTAAAGGGGGAATGGGGCTGTTCGGAAAACCGATGCTCGAAGTGACAGCCGCCATTGATGACGATGCTGGAATGGAGAGCGTTAAGGGGTCAGCTTACGAACGCAGCTCCTCTGGCGAGCCTCGCGCTGAGAAGCCATTCTCTGAGCATGTAGATGAAGCTGAGTTGAGTTACGCACAGATATGGCGGCGTCAGCGGGTGATAAGCGCGGAGGAAAATGTTGCCTCTACTTTAGCTCGGGGTACATATCGAGATCCAGATTTGGGTGCAGCGTATGGATACATGCCTGAACAGAAGTCAGCTAAACGTGCGGTTGACACTGGGTACGGGATGCACAATAAGAACGGGGATGACTACGATGTAGCGCAGTTGCGCGCTGAACTTGGTTCACTGCGCAAAATGGTGGGGGATCTAGTTGAAGATCTTCCCTTGCAACTTGAGCGCTTGGCCCGACCACGCATAGGTATACCGCATGCATCTACTGTAGGCTCGTCTGCAGCCCATCGCTCTGATACGTCGCATGGAACAGTGTCAGATATGGTCAACATGCTTGAAGATTATGGTATTGATGGGGACACCGCTCAGACCATCGCTCATTTCGTAGCCGGACAGCTGTCAGCAAGCCAGTTAGCAGATAAAGACCAGGTACAGGCTTTTTTGCGCACCACCATTGCCGATCTAGTTCAAACCCATGGCTCAATTTTCCCAGAACAAGAAGGGGATAAACGCCGCATAGCCCTTATTGGACCCACTGGGGTGGGGAAGACCACTACTATCGCCAAACTTGCGGCGGCTTATTTACTTGCCGGTGGAAGGAAAGTGGCCCTAATCACTATTGACACCTACCGTATTGCCGCGGTGGAACAGTTAAAGGTCTATGGTGAAATCATGAATCTACCGGTTGAGGTTGTGGTACGCCCCGAACAGCTCGAGCAGGTGCTTGCACGCCATCAGAATAAAGATCTCATCCTTATCGATACAGCAGGACGCAGTCCGCGCGATTCGGTCAGCTTGGATGAGTTGGAGACGTTTCTGGCAGTAGATCCGGAGATTGAAACCCACCTGGTGCTCTCCGCGACGACTCGAGATCGCGATCTCGGTGAAATATACAAGCGTTTCAGTGCCCTTGCACCCCGTAGCCTGCTTATGACCAAACTCGATGAATGTGACGGTGCCGGCGTTCTCTTGAATGTGCATGTGCGTCACAATTGCCCACTGTCATATGTTGCCAATGGTCAGAAAGTTCCCGAGGACATCGTTCTGCTTACTCCGGAAAATGTTGGAGATATGATTCTTAAAAGCAGTGAAGGACAAAATTCATGACAAACCTAGGGTCTGAACATACTGATCAGGCACGAACCCTGCGCTCGTTGAGCGACCAGCTCAGCGAAAGTCCGCGTATGAGTGCGGGATCAAATCGGGCCGCACGGGTACTGTCGGTGACCAGCGGCAAGGGCGGCGTGGGGAAGACCGCCGTAGTTTCGAATCTTGCGGTGGTGCTGGGTAAGATGGGTAAGAAGGTTCTTGTAATCGATGCCGATCTGGGCTTGGCCAATATAGACGTAGTCTTTGGCCTAGCCCCACAGTATAACCTCAACCATTTCTTTTCTGGTCAACACAGTTTGGCGGAAATCTTGGTAGAGGGTCCTTATGGCATCCAGATTTTGCCGGCTGGTTCCGGGGTGCAGAAATTCACCCGCCTGGATTCTGGCCACAAGATGCGCCTGTTAGAAGACCTGGAAACCCTACCAGGTGACTTTGATGTCGTTCTGATCGATACTGAGGCGGGGATATCGGATAACGTCACCTATTTCAATCAGGCCGCGCAAGACATTCTGGTAGTAACTAGCCCGGAACCCACTGCGATTACTGATGCTTATGCCCTTATGAAGCTCCTGTCATCCCAGTACCACGAAAAATCTTTCAGTCTTATAGTGAACTCTGTACGCCATACCGATGAGGCGCTGGATGTGTATCGCAAGCTGACAATGGTGTCCAATCGCTACCTGGATATCTCCATTGATTATTTGGGTGGAATCCCCTTTGAGCGCAAAATGTATGAATCGGTACGCTGTCAAAAGGTGATGGTTGAATTGTATCCGAGCAATAAAGTCAGCCTGGCCTTTGAGCAATTGGGGCGGAAACTGGTCGCCGAAACAGGGCACACTCAGCCCAAGGGGTCGCTGCAATTTTTCTGGAAACGGCTGTTATCTCTGGGAGGGAATGCCTGACATGTCTTCCGGGTACGGACTTTATCCCAATACTGCTTCCCCCGAGGTGAGTCTTGCCAGAGAACATATGTCTCTGGCTCGCCTAGTGGTAGAACGCATGAAAACACAGGTCCCGGGTTTTGTAACCCGCGACGACATGATGAGTGCCGCCATGGAAGGGCTCATGGACGCGGCGTCGCGTTTTGACCCTGAACGTGGGGTTATGTTCAAAACCTTCGCCGAACGCCGAATCCGCGGGGCTATTTATGATGAAGTTCGTAAAATGGACTGGTTTTCCCGTTCCCTCAGGGGAAAACAGTCCCGGATATCGCGAGCGATAGAACAGCTGGAACACCGCTTAGGTCGCTCTCCCGAAGAGGATGAGGTTGCAGCGGAGTTGGAACTGAGTCTGGACGAATATCGTCAGATGCTTTCACAGGTGGGGTACTTGGGCTGCGTAAGTCTGAATGAGGTTCTTGATGAGCAGGATGAAACGCGTAACTTTATGGACCTGCTCAAGGATGACTCACCCAGTGCGCATGATAGTCTGGAGCAAAGCTCTCTTACACGTAAGTTGGGCCGTCATCTTGAAACCCTTACAGAGAAAGAGCGTCTGGTTGTGTCGCTGTACTACTACGAAGAGCTGACCCAGAAAGAGATTGCCGAGGTTTTAGAACTGACCGAAGGGCGCATTTCGCAGCTGCATAGCCAAGCGTTGGTGAAACTGAAGACGAAGCTGGCGCGGGACGCAGACTTTCAATGACAAATGAGATTAATGTAGCTGATGTTGTAGCAGCGCTTGGCTCCATAGATGTGGTAACGTTGCTGCTATCGTTCATGATTCTGTGCATGGCACTCATTTTACGCGGCATAAGGCGGCGCATGCAGACGCTAGAAGATCGGCGGTTGGAGTTAGAACAGCAGTTAAATCACGCGCTGCAGCGTATAAACAGGCTTGAAGAACAGCAGCTGCGTGCGCGCACAGTAGCACCAAGAACTGGAATGCCAAGTGCTATGGCGCCTGAAGAAGATCTGCTCTCTCGCCTGCAGTCCAGGCCATGTGCCGGTGATACTCCAAGCCGCTATCGCCATGTTGCGGCGCTGGCCCTACAAGGAATGGAAGCTGAGCACATAGCTGAAATACTCCAAATCTCAGTGGCTGAAACTTCACAACTGATGTCACTGGTTCGTCTTGCGCAGGACCATTCCAACGACTAGCCTTTTTAAGTACCGCATCAAGCGCACCAACAGGACGTTTGTGCCCGCATATTTTATCTACTCATCCTTGCCATTACGCTTTAACCTGCTCGCTATATCCTTCTAAATTCACCTCTACCTAAAGTTATCCGCTGTGTATGCCGAAATATGTGACATGCAACTGCGATTTGTTTCTGATGCAATTACGGAGTTACAGCTATGAGTTCAGGTATATATACAGCTTTAAGTGGTGCAGTGACGCGAATGAATGCTACGGATGTTATTAGTAACAACCTTAGCAACATAAATTCCAACGGATTTAAAAAACAGCGCATGAGTTTTTCATCCGTGCTTAGCGATGCTGTACAGAATACAAAAAGCCGAGGGAATAACTTTACCACCATCGGTGCCTCAAGAATAGACTTTGAGCAAGGTGCCATTGCTGATACCGGGCGCGAACTTGATTTCGCCATTGCCGGAACTGGTTTGTTTCGGGTTCAACGTGGTGGAGAGATGTTTTACACCCGTACAGGTACCTTCAGTCGTACCGTTGAGGGTGCTTTGGTGGATAACGAGGGCAACGCAGTTATGTCAGCTGACAATCAACCCATAATCCTCCCCATGGGCCCCTTCCACGTTGATGAAGAAGGGCGTATTCAGACCGAAGAGGGAGAGTTTGGACGGATTCCTGTATTTGACCTGCCGCTTGAAGATCTTGCCCATGATGCATCCGGACGCTTTGTTTTTAATGGCAATGCCGTTGCGGTTGTGCCAGCGCAAGATAGCCAGATTTTGCAGGGTAGTCTGGAACGTTCTAACGTAAACTTGATGCAAGAGGCCGCGCTGATGATCAACAATATGCGTTCGTTCGAGTCATATAATAAAGTTATGAAGAATTATTACGATTTGAACTCCAAGAGCAATGAAATAGCGACACTTTAATTTATATCAGGATTCACTGAGAGGATATTTCTATGATTAGATCACTGTGGACCGGTGCTACCGGAATGGACACCCAACAGACCAATATAGATGTTATCGCCAACAACCTGGCTAACGTCAATACCAGCGGTTTTAAAAAAAGCCGTGCCGATTTCCAGGAGCTCCTGTATCAAGTCAGCAAAACTCCAGGCAGCGCCACTTCAGCGGATACCATATCCCCCACCGGAATTCAGGTAGGGTTGGGATCACGTACCGCTGCAGTGCAGAAGATCTTTAGCGTCGGCGATCTGATGAAGACCGATAATGAGCTGGATATTGCCATTGAGGGGCGCGGCTTCTTTCAAGTTGACATGCCGGACGGCACTACAGCGTACACCCGTTCTGGCACACTTAAGAAAGATGGAGATGGGCGCTTGACGACGTCCGAAGGGTTTGTCCTCGAACCGCAGATTGTTATCCCGGAAAACACCACCAGTATTTCTATCGGGCAGGATGGTACCGTCGATGTATTCCTGGACGGGGAAACAACCCCCAACCAGATTGGTGTTCTTGAACTGGCCTTATTCAGTAACGAATCGGGGCTGCGGAGTATGGGGAGGAATCTGTATTATGAAACCGATTCTTCTGGTGCGCCGATTATCGGGATACCCACCGAAGATGGTTTTGGCTCACTGGCTCAGGGTTTTCTTGAAGGTTCCAACGTCAGTGTGATGGAGGAGATGGTCAATATGATCGCTGGACAGAGAGCTTATGAAGTCAACTCTAAATCGGTCAAGACTTCAGATGAAATGTTGCAGATGACCAATAACCTGATCTAGGCATGATGACATTGACCAAGTTTCTTTCACGCTCAATCTTGTTGCTTTGTGGTTTGATGGCGGCGCAGCTTCTGCTGTGTGCCGGAGAAGTCTTGGCGCTCAAGGTTGACGTCGTGGTACACGCTACCGTTGAAGAAGAAGAGATTTTGCTGCGCGATGTGGCACGTCTATCTCCTGCGACGGAACACTTGCTGCAGTTACGCCTCGGACGCTCCCCTTCAGCGGGTGAGGTACGCGAACTGAACCGGAGTTTTATCGCCAGAGCACTCCAGCGCGCCGGAATAGCACAGGATAGCATCGTCTGGAGTGGTGCGGAAATAGCCAAGATCGAGCGAGTCGGCCACCGGGTGACCACTTCTGCTATCAATGCTACCATCGCCGATTTTATGGCACAACAACGGAGGCGTATGCCTGGAGTGGACATCCGTTTTTTGCCTTACCAACCACCGGAGGAGTTTGTAGTTCCACGGGGGAAATTGCAGGTGGAAGTGATCCCAGCGACAGGTAATTTGTTTAGCAGCAGAAGCCTTACTCTTGTGTATAAGGTTGATGGACGGGTGGTAAATAATCTAACCGTGCGTGGCAAGATGGAGGCCAAGGCAGAGATTGTAATTGCCACTAGCCGGATTCGGCGCGGCAGCGTGATCCAATCCGGTGACGTTGAGTGTGTAATGTCTGAGATTACCGACACCTCCGAGCCAATATTTGCGTGTGCAGATGTTGAGGGTATGGAACTCAACCGCAGCGTGCGCGCAGGAGATCTCATCGACAAGCGTCACCTGCAGGCCCCTGTGGTGGTCGAGCGGGGTGCTTTTGTGCGAATTATCGCCGAACGTGGAACCATGCTCATTGAGGCGACTGGCACTGCGCGGGAGGATGGTCGGCTGGGGCAGACCATTCGGGTGCAAAATAGTTCATCTCTGCAGGAAATCAGGGCTGAGGTGGTGGGCCGAAACACAGTCAAGGTGAGGTTCTGATATGAAATATCTAAATCGGCTTCTGTGTGTGTGGACAGTGATGCTGCTTTTGCTCAGTGGCTGTGCGACCAGAAGTCAGAACGCCGAAGAAGAGATTAGAAAAATCATTCAAGAAAAGCCAGTAATAGTAGCTCCCCAGCCGCAAACGCCGGGCTCTCTCTGGACTACAGGACGTGGCAGCTTGTTCGTGGATAACCGGGCAACTTCCGTAGGAGATATTGTTACGGTTATTATCCGCGAAAAGTCCAGCGCCAGTAAAGAAGCAACCACTAAGACCGGACGTAGCACTTCGGCCAGCGCCGACATAACCAGCTTGTTCGGGCTGGAGAGTAATTTGGCTAACCTCAACAGTAGCATCGACCCTGCTAATCTTATTAGTGCTGGGTATAAGAACGATTTTAAGGGCAGTGGTTCCACCACGCGGGAGGAAGATCTTACCGCTACCATCAGCACCCAGGTGATAGACGTGTTGCCCAACGGCAATATGCGCATCTCAGGGAGCAAGAGTGTGATGGTAAATCATGAAAAACAACTCATAAATCTCAGTGGTATTATCCGGCAAGAAGATATAACCCCGGATAACGAGATAGATTCGCGCTATATCCTCGATGCCAACATTGTGTATTCCGGCAAGGGGGTCATAGATGATAAGCAACGTCCTGGCTGGCTTATTCGTCTGTATGATGTCATCAGCCCTTTTTAGGAAGAATCGTCCATGTTGCACATATTATATGTAAGCATGAAGGCCATAACACGAACTGTCACACCAAAGGCTGCCCTTATATTGGTGGCGCTACTAGTGATGTTTTTGAGTGGGTTGCCACATGAGGCATACGCCAGTCGAATTAAGGATTTGGCGGATATCTCTGGGGTGCGCACTAATCAGCTGGTTGGCTACGGGCTTGTGGTCGGGCTGGATGGGACTGGAGACAGCAATAAAACCGAATTTACGGTGCAGTCGCTGGTCAATATGATGGAGCGCCTTGGCATGCGCCTGAACCGCAAAGATGTAAAGATCGATAATGTGGCCGCAGTTATGGTCACTGCTGAGCTTCCCCCCTTTGCCAAGGCCGGATCTTCCATCGACGTTCTCGCATCTTCCATAGGTGATGCCGACAGCTTGGTTGGCGGAACTTTGCTCATGACTCCGCTGAAAGGGCCCGATGGACAAGTGTACGCTGTTGCTCAAGGTCCTCTGGCAGTTGGTGCGCTATCATTTGGCGGGAAAGCGGCAAAGGTGCAGAAAAACCATCCCACCGTTGGGCGCATACCGGGTGGGGCCAGTGTGGAGCGGGAAATAACCTTTATGTTGCCGGAAAATCGTATATTGCGCTATCAGTTGCGCGACGCGGATTTTACCACAGTTACCCGCATGGCGCAGGCTATTAACGACTATTTTGGGGATATTCTTGCCGCTCCGGTGGATAGTAGCAGCCTGAATGTGCAGGCGCCATCAGCAGAAAAGATGCCCTTAATCGAATTTATCGCAGCGGTTGAGCATCTTGAAATTCAGCCCGATACTGGGGCACGAATTGTAGTTAGCGAGCGCAGCGGCACTGTGGTAATGGGGGAAAACGTGCGTCTCTCCACCGTGGCTGTGTCCCACGCCAACCTTAACCTTGTCATAAGTGAGGGGATGGTCGTGTCGCAACCGGGCCCCTTTTCTGAAGGGGTAACAGTCGCGGCGCCACAGACGCAGATTGAGATGTCCGAGGAAAAAGGCAATCTGGTTGTGATGCCCATGGGGGTGAGTATCGGCGACGTTGCGCGGGCACTGAACGCCATAGGCGCCACCCCACGGGATCTCATAGCCATTTTTCAGGCCATCAAAGCAGCCGGGGCGCTGCACGCAGAGTTGGTCATCATCTAAGTTTAAAATCCATATTTTCAAGTTAAAAGGCACATTGTGCTAAGTTCGCCCATGAAGGGGGAATTTGCTGCAACGTGCCTTTTGTTTTCGCTAAAAGCTGTCTTGTTCAGACAATGGGGTATTATGTATGCGTAGTAGGTAAAGATCGCGGTGGTGTGTGTCGATATAACGGACAACAAAATAGTTACACGAAGGTTAAAGACTAACTGGTGCAAGCAGCCATTGAGTGCACAGAGTAGGGGGTAAAATGAATCTGCATGTTGATCCGCGGATGTATATGAACCAGAGCGAAACCTTCAATTCTTCTGCCAAGGCACCTGGTGACGCGGCGATGCGGAGCACCTGCGCAGAGTTTGAAGCTATCATGCTACAGTTTATGTTCAAGTCTATGCGGTCGGATGAACCCTCAGATGGGGTTATTGAGAGCAGTAACTCACAATTGATCTATCAGGATTTGCTCGACGGGCGCATTGCCCAAGAGCTTGCTCACCGGCAGAGTCTTGGTGTAGGAGAACAGATATACCGTCAGCTGGCACCAGCTAGCGGTGATGACTCATACTGAAGTTATGGACCCTGCACACATGGGAAAAGGCCTGTCCTGGACCAAGCCTGCCTGATTAAAGTTGCTTGTAAGGGTGGATTGGGTTTTTAAGCTAAATGTTTTTCCTGCTACAGTCGATGAGAAGATCAGTACAGATAATTACACAGTTAAGCATGCACAATATAGTTCGTGCTCTATATACAACACAGGTGACACATAAGGTGACGTTATGGATATGAAAATTCAAGGTGATAAGGGGATACTGCAGTCTAATCAGGTAAAACGCGCCCAGAAAAGCGTTGATGCTGACCAAAGTCGGCAAGGGGAGGATAAGGTAAGTTTCTCCTCTATTCTGCGGCAGGCAGGTAAGGTTGGTGGGGTTGTAGTTCCGCCGACCACATCCGCTATTGAGGGGCTACGCGCGCCAGTTACGGAAAACGTAACGCCCACAGAAGGTGTAACAGCCGGGGTATCCGATATGGATGTGCAGCGCAGCACTAAGGTTGCAGAGTTGAAACAGCAGATCGCTGAAGGTTCATACCAGCCGGATATAAATAAAGTGGCTGGAAGTTTGGTACGGTTTTTAGCTCAGGAGCGTAATGTATGAAACCGGACTTGAGCGACCAGTTAAATGAACTCTATGCTCTGGTAGTGAGGGAGCGAGAATGCGCCCGGGATCTACGCTTGGATGAGTTAGAGGAAATTGTCAGAGATAAAGGAACGCTGTTGCAACAGCTGCAGGGTTTCGAAGGCATTTCTTTGACAGCGCCGCAAAAGGAGCTGGCGGATAAAATCAGGTTTGAAAATCGGTGTAACGCCTATCTGTTGTGGTCGGCACTGAATTGGGTTCGCGAGTCGATGGCGTTTTTTGGGCGCAAATCTGCCCCTGATTCTTATGACACCAGCGGCACGGCAGTCAATGGAGCTTCTGGTGGACATCTGCTATCCGGGAGGATCTGATGAGTTTAGCTGGAGCGCTTAATGCTGGCAAGACCAGCATGTTTACAAATCAAAAAGGGCTGGAGATTACGGGTAACAACATCTCCAACGTGAATACCCCAGGGTATTCACGCCAGAAGCCTATTTTTAGTGACTATCCCTCTTTGAGCTACGGCGACTTATTTATTGGCCAAGGGGTAAAGGTATCCGGGATTGCGCGTGAGTACGATGTTTTTATCTCCGAGCAGTTGTTGGATAAGAGTCGACTCCTCGGTTCCGAAGACGCTAAACAAACCCCACTGGCTGAGCTAGAGCGAGTTTTCAGCGTTGGGGAAGAAAATCTCGCCACTGAAATAGATCGCTTTTTCGATTCCTGGCAAGAGCTCTCTGCTAACCCAAGTGGGCAGGTAGAACGTGACATGGTTCTGCAGCGTGGTGAAATACTGGCAACAGAGTTCAATACCATTTCACGTGATCTGGATACGGTCAGTACTAATATTAACTCGACTATCAAGTCTGAAGTTGATTCGATAAACCTTAAGCTCAAGCAGATTGCCGACCTCAATAACCGAATTCAGAGCATAGAGACCGGCACGGGTCAGTCGGCTAACAGCTTCCGTGATACGCGTGACGTGCTGCTGCAAGAATTAACCTACACGTTGGGGGTGCAGTCGTTTGAAGAAAAGGGTGGTGCGGTCAATGTGCAGTTACCCGGCGGGTTGCCCTTGGTACAAAGCGGCTCTGCCCTGAAGCTTGAGGCTGTGGAAAAAGGCACGGACTTAAGTCTTCAGCTCAATATTGGAGGAGCTTCCTTTGAGATAAAAGGGAAGAACCTCGGCGGGAAGTTTTCCGGTCTGATGGAGGTGCGCGATGAGCTGATACCGACCCTTAAACAGGATCTCGACTATACCGCTTACCAGATGGTTCAGGAAGTTAATCGCATCCATGAGCAGGGCAACGGACTCGACGGTTCTACGGGAACTCCGTTTTTCCAGAATCCGGGACGGCACCAGTCGCAAACCTACCGCGCTGCAGATTTCGCCGGCTTTAAAGATGGTGATATCAACATAACGGTTGATGGAGAAGAGCACACCATCAACCTTGCCACCGCGCTTGCACCTGCTACCGGGCCATTCAACTTAGAACAGGTAGCAGCTGCCATTGATGGTGCGGGTATCCCGGGAATCAGTAGTGCTACCACTCTCGAACTTGACGATGGCAGCTTTGTGTTGGATATCCAGTCTGATTTTGATAGTACTAATAATAGATATTCAAGCGTCAGCGTGGATATGTCCGCTATTGCCGATAGCTATGAGGCCCCCAAGTTTTCCATGCCTAATATGGCGGATCTCATTGCAATGGCGCTCAAAGATCCAAGTAAGGTAGCCGCCGGTAGCAGTAGCGCTCCTGGTGATAATACTAAGGCCCTGGAAATTACCGCCTTGAAGGACAAGAAGGCGGTTAACGGTGAAGATACCTTTGTCGGCTTCTATGGCAAGATGACTGCGCGAGTAGGGATCGAGGCGAGCCAAAATCGTCTTGAGCGCGCTGGCGCGCACAATGCTCTTACCCAACTGCAGAATATGCGCGATGGTGCTGCTGGCGTTTCCCTCGAAGAGGAGATGATTGCCTTGATTAAGTACCAGCGTGGTTTTGAAGCATCAGCCAAACTGCTTTCCATTGTGGATGAGATGATGGAAACGATCATCTCCATTAAGAGGTAAAGAGCTATGAAATCAACGCTGTCTACCACATATCGCAGCCTTAACAATGAAATGAGCCGCTTGAGCAGCAGATTGGAACATTTGCGCAATCAGGCCGCTACTGGGAAGAAACTAATAAATCCCTCCGATGACCCTGCGGCTATCCGTCCGGTACTCTCGGCGCGCAGTCAAATCAGAGCAACGGATCGATTTATTACCTCTCTGTCTACTGCGGGGGATCGTCTGAGTAACCAAGATTCATATTTGGACGAGACAGAAAATCTGATGGTGCGCGCCAAAGAGGTAGCTTTGCATGCCGTCAACGGATCGCTGAGTGACCAAGACCTGCAAACCCTTGCCGCCGATGTAGGATATATCAAGACCGAGATGCTCGGTGTTGCCAATGCCCAGATTGGCGGGCAGTATATTTTTGCCGGTTATCAGGAAAATACCCGCCCATTTGTAGCGGATGGCGATGTCATGACTTATGCTGGCGACAGTAATATTAAACGTCTTGAAGCCTCACCCGGAGAGTATGTCCAGACCAATATGCCAGGCAATGAGCTGTTTATAGGGCAAACTGATCTTGACGGCGACGGGGTTATGCAAACCACTGGATACGACCTTTTCAGCATGCTCACCGATTTGGAGCGCTCCATCCGCGGTGAAGCAGGCCAGATTTATAATGGTAGTGATGTGTTGCCAACCTCGACCATTGGCTATGCTGATTCTACTAATGGTGACTATACTCCAGTCTTGCTGGACGGCGGAGCCCCTCCAAGTCAGATACTTGATAACAATGGGGATACTGTTCCATTAGTTCATGCCGGAAAGCCCGTTAGCATGCAGCCGGTGCTGAAGGATAATGGCGACCGCATGACTATTGCAGAGTACAGCCAGAAGTATGCAATAACTGTCAATGACATAGATGGAAATAATATATCCACGTCAACTGCGCCAATGTATTTGCATGCCAATGGCGATATACCGGCGTTTAATACTGCCGGAACACCGATTTTGGCATACACCGCCAGTGATGGTACTCCCGCCGCGATTTCCTTGCTCAACGCTGACGATTCTCCCCTCCAGCTGCGCGCAGTTCCTGACCTGCAGACCCTGCTCTCTGATCTGGAAAATGGGGCCGATCAGGTGCGCAGCAAGCGTGGCCTGATGGGTAACAATGCTGCACGTCTGGATAATGCTAAGCATCATCTGGAGGGGGTACGCATTGATCTAAAGCAAATACTGGGGCGCTATGAGGATGCGGATATCATTGAAGTTTTAACCGAAATTACCAAGACGGAGACTGCTTTTGAGGGTGCCCTTAAGGTCACAGGACAAGTGTCCAGACTCTCAATCCTTGATTACATGTAGACCATCTGCGTGTGCGGTGAAAGGAAATCATGCTGGTACTGACGCGTAAAGTCGGGGAGGGGATCATCATCGGAGATGATATCAAGCTCACCGTTGTAGAGATAAAAGGGGGGACCGTACGTATCGGCATCGATGCCCCTCAAGATAAAAAAATATATCGCGAAGAACTTTACGCTCAGATAAAGGCGCAAAACCGCAGTTCGACCGGTTGGACGCTTGATGATTTATCGCTGCTCAGTGGTACCATATCCCGCAAGTCAGAGGAGAATAAATGAACGTCATCCAGAGTCGCTTTGGCGAAATTGAGTACGATCCGCAGGCTGTGCTCCATTTCCCGCATGGTCTAATCGGGTTTGAAGATTTGCGTGATTTTGTGGTTATGCCCAACGAAAAAGACGGGCCTCTATTCTGGATTCAGAGTGTTGAGGATGCGCAGGTCGCCTTGGTGCTGACAGACCCGACCAATTTCTTCCCTACCTATATGGTGGAACCAGAAGTGCACGAGCGCAAGGTTCTCGGCATGGAAGGAGAGGATAAGTGGCACGCGCTGGTGGTGGTAACTGTTGATACCGACCGTAAGGTGACGCTTAACCTGGTAGCCCCTATTTTGTTTGCGCCCCACACCAACCGTGCTATCCAGGTAATCCTGGAGAGCAGTGGTTATTCTATTCAAACTCCGCTGCCAGTGATAGAGCAGTCTGCTGGAAAGCCCAATGCAAAAAGTGGCGAAGGAGCTAGTGAGAAAACCGTAGCCCGAGGATAATTTAACTCTGGGCAGGTTCGAGGAAATTCAGGTGGGTAAAAACTGGCCCGGCTCAGCACTGCTGAGCCGGGCCTTACTTATGCGATGGTGGACTCGGAGAAGATCTGAGCACTGAAAATGTAGATGTCTGTGTCACCATCCTGCCAAGCCTGTGCGGGGAGTCCGGCTTTCAGACAGGTCTGCAGTAAGAACGTCTCTTTGTCCCAGTGGTACTCAAGTGCCACCTGGGGCAGCAATACTCCACGGAAGAAGTCTTTCTCCAGATATATCCCGTGTTTTCCCACCTCGATTTCGTCGATAGAGACAATTTTATGTAACGGGCTTAGCACCGAAATTTCGATGCTGATATCCTTGAGTTCATGGACTTCAAGGGGGTAAAACCTTGGGTCTTTGAAGGCGGCAGCCACGGCCATTTCTTCAACTTCTTTGAACAGCGGCAGGCTGGATTGGAAATTGCCGATACAGCCGCGTAGTTCCTGCTGGTTTTTCAAGGTTACGAAGCAGCCGTTTTTGAAGTTTAGAAGCCGTTCTTCGCGCGGGGGTAGCGAGCTACCCTTCCCTGAAAGTTCGTTTTCAATGGCTTGGCGCGCAATTCCAAGCAAAATTTTTTGTTCCGCGCTACTGAGCTCTTCTTCCATCAAATCTCTCCCTTGGGCATCCTTGCCCTCCATGAGACTCAAGAGGATGGGGCCCTTCTGGCTATTTCTTTTTTTCTGTCTTCTTACGCTGATTTGCATCCAGCACTTTTTTGCGCAGACGAATTGATTTAGGGGTTATTTCAACCAGTTCATCATCATCTATATACTCCAGCGCTTGCTCTAGGGTGAGAATACGCGGCGGGGTTAGTCGGATGGCATCGTCGGTTCCGGAAGCGCGCACGTTGGTGAGTTTTTTCCCTTTGCTGGTGTTGACCACTAGATCGTTTTCCTTGGCATGTTGCCCCACAATCATGCCAGTGTATACTTTTGTGACTGGGTGTACAAACAGAATGCCCCGTTCCTGCAGGTTGAACAGTGCATAAGCAGAAGTCTCCCCAGGTTCAATGGCTATAAGAGCGCCGTTTTTACGTCCGCCGATCTCACCTTTGAAGGGGCCATAGGAATCAAAAGAATGCGCCATGGTGCCAGTGCCGTGGGTGTCAGTCATGAACTCAGTTCGAAAGCCAATCAATCCGCGGGCCGGGATGGAAAATTCGATGCGGTTGATCCCATCGTGCTGTTTCATGCTCAGCATCTCTGCTTTGCGCTGCCCCAGTTTTTCAATAACCGTCCCTTGATATTCTTCCGGCACATCGATAGCAAGATTTTCCATCGGTTCTAGCTTCTGCCCGTTTTCTTCGCGATAGATAACCTGCGGCTTGGATACCGCTAGCTCAAAGCCTTCGCGGCGCATACTCTCAATGAGTATAGACAAGTGAAGCTCTCCTCGACCCGAAACCTTGAAGGTGTCGGTATTGGAAGTTTCTTCCACTCGCAGGGACACATTGGTGCGTAGTTCGCGCTGCAGGCGCTCATATATGTTGCGCGACGTAACGTATTTGCCTTCGAGCCCGGCAAAAGGTGAGGAGTTGACTATGAAGTTCATCGACAAGGTAGGCTCGTCGATATCTGCGAATGGCAGGGCAATCGGTGCTTCAGGAGTGGCTAACGTTTCGCTGATACTGATATCGCCAAACCCAGCGATGGTGACAATGTCGCCTGCTTCTGCAGTTTCGATACTGACCTGTTGTACCCCTTGGTAGCCAATGAGCTTGGAGATCCGCCCGTGGGTTATTTTCCCATTTTTGTCGATGCGAACCAAGTTTTGCCCATCGCGCACTCTGCCATTGAATATTTTACCGGTGGCTATACGCCCTATATAATCGTTATAGTCAATGCTGGTAACCAGAAACTGAAACGGCTTCTCCGGGTCACAATTGGGGGCGGGTACTCTTTCTTTAATACAGTCGAACAGAGGCTCCAGATCCTTGTTGGTATCTTCGAGCTCCTTGAGAGCAAAACCTAGTTTAGCGCTGGCGAAGATAATGGGGAAGTCGAGCTGCTTTTCATCTGCATCGAGTTCACAGAACAGATCGAAAACCATGTCAACTACTTCTTGTGGGCGCGCTCCAGGGCGGTCGATTTTATTTATCACCACAATGGGTTGCAGGCCTAGGTCTAGAGATTTCTTCAACACAAAACGGGTTTGAGGCATGGGGCCGTCAAAGGCATCGACGAGCAGGAGGACGGAGTCAACCATTTTCAGTACCCGCTCAACCTCGCCGCCGAAGTCGGCGTGGCCAGGGGTGTCGACAATATTGATTTTAATCCCACCATGGTTAACTGAAAGGTTTTTCGCCAGAATGGTGATGCCGCGTTCCTTTTCCAGGTCGCCACTGTCCATGATACGTTCGGTGATTTCTTGATTTGCACGAAACACCCCCGATTGTTGCAACATAGCATCGACAAGTGTGGTTTTACCGTGGTCAACGTGTGCTATTATGGCGATGTTTCTGATCTGTTCTGACATGTACTTATGCTCTCCCTGCTCTGGTTTGGCCTGTCTTATCAGGTGTGAAATTAGGGTATATAGTTGTGAATATATGGTTGTGGGTTGTAGTTGGAGTTTGAGAAACAGGGTACTATACATGAACGTTTAAAGTATGGCCAGAATATTCTCGATGACGTGCAATGTTTGCGCAGCGACGAGTAGCCAGACTTAGTTAAAAGGATAATTATCTTGGATAGATTAAAGTTCGACTCTCAGGCGCGAGCAGAGCAGCTTCAAGGAGTGCAGGCACAGAGTGTACTTGATATCGGAACTGAACTTCTGATATGGCAGGGACGTCCGGCACCAAGGTGTTTTACTTTCAGACGTTGGAGGCGCATCCTGTTCTGGTTCTCTGTTTTTGTGGTTGCCGGGGTGTGGCAGTGGATCGGCTGGACGGTCTACATGGATGACGGGCGTGCGCTGTGGAGCTTTATCCCGTTTCCATTGTTGATGCTGGCTTTCTGTCTCAGTGTGGGGAGCGTCGTGCGCGCGCGCTTGGAGTGGGAACATGTGTTTTATGTGTTAAGCACGGAAAAGCTCAGGATTCAGTGTGGTATACCTCGGCGTATCATCAGTTTTGCACTTGATGAGCTATCTTATGCGCGCCTTGATTTATATGCGGAGAATGGCAAAAATAGCGGACTTAAGCGTGAAAAATTCGGGAATAGCGGTCTTGGAAAGTTATATCTGGAGTTCGGCAGTAGAAGGGTGGCCTTAAGCTGTGTAGAGCAGGCTGAAGGTTTGTATGAACTCTTGCGCCGCCATGTTGATGTCGAGCCGGCCTGAATTGATCTTTGCAGATGTTTGAGGTTCTGATGTAGGCGTAAGTTTTGTCATGCATTGTGGCAGAACGCCGTTGTGAAAATAGGCGTTGACTTTCCAAGGTACTTTTGGTCTATTTGCAGGATTTACTAAGTATTTTAGGCGGATTGGCACAGTCTTCATGAGTCAGGTTTAGATGAAAAACGAGGCGTGTAAAAGGTTTTATCTGGAAACGTTCGGTTGTCAGATGAACGTAGTAGATTCGGAGTGGATTGTCACCCTACTGGGCGATTTAGGGTATCAGCAGATAGAAGGCCCGGAAGAGGCGGACCTGATCATCCTCAATACCTGCTCTGTGCGGGAAAAAGCTGAGCGGAAGGTGTACGGACATCTGGGCAGTTTTAAGCCTCTAAAAGATAAAAACCCTGCCCTGATACTTGCTGTCGGGGGGTGCGTGGCGCAGCAGGAACAGGAACGTCTGCTGGAGAGAATTCCCTACCTGGATATCGTGTTTGGTACGCATAATGTGCACCAGCTCGGACAAATGGTGCGCTCGGTAGAGAGTTCGCGCCAGAAACGCTGCGAAACCGACTTTAATCACAGTGCTTCACGTTTTGATACATTCCCGCTGCGTTCTGGTGCTTCGGCAGTGAACAAGTTCGTTACTATCATGCAGGGGTGTGACAACTACTGCACTTATTGCATCGTCCCCTATGTGCGTGGGCGCGAGGTCAGCCGCGGCAGCGCAGAAATTATTGCTGAGATTAAAACTCTGGTGCGGCAGGGTGTACGTGAGATTACCTTGCTGGGTCAGAATGTCAATTCCTACGGCCAAAGCAACGCCGCTGACAATATCAGCTCCAACACCACCGGCAACTTCACCGAATTGTTGCATGCCGTGCATGCTATCGACGATCTAGAGCGCATCCGCTTTTTTTCATCCCATCCCAAAGATTTTAGCCTTGAACTGATGGAGTGTTTCCGCACTCTACCTAAAGTGTGTCCGCAAATGCACCTGGCACTGCAGAGTGGCTCTAACCGGATATTGCAGGCTATGAACCGTGGTTACACGCGGGAAGATTTTTTGGCTATGCTAGAGCAACTGCGGCGCAGTTGTCCGCAGATACGCTTCAGCACAGACGTAATTGTCGGATTTCCTGGAGAAACCAGGGAAGATTTTCTTGATACCGTCGCGCTGCTTGATGAAGTAGGCTTTGGCGACGTCTTTACTTTTTTGTACTCTCCTAGACCTGAAACTAAGGCGGCACAGTTCGATGACCCCATCTCGAAAGATGTAAAGCAGCGCTGGTTCGAAGAGTTGCTTGCAAGACAGCGGCAGATAAGTGTGCGCGTCTGGGGTGGAGATGTAGGTACCGCGCAGGAAGTTTTGGTAGAGGGTAAGAGCCGCCATGGGTCAGGTCAGCTCTTTGGGCGTAATCAATGGAACCGAATTGTCAATTTCGATGGTCCGGAAGAACTTATTGGGCGTATGGTTCAAGTGCGCATTACCCGCAGTATGAACAATTCGCACCTTGGTGAGCTCGCCACACCGCAGTGAAAAATAGTGCATTTTATGCACCGTCACGCATATAACAAATACCCAGAACCCTCATTTAAACAGGAAGGCAGGTTTGAAATACTATGCAACATATGAGCGCAGCACATTTTTCGTTATTGCAGGAATTTTCTAACACCCCAAGCCCGTCAGGTTTTGAACAACCCCTGCAGCGGGTAATCCGCCGAGAACTTGAAGCCTGTGCGGACACGGTCGAAACTGATGTGATGGGAAATGTAATTGCATGTAAGCGCAGTTCATCTGTTAGCACAGACGACCAGCGCCCCATCCGAGTTATGCTGGCAGGACACTGTGACGAAATCGGGTTCATGATCCACTATATCGATGAAAAGGGTTTTTTGTTTTTTGCCCCCATCGGTGGAGTGGATGCCCACATGGTTCCTGGTCAACGTGTATACGTGCATAGCGCTAATGGCCCCGTGCTCGGGGTTGTGGGAAAGAAACCTATTCATCAGATAGATCCCAAAGATCGAGACACGGTAATAAAGTTCAAGGCCCAGTTTATCGATATCGGCGCCAAGGATGGTGAGCATGCCGCTGAGTTGGTGTGCATTGGAGACCCGGTGACGTTTGTCCATGGGATGGAGCGCCTACAGGATGAGTTGGCAACCTCGCGGGCCTTTGACGACAAGATGGGCGCCTTTATCGTTACCAGGGTTATGCAGGAGGTAAGTAAGCGCGGTGGGCATGGAGTTGATCTATATAGTGTCACTACCGTACAGGAAGAACTCGGATTGCGCGGCGCGATATCAAGTACTTATGGAGTAAATCCTGCTGCTGGCATTGCTGTTGACGTTGACTTTGCTAGTGATTTCCCCGGACAGGATAAATCTGAGGTGGGTAATTTCGTTCTCGGCAAGGGGCCGATTGTAGCGAGGGGCGCTAATATCAACCCTGTGATGTTTGAGCTGATATGTGCTACGGCGCGGGAAAAACAGATTCCGATCCAGATCAGCGCCCAAGCTCGCGCCACCGGAACCGACGCTAACGCCATGCAACTTAGTCGAGGTGGAGTTGCAGCCGCACTTCTTAGTGTGCCACTGCGCTACATGCATTCACCGGTGGAAGTATTGTCTCTTGATGACATTGAAGCTGCAATTGAGTTGCTGACGGCAGTGGTGCTGCGGATAGATCCAGCTACATCTTTCATCCCGAAATAATTTTATCAGGTTATACGTGGACAACTTCACCATCTTCACCATATATAAATATACTTAAAATTGTTGAGTAAATTCTGCAGACACAACATGGAAGACCACGCCAGCACATAAGTTGATGCCTGCGGTTTTCGGTTCCAGATTGGGTTTTGCCAGGCAGCTCAATCCAGCGTATGTATAAAAGGAGAACACCATGTTAGATTCCGAACTACGTGAAGGTCTCACGTTTGACGACGTCCTGCTGATTCCAGCCCAGTCGGATGTTTTGCCCAGGGCCGCAGATCTTTCGACGCAGCTGACACCAAAAATCAAACTGAATATTCCCATCATGTCAGCGGCAATGGATACGGTTACAGAATCTCGCTCTGCCATCTGTATGGCCCGTGAAGGGGGAATCGGCACCATTCACAAGAATATGACTCCTCAAGAACAGGCGCTGGAAGTGGATCAGGTGAAAAAATCTGAGAGTGGCATGATTGTCGACCCGGTTACCGTTCGGCCGGATCAGAAAATATATGAAGCCTTGGAACTGATGAAAAAATATCGTATTTCCGGGGTGCCGGTGACTAAAAACGGTATCTTGGTCGGCATCCTCACCAACCGTGACCTGCGCTTCGAGCCGCAGTTGGATCTGGAGGTGGAGAAGGTTATGACCAAAAAAAATCTGGTAACCGTGCCACCGGGAACAACCCTTGAGGAAGCAAAATTCCATCTGCATAAACACCGCATTGAGAAACTTCTAGTTGTAGATGATGATTACGTACTCAAAGGTCTGATTACTATTAAGGATATTGAAAAGGTACGTAAGTATCCTCTGGCGTGCAAAGATGAATTCGGTCGCTTGCGTGCCTCGGCAGCTGTGGGTGTTGGTGGCGACAGCATGGAGCGGATCGAGTTACTGATCAAAGCCGGGGTTGATGTGGTGATTGTAGATACCGCGCACGGTCATTCACGCGGTGTAATTGACAGTGTTATGGAAATTAAGAGCTGCTATCCCGATCTGCAGCTGATAGCTGGTAATATTGCCACTGCGCATGCCGCCACTGACCTCATTAAGGCTGGAGTTGATGGAATCAAGGTTGGTATTGGGCCTGGTTCTATCTGCACTACTCGAGTGGTTGCCGGAGTAGGGGTACCACAGATTACTGCCATTGCTGATGTCGCATCAGTCACCAGTCGTGCCGGTATCCCACTGATTGCCGATGGCGGGGTCAAGTTTTCCGGAGAGATCCCCAAAGCCATCACCGCTGGAGCGGATGTAATAATGATTGGTTCGCTGTTTGCGGGTACAGACGAGTCGCCGGGAGAAACCATCTTGTATCAGGGGCGTACCTACAAGTCATACCGCGGTATGGGAAGTCTCGGAGCCATGAAACGGGGGAGTAAAGACCGTTATTTCCAGGGAGATGTAGAGAGCGACGTGAAGCTGGTGCCCGAAGGAATTGAAGGACGCGTGCCCTATCGCGGGTCTCTCTCCTCCAATATCCACCAACTTGTGGGCGGTCTGCGTGCCGGGATGGGCTACACCGGGTGTGCGAGTATCAAAGAGTTGCAACAGAAGGCGCGCTTTATGCGCATCACCAGCGCTGGTCTGCGGGAATCTCATGTACACGACGTCAGTATTACCCACGAAGCACCAAACTACCGCATCGGTCAGCCAAGTTAGTGCACGCCATTGACGGCACCATAGAGTGGTGCGGGTTTGCTAACATAACCGAACTTAACGCAACTGCTGTAAGTACTCTTTCCAAGTCTCTTCGACATTTTCAGGAGCAAGTATGACAGATCTGCACAGCGAAAAAATTCTTATTTTGGATTTCGGCTCACAGTATTCCCAGCTGATTGCGCGTAGAGTACGTGAGGCCCACGTCTACTGCGAGTTGCATTCATTTGATATGGACTTGTCCAAGATTAAAGAGTTTAACCCCAACGGCATCATCCTCTCCGGTGGGCCGCAATCGGTATATGAGGAAGACGCCCCCAGCGTGGACGGGGGTCTGTTTGAACTCGGAGTTCCGGTGCTGGCGATCTGTTACGGGATGCAGGTGCTGATGCGGCATTTTGGTGGCAACGTTATCCCTGCAGGTAGGCGTGAGTATGGTCATGCAGAGCTATTGGCCAAAGGCGAACCAGGTCCGCTGTTTGAAGAGTTTTTTGTGGATGGACGCAGCCATGTGTGGATGAGTCACGGCGATCATGTAGATGTTGTGGCTCCCGGATTTGAGGTGGTGGCTGCAACCTCCAATGCGCCGGTATGTGCGGTGCAAAATATAGCAAAAAACCTGTACGGGGTGCAGTTTCATCCCGAGGTTAACCATACCCCGCGTGGGCAGGAGTTGATCAACACCTTTGTACGAAAAATATGTTCCTGTACCGGCAAATGGACTCCGGGACAGATTATTGATGATGCGGTGGCACGAATCCGCGCAAGCGTCGGGGATGAACACGTAGTTCTCGGACTCTCCGGCGGGGTGGATTCTTCCGTTGCTGCGGCCTTGCTCCAGCGCGCCATCGGAGATCAGCTTAGCTGTGTGTTTGTCGATAACGGTCTGCTGCGTCTGCACGAAGGTGACCAGGTTATGGCGACATTTGCCGAAAATCTGGGAGTCAAGGTGATTCGCGTTGATGCACAGCAGCGTTTCATGCAGGCCCTTGCAGGGGTCACTGATCCGGAAAAGAAACGTAAAATCATCGGGGGCATGTTTATTGAGGTTTTCGATGAGCAGACGGTTAATCTACCCAAGATAAAATGGCTGGCGCAGGGAACGATCTATCCTGATGTTATTGAATCTGCCGGATCCAAATCGGGCAAAGCTCAGAATATCAAGAGCCATCACAACGTAGGCGGGCTACCTGAGCATATGAAACTCAAACTGCTTGAACCCTTGCGCGAGCTGTTTAAGGATGAAGTCCGCGCCATTGGTGAAGAGCTAGGATTGCCCCATTCTATGGTATGGCGTCATCCATTCCCAGGGCCTGGTCTCGGGGTCAGAATCTTGGGAGAGGTAAAGAAAGAGTTCGCAGATATTCTGCGTCAGGCCGATGCTATCTATATTGAAGAGCTGGTTAGCAGTGGGCACTACGCAAAGATTAGTCAGGCTTTTGCGGTATTTTTGCCGGTCAAAAGTGTGGGCGTGATGGGTGACGGGCGCAGCTATGAATACGTAGTAGCACTGCGTGCGGTTGAAACCAAAGACTTTATGACCGCTGGCTGGTACCCTATGCCGTATGCTGATCTGGCGCAGATCAGCAACAGAATCATCAATGAAGTTAAAGGAATTAATCGCGTAACCTACGATATTTCCAGCAAACCACCGGCTACGATAGAGTGGGAGTGAAAAATCTTGAGTACTTATTGAGTACTTCAAGCTGACGAGGGTATAAAACTTCTGCTCTCGTTCATTTCCCCCTGATGTTTTTCTCAATGCCCCTCCCTCGACATCGCCTTTGACGTTGTTGAGGGAGGGGAAATCCAGAGTTGGTAAAGTGCGGAAGTTAATTCTTGCTAGTTCTCTCTTCTTTTATTTTCTTCCCAGCTTCGACCTAATTCCTACCCCACAGTAGCCGTTTTATTTCAGCTCCACCTCGACGTAGTGCTCCTGCCGGTCGTCAACAAGGGGGATCAATCCGGTTTTATTTACACCAGTGCCATTGATCGCGGAACCGTCCACCGTCACGCGACTCACCTGTTGCGATTTTTCAGCGCCGTTTTTCACGCTGATATGGTAGGTCGTATCACGATAGCGGTAGTGGATGGCGTATGTCGTCCAATCGTCCGGAATACAGGGCGCAATGCGCAGATGATCCACTTCTAGTTGTAGCCCAAGCAGGGTTTCCACGCTGAGCCGGTACATCCATCCTGCCGCTCCGGTATACCAGGTCCAGCCACCTCGGCCTGAGTATGGTGGCATAGCGTAAATATCCGCGCACATGACGTACGGCTCGACCTTGTAGCGTTCGATCTCATCCGGCTTGCTGCCGTGGTGAATGGGATTTAGCATGCCGAACAATTCCCATGCGCGCTCACGGTTCCCCTGCATGGCAAACGCCATGGTGGCCCAAATGGCGGCATGGGTATATTGGCCACCGTTCTCGCGCACCCCAGGTACGTAGCCCTTGATATAACCGGGCTCGAGGTCGGATTTATCGAAGGGTGGATCGAGCAGCTGGATGATCTGGGTGTCACGCCGCACCAGATGTGTGTCTACCGCCGCCATCGCCTGACTTGCACGCGCGGAATCGCCGCCACCGGAAATGACGGCCCAGCTCTGGCTAATTGAATCGATCTGGCATTCTTCGTTGCTGGACGATCCGAGGGGTGTGCCATCGTCAAAGTAGGCGCGACGATACCAGTCACCGTCCCAGGCATGTGCCTCGATGTTGCTTAGCAACTGTGCGGCATGGTTGGTGCACAATTCGGCAAATTCGGTGTCGTTTCGGCTCCGCGCCAAGTCTGAAAACAGCTGCAGGTTCTCATAGAGGAACCACGCCAGCCAGACGCTCTCTCCCCTGCCTTCATGGCCGACGAGATTCATGCCATCGTTCCAGTCGCCAGAACCTATCAGCGGCAAGTGGTGTTCGCCAAAACGCAGCCCATATTTAATGGCACGCACGCAGTGTTTATAGAGGCTGGCTGACTCCGTCGAGCGTTGTGGTTGGTCGTAGTAAGCCTCCTCTTCAGGGTTCAACTCGCGACCCTCGAGGAAATGCACGGACTCGTCGAGTACGGCCGTATCGCCAGTTGCCAGAACGTAGCGACTGGTTGCATACGGCAGCCACAGATAGTCGTCGGAGAAATGGGTGCGTACACCTTGCCCGCTTGGCGGATGCCACCAGTGTTGTACATCTCCCTTGAGAAACTGGTGCTCGGCGCAACGGATCAATTGCTCGCGGGCGAGCCACGGTGTCGCATGGATCAGCGCCATGGTGTCCTGCAATTGATCGCGGAAGCCGTAAGCGCCACCGGACTGGTAATAACCGCTGCGGCCCCAGAGCCGGCACGATATCGTTTGGTAAAGCAGCCAGCCGTTAGCCATGACGTCCAGTGCAGGATCCGGCGTTTCCACAATTACCGTGCCCAGGGTGTGTTTCCAATACTTCCACACCGCTTCAAGTGCCTCTCTTGCGCCTGTTGTTCCACCAAATCGCTCGATGAAGTACTGCGCTTCGTTGTCGTCGCTCGCCGCACCTAAGATGAATACAACCTCGCGTTCTTCACCGGCGCCCAGTTCGATCTGGGTCTGGATCGCGGCGCAGGGATCGAAACCCGCACCGGTTCTGCTCGACAGGCGCTTGCGGCGCATAGCTGCCGGGCTGGTCAGCGAGCCGTTACGCCCTATGAATTCGGTACGGTTTCCAGTCATTGAATGTGTTCGCTCGCTGACATGAGCGAACACAACCCGATTGGCACATGCGCGCCCATACGCATTGCGGGCAAGCAGCGTCCCATTGAGCAGATCCATTTCGGTCACGATGTGCATCAGGTTGGCGTGTCGCCACTCGCCGAGCACCAGCTCCCAATACCCGGTCAAAGACAAGGTGCGCGTGCGTCCAGACTTATTGCGCAGCTTGACCACTACAAACTTCACCGGAGCGTCAATAGCAACGTAGGTAACCATTTCCGAGACGATGCCAGCTTCGTAATGCTCGAACACACTATAGCCAAACCCGTGTCGGCACACATATCCAGTCTGGCCGTGGGCAGGCAAGGGTGTCGGCGACCAAAATGCGCCTGTTTCTTCGTCGCGGAGGTAAAACGCCTCGCCGCTGCTGTCGCTGAGAGGGTCGTTGTGCCACGAGGTCAGCCGAAATTCGTGTGCATTTTCGACCCAGGTATACGCGCTGCCGCTTTCGCTGACGACGGTGCCGATATGCGGGCTGGCGATGACATTAGCCCACGGTGCTGGGGTGCGTTGACCCGGCTCGAGGGTGACGACATATTCGTTCCCGTCAGGCGTGAAGCCACCAAGGCCGTTGCAGAAAATGCGTTCTCGCGGCAACAACGGAGTGGCAGGCTCAACGGTGGGCTGTAGCCAAGGTTCAAGCAAGTCCGATACACGCTCTGAAGATACGCGGCGGTCCAGTAGCTCGACCCGTACTTCGGTTGTATCGCTGAACACGATGCGGGCAACCGTCTGGAGCAGGACAAGCTCGTCCTCGGAGAGTTCTTCGACACGTCGCACAAAGATACCACCTGGCTTGTCAATGATTTGCGCGTCAGGCCCTGTGTTGATGATCCCTATGATCTGATCGTGCAATACTGCTCGATAGCCCGAAAAATCCTCGTTCACAATCACAAGATCGGTAGCCAGTCCCTTCATTCGCCAATACGCATGGGCTTGTAGAGCCTGCTTGGCGATATCGATTCGATTCCGGTTGCCGATACGTAACAGCACGATCGGTAGATCGCCTGAGATGGCAAAGCGCCACAGCCCAGACTGTCTCAACTGGTTGCGAGCAATGATGCTGGGGGCGGCACGGCGCAAGGCGTTGGCATGAATGACGGAGCTGGCCAGGCGGCCATAGACTTGAGCGTCGGCTTCGCTTACGTTGAGGTGGCGCAACACTTCTTGGCTTTGAAACCATGCCATTTCAAAGGCACGCTCAACGAAGTGGCGGTCGCAATACTTTTCAAGCAAAGCTAAAGCTTCCTCGCGTGTGTCAGCGACCCCGGAGATGATTTGCACCGTCGCCGCTTTGTCCGGTGACAAGGTCAACGTGCGGCGGACCGCCACGATGGGGTCGAGCACTGGACCATCGGTGTTGGATAGCCGCTGGGGGGAACGTTGAGGGTTTGAAGGGCTATCCAGTGCCATGGGATTGGCTGCCGTTCGCCCCCGCCCAATGAATTGGGCGCGATCTGTTTCGTAAGACGGCGTGTCGGCAATCACGCCGGGCGCTGCCAGTAAATGAAACATCCACGGCACCTGCTCCCCGGGCATCCGGCGCCGACGCGTGCAGAGAATCGCTTGTTGCGCGGGCAGGATTTCGGTTTGCACGAACAGGTTGCTGAAAACGCGATGGGCGAGGTCGGCACTCAAAGGCGCCAGCACGACCTCTGCGTAACTCGTCACCTCGATATGCCGAAGTCGGGAAGAATGGTTGGTAAGCGTAACGCGACGGATCTCGACGTCATCTTCGGGTGAAACGCAGATCTCAGTGTAAGTCCCGATCGCCTCATCGCGCCGCCGGTATTCGGCGCGTCCTTGCACGAAGATTGCCTCGTAGTGCTGGGCTTTCCGCAGGGTCGGTTGATACGCGCTTGACCAATAGCGCCCTGTGTCGCGATCGCGCAGGTAAATGAAGGTGCCCCAGTCATCGGACGTGGCATCTTCGCGCCAGCGGGTGACAGCCAAGTCGTGCCAACGACTGTAGCCGCCGCCGGCTTGAGTCACTACGACATGGTAATTGCCGTTGGACAGCAGGTGTACTTCGGGTATCAGGGTGTTCGGGTCAGTAAATACACGCATATTCGCGCTGGCTTCGGCGGCTGGGTGCGCAGCGGTGCTCACTTCGGTCGCATGCGGGTGCAGGGTCGCGGATTTCTTCGGTACACGCTCCTGCAGCAACAGTTTCGCCGCCCGTGCGACCGGGTCGGACATGAATCGGCGCTGCATCGGCTGGTTGAGTAATACATGGGCAAAGGCGAGCAGACTCATGCCTTGGTGATGTGCCATAAATGTCCGAACGATGACGTTGTGCTTGCCCCGCGGCACCCGCGATGGGGTGTAATCAATCGCCTCGTAGAATCCGTAGTCACCTAAGAAATTGTTGCTGGCGAGTGCCTGCAGGTTGCGACACGCTTCCCGCGGCATCACCATCAGCGCTAGTGCGCTGGCGTAGGGCGCGATAACCAGATCGTCCCCCAGCCCACGCTTGAACCCCAGGCCAGGTACGCCAAATGCGCGATACTGATATACTTGGTGCATATCGGTGGCGTTATAGCAGGATTCGGAAATGCCCCAGGGCACTGCGCGTTGGCGACCGTATTCAATCTGGCGCGCAACCGCGGTTTTGCAGGTATGTTGCAGCAAGGTGTTTTCGTAACTCGGCATGATCAGCTGTGGCATGAGGTACTCGAACATCGAGCCACTCCATGAAATCAGGCTCACATTGCCACCATGGCTGGTTAGTAGGCGGCCGAGCGAGAACCAGTGCTTTTGTGGTACCTGTCCCTGAGCGATAAGAAGAAAACTTGCCAAACGCGCTTCAGATGCCAGCAGATCGTAGCAGGTTGGATCGCGGCGCCGTTCGTCCACATCGTAACCTATGGCCAGCAGATCGCTCGAAGTGTCATAGAGAAATTTAAAATCCATCGCAGCCAGATCGCTGCAACGATCCACCAAATCGTCGATTATTCTAAGCCGCTCCACCGCGCTGCTGTAACCTATGTCACTTATTGCTGTCTCTGGACGCGCTCCCGCGTCACCACTACGCCCCTTGGCCAATGTTACCAGTGACGGGATGTGATCGAAACTCTGCGGTTCGGACGTCCAGGAACGAAGATCGTCTTGCAGTGCGCGGGATTGCCGGTCAAATTCTTGGGCCCAGTAGTACAGCTCCCCATCGATATCGATATCAGCCGGCAACCATGCAAGCAGCTCTGTGCTAGTGCGGTGGATTTCCGCTAGGATGCTGTCAGCTGTAGCCAGTGTATGCGGTTGTCCATCCAGTGTAAGCGTGTGCAGGGTGTCCTGTAGGAAATTGATTTTTTTGGTAAGGTCCGGGGTAGGTGACGCAGGCACGAGTTCGGCCAGTACCTGTAATGTGTCTTGCAGCCCCAGAAACGCATGTGTCGAAAGTACAGGTTGTTCTTTCAGCTCGACAAGTCCAGCTTGTAAGGTGAGCAGACTTCCAACCAAGTTGCCGCTGTCCACCGAAGAGACATATTGCGGTAGCAGAGGTTGCAGCGTGTGGGTGTCATACCAATTGTAGAAATGACCACGGTAGCGTTTTAGTTTTTCCATCGAAGCTACTGTATTTTCAATACGTTGCAGGAACTCACCAGCAGAAAGGTATCCAAAATCGTACGCGGCTTGATCGGCCAGCAGCGCCATGCCGATGTTGGTGGGCGAGGTGCGGGAAGCTACGGCCGATGCGGGGTACTCTTGGAAGTTGTCGGGCGGTAACCAATTGTCCTTCGGCCCAACAAAATCCGCGAAGAAGCGCCAGGTCCGCCGGGCCGATGTCCGCAGGAATGTCCGTTGCTCAACCGTCAGATCAGGGGCGGGGGTTACAAGTGGCAGGCTGATCCACCAGCCGATGATGGGCGACACAAGCCAGAGTATCAAGATGGGAGCCAAGAAGAACAACTTTGCCGAGTAGGCTTGCCCCAGTGGCCAAGTCCCGACCAAAACTGAGGCTAGTACCAACGCCAACGTCGGCGCGATCCACATCTCCCTGAAGAAGTTGACCAATGAGCGCCTTGCATTGCGGACAGAGTAGGAGCGCAGTTGCCAGAGCAATAATCCACGTCGCGTAAACAGCATCCGCATGCCCGAACGCACGATGGCATCCAGGCAGATCAGCGCGTCGTAGGGTAGAAGCACAATTGTTAAAAATGCGCGCGTGAGTGGCCGTCCCGCGGACTTGCTGGTCAGGGTCAAGTGTACCAGCCAATCTCGTTCTTTCGGCTTGCGTATGAGATCAATCACCACTCCCAGCAAGTCGGGCACCACCACCACACCGATAACCAGCAGTGTCCAGAACCACGCTGGCCCAGGACCAAACAGCCACCCACCTGTCAGAAATGCAAGCAGTGCGGGGGGGACCAGACTGCGGCGAAGGTTGTCGAACAGTTTCCATATCGACAAGACACTGAGCGGGTTAGGTTGACGCTTTGCTTTTGTTCCTGACGGTGTAGGTGGCCCAGGTACACGTGGCAAGAGCCAGCCGGCAAGCTGCCAATCGCCACGTATCCAACGGTGTCGCCGACTGGCCTCAATGGCATAACTGGCCGGAAACTCTTCGATAAGGTCGACATCGGTTACTAGTGCCGAACGCGCGTAGCCACTTTCCAGTAAGTCGTGACTGAGAATAAGGTTCTCCGGAAAGCGCCCATCGACGGCCTGACGAAAGGCGTCCACGTCATAGATGCCCTTGCCGATAAACGACCCCTCACCAAAAATATCCTGGTAGACATCCGAGATCTCACGTGTGTAAGGATCGATACCTGATTCGCCCGCGAACAGCTTGGAAAAGCGGGACTGGCCGGCGCTGGTCAGACTGATTGAAGCGCGGGGCTGCAGAATTGCATAGCCTTCGATAATGCGCTTTTTGTCAGGGTCGTATACGGGTCGATTAAGCGGATGTGCGAGGTTCCCTATCAGGGTGCGTGCGGAATCGCGGGGCAGTTGCGTGTCGGTATCCAGCGTGATTACGTACTGGATGGAAGCGAGAATGGGGGTATCACCTACGATCTTTACGAATGCGGTTTTCGCTTCACCCCGCAGAAAGGCGTTGAACTGCTCCAGTTTTCCGCGCTTGCGCTCATAGCCCATCCATACGCGATCAACGGGATTCCACAATCTCGGCCGGTGAAACAGGTAGAAAATACCCGGGCGGTCTTCGTGGTAGGTCTCGTTGAGTACTTGGACTGCTTTGCACGCGTAGTCTAGTAAAGCATCATCCTCCGGCAGAGTTTGCTCGGATGCATCATGGAAATCCGTCAGCAAAGCAAAGAACAGATTGGGTTCGCGATTGCCAAGATAGCGGATCTCCAAGTCTTCGAGAAGACCATCGATCTCTTCCGTGCTGTTAAACAACGTGGGCACCACCACCATGGTGCGTTGGCTATCCGGAATACCCTTCGAAAAGTCCAGCCGTGGCAACGAGCGCGGCGGAAGAATCAACGTGACCATCAGGTTCACCAGTGAAACAGCCAGCGCCGAGATGCCAAGCATACCCGTGAGCGCAAAAAACCAGTAGCGCCAGTCATCCAAGGCGAAATCGGAAAGTACGACCGCTGTTCCTAGCGTGGTGAGTAACAGGATAGGCCCAAGATAAAGAAGTAGGCGGAAACGCCGGGCTGCTCGGGTGGATTGCAATTTCCATGGTAAACGGAAGCCAACCATACGTTCCAGATCAGGTCGACCGCGATCGATCAGGTAGTAACCGACATGAGCACTGCGGTCGTGTGTGCTTGATTGTTCTGCAGCGGTCTGCGCGAGGCCAATGGCTTCGCGTGCCACCGCCCACTCACTCCGCGAACCGCGGCTAGCCAGGTCTTCGATGACATGTCGGTAGCGGTCGCGCGTGGTGAAATCCTGGCTGGCGTGCAGCCCAGCTGGGTCTTTGCGTAAGGTCTGTTCTACGATACTGAGCGACTCGACGTAATCCTTCCAGTCCATTGTGTCGATAAAACGAAGGCTCCCGATGCTGTTTGCGATGGAGATCTGGTTGGCTGCGGCTGTGCGCCCGGCTGCGACCGACAATTGTGTTGCAGTCACCCCTTGCTCGAGTAGTTTTTGTTCGACCCAGGTTTGGACGAATGCCATGGCTGGTCCCTGAGCCTGTAGTCGTGCATGAAACTCTTCCACAAAAGGTGCGGTCAGCGCCACATCGGCGCTGGCAAACTCGGCCAGCTCCTGAATAAGTTTTTTGGGTTCACTTTCAGCCGTCGCGAGCATGCGGTCAGCCCAGGTGATGGCTGCGTTGATATCCTCACGTCGGCGGGCAATACACAACCCAACTCGGCGCAGGTTTTCCAGTAGCGCCAGCTGCAGCATGATGGGGAAAGCCCATAGTTCGCCCAGTTTCAAGGGTCTGACGGACTGGTAGGCAGCGATGAATTGGGTAGTATTATCGTTGTCGACCCGCCCGTCCATGTGCGAGATCAGTTCCAACGCCAGGTCATAGATACGGGGGAAACCCGCTGACGGACCTCCTGCCAGGCGTGGTAACTGTCTACTGTACTTCCGCGGCAAGTGGCGGCGTGCCAGCACGATCTGCTGTTCGATGAGGTAGAAGTTGTCGAGCAACCAGGCCTCTGCCGGAATGACTCGTTGCCCTTGTGTAGCGGTAACAACGTCATATGCTGCCAGCAGAACACGTTCATTGTCCGCCAGGCGTGGCAGTAGTCTGTCAGGGCCCGAACGCGGATCTATGTTGTGCTTGCTGGCCAGTTTTACCGCGTGACGCTTCAGCTGTTCGATACTGAACAGGTCCGAGCGCAGCAACTCAACATCCCGTTCGCTACGTAGCGTAGTCCTTTTGCGTGCAGAAAATCCGAACTCTTTGATGGCTATGGTATTCTCCTCGCCCGAATGTGGTGTAATCGTGCGCACTGGTTTTATGGTTTTTGTTTATGGTTAAATTCATACCACGTGCTTTCAGACTAGCAACCATCTGTTAACGATTGTAGTTTTCTTACGCTGCTCTGACAGGGGAGGTTAAATCGATAAGTTGAGGATGGAGAGTGTAGTAGTATCGCTAAATTGTGGAGTTCATGACTAGCCTGCAAATCAAACTGGTGCAACAAAGACACAGGCTAAAAAACAGGGGTACCTGAGATTTCAATTTTGCGTGATTGTGCATATCATATTTATCTAAAATATCAGGAATGATTTTGATAATGGAATTTTACATGGTATGACACTTGCCACCGCCGGAGAATCAGCATCGTAATTGAAGTTTTACGCATAATTTGTATTCGAGAGGAAATAGGTTGATAGATGAAGGAGTCACCGAATAGGGCCCTGAACAAAGCTGTCTTCCTGGATCGCGACGGTACAGTAAATATAGAAAAAAATTATCTCATAGATCCACGCGACTTTACCTTTATCCCTGGAGTGCCCGAAGCGATTTTCCAACTAAAACAGGCGGGGTATCTGGTGGTACTTGCGACGAATCAATCCGGTATTGCGCGCGGCTATTTCACCCACTGCCAAGTTGAGCGCCTACATCAATACTTGCAGTCTGAGCTTGAAAAGCACCATACGGCGATTGACGCATTTTATCTATGCCCCCATCACCCTACAGCTGGGACCGGAGAGTTTACCGGCATATGTGAATGCCGTAAAGGAAAGCCGGGGATGCTGCTGCAGGCAGCTGCGGAGTTGAACATCGACCTCGACCGCTCTTACATGATTGGGGACAAGGCTGCAGACATGAAAGCGGGCATCAGCGCTGGGAGTCATCCTATCTTGGTGCGGACAGGGTACGGAGAACAAACCCTGAAACAAGCCCAGACTACAGAATGGCTTGAGCGTGGCGTTATCGATGTTTGTGCCGATCTGGGGGCCGCTACGCGTCTTATTCTCGCGCGGGAGTAAGCTAGTTATATGCTTAGAAGGCACGCATTTTGAGGCAGGCAACCAAGAGTGAGACTTATGGGAGTAGCACATGGTGTTTGACCCTGACTCGAGCTCAGGCTACACTTGCGACATTTAAATTGTTGTGCCTGCTCCGTCTGAAACACTTAAGAGTAAAAGAGTGTTCAAGTGCTTGTCAAATCAGGTGCCGGTATGTGGGCGTCACCCATCGTTATTTCATTTAATATGTGGTTCACTTGTTACTTATTTAATAGAAGGATTTACCATGGAGCTCACCTGTTTTAAAGCCTATGATATTCGCGGCAGAATCCCCGATGAACTAGATGAAGAGGTGGCGTACCGTATAGGACGTGCCTACGCGCAGTTTCTGCAACCCCGGCGTGTGGTTGTAGGGCGTGATGTTCGCCTTACCAGCTCGCTTCTTACTGAGGCTCTGTGTCTGGGCCTCACTGAGTCTGGGGTCGATGTGTATGACCTCGGCTTATGCGGAACCGAAGAGGTGTATTTTGCCACTTTCCATGAGAAAATGGATGGCGGCATCATGGTGACCGCTAGTCATAACCCCATGGATTGCAACGGCTTAAAGCTAGTGCGCGAAGGGTCACGTCCTATTAGCGCGGATACCGGTCTTGTGGAAATAAGAAAACTTGCTGAAGCGGCGGTCTTCGATGACCCGCATCGGTTTGGTATCGTTGAACCGCTGGATATCCGTGCAGATTATATCAAGCATCTACTTTCTTACCTCGACAGTACTTTGCCTGCGTTTAAAGTAGTTGTAAACGCTGGTAACGGTTGTGCTGGGCCAGTACTTGATGTCCTAGAACCCCATCTGCCCTGTGAGATGATAAAGATAAATCATCGTCCCGATGGCAGATTCCCCAACGGGATTCCTAATCCTTTGCTGGTTGAGAATCGCGCGGCTACCTCTGCCGCTGTAGTGGAACATGGTGCAGTTGCAGGTATAGCCTGGGATGGTGATTTTGACCGCTGCTTTCTGTTTGATGAGAAAGGCGAATTTATAGAAGGGTATTATATCGTCGGTCTGCTCGCCGCTGCTTTTGTGGCCAAAGAACCCGGCGCTAAAATCATTCATGATCCGCGCCTGATATGGAACACCTTGGAAATAGTTGCAGCCGGCGGGGGCGTTGCGATTGAGAGCAAGTCCGGGCATGCCTTCATCAAGGAACGGATGCGCAAAGAGGATGCAGTTTATGGTGGAGAGATGAGTGCTCACCACTACTTCCGCGATTTTTCCTATTGCGACAGCGGCATGATCCCATGGATGCTGGTGCTGGAACTGATGGCCAAAAGCGGTAAGCCATTATCTCAACTGGTGGCAGAACGTATTGCAACTTTTCCTGCCAGCGGGGAGATAAATCGGGAAGTGACAAACGCGCCCGAGGCGCTTCAGACGTTGGAGAAAGAATACGCTCAACAGGCACGTTCCGTCGAACATGTGGATGGCCTGAGCATGGATTTTGGGGCCTGGCGCTTTAATCTGCGTAGCTCTAATACCGAGCCGGTGGTGCGTTTGAATGTCGAAAGCCGGGGAGACAAGGCGTTGATGGAAGAGAAGACTCGCGTGTTGCTGGATTGGCTCGATAAGTGGCAGAAACAGCAGTAGAATAAATAACCCTGTATCAAGTCAAGTGTTATATTTATGCAACGTTCGCTCATTCTGGCTTCCACCAGTCCATATCGCCGAGAACTGCTCACACGCTTGGGCCTTGTGTTTACGGCGATGGGACCAAGTTTTATTGAATCCATCGACCCCGGTGTGGCGCCGGAGTTGCAAGTTAAACATCTGGCGCTGGGCAAGGCGCGCAGTTTGGTCGCGACCTGCCCAGATGCAGTTATTATCGGATCTGACCAAGTTTTTTGCGATGCGTCGGGACGTGTTTTGGGTAAACCAGGTGACCTGGCCACTGCCCAGATTCAGCTCGAACGCATGGCAGGGAAAAAGCATCATTTTTATACCGGTCTGGCCGTCGTGGATGCACGCAGCGGTCAGACTCAAACTGCAAGTGTAATTTCCACTGTGGTGTTGCGTGAATTGAGCAGCAGGCAGATTAAAAATTATCTTGAGCGCGAATCTCCGTTTGACTGTGCTGGGTCGTTCAAGATCGAGGGGTTGGGTATCTCTTTAATGCAACAAGTTGGTGGGACCGATTATACTGCCCTTATCGGTCTGCCCCTGATTTCACTCACTACAATGCTCCAGAGGCTTGGTCTTGATCCACTTGATATTTGTGTTCGCTGACTCTATTTTAGACGGTCTGGATTTTGCGCAAATTTGGTCTAAGAAACACACTACAACCTGTCCAGCTGCCCGGATTTGAACGTATCTACACCCTCCATCGCACATAAATAATTCCATAAACCAATTTCTCTTTGAAGTGTATTACCTATGAAACACGCTGATTTTGTGCATCTTCATCTGCATAGCCAGTACAGTCTGCTCGATGGCGCTATTCGTATTCCGGATCTTATTGATAGGGTGAAAGAACTGAAAATGCCTGCCGTGGCGGTAACTGATCACGGCAACATGTTCGGGGCGATGGAGTTTTATACTAGAGCGGTTAAGGCTGGAGTGAAACCGGTCATTGGCTGCGAGGTGTATGTTGCCCCATCGAGCCGGTTTGAAAAGAAGAACGCGCGCGGTTCCTCCGAAGCGGCGTACCATCTGGTGCTGTTGTGCAAAAACAAGGTTGGATATAGAAACCTGTGCCAGCTTGTGTCGGCGGCATCGCGTGAGGGGTTTTACTATAAGCCCCGCATCGACTGGGAATTGCTTGCAGCACATAACGAAGGGCTCATCGCCATGACAGCCTGTTTGGGAGGGGAGATCCCCACCCTTATAAACCTTGGCTGCATGGATGAGGCCAGAGTACGTACCCAACAGATGGCGCAGATATTTGATAATAACCGTCTGTATCTTGAGTTGCAGGAAAATAAGATTCCAGAACAGACCACGGCCAATGTCGGTCTGATCGAATTGAGCAAAGATCTCGGATTGCCCCTGGTTGCCACCAACGACTGCCATTATCTTACCCAACAAGATGCATATGCGCACGAAGTGTTGTTGTGTATTCAGACGGGTAAGACCATGGATGATGAAAAACGTATGCGTTTTGCCAACGACGGTTTTTACGTCCGCACTGCTGATGAGATGCATGAACTTTTTAGTCATGTCCCTGCAGCGCTAAGTAACACAGTCGAAATTGCACAGCGGTGTAATATTGAGTTTGATTTCGATACCTACCATTTTCCGCAATACGAAAAACCAGAGGATAAAAGTCTGAATGAAGTGCTCTCCGAGCTGGCACATGCAGGGCTAGAGGAGCGCATTGCGGCCATAAGGATAAAAAATCCCGATTTTGGCCCGGCAGATGAAGAACAGTATCAGCAGCGCCTTGAGCGCGAACTGGGCACCATAATAAATATGGGATTTCCAGGCTATTTTCTCATCGTTGCTGATTTTATCAATTGGGCAAAGGATCATAAGATTCCCGTCGGGCCGGGGCGCGGCAGTGCCGCTGGCAGTCTGGTTGCCTATGCGATTCGCATAACCGACATCGACCCGATGCCTTACGATTTGCTGTTTGAAAGGTTTCTCAACCCAGAACGGGTCTCGATGCCGGATATTGATGTGGATTTTTGCATCTACGGACGTGAAGAGGTTATTCGGTTTGTACAGCAGAAGTATGGCGAAGCCAATGTAGCGCAGATCATCACCTTCGGCACCCTTGGGGCCAAGGGGGTAATTCGTGATGTGGGACGTGCGCTCAACATGCCGTATGGAGAGGTGGATAAAATCTCCAAGATGGTTCCGACGGTGCTGAATATCACCCTCAGCGAAGCACTGAAGCAGGAGCCGCGTCTGCAAGACCTGGCCAAAAAGGATGTGCGCGTCAAGGAGTTGGTCAGTATTGCCCTACGCCTCGAAGGGCTGACCAGACACGCCTCTACCCACGCGGCCGGACTGGTAGTGACTCCAGAACCCTTAACGGACTATCTGCCTTTGTACACAGATCCCAAATCTGGCAACCAGGCAACCCAGTTTGTGATGAGTTATGTGGAAAAAATCGGTCTGGTTAAGTTTGATTTTCTCGGATTGAAAACCCTTACAGTTATCGACAAAGCGCTTGAACTTATACACGTTGCCAGTAATCCAGATTTTGATCTGGATAAAATAAGTCTGGACGATGAAGAAACCTATGCGCTTTTAAGCCACGGCGACACCACCGGGGTGTTTCAGCTCGAATCCTCAGGGATGAAGGAGCTGCTGGTCAAGCTCAAGCCCAACTGCTTTGAAGATATCATTGCTGCTTGCGCGCTATACCGCCCAGGCCCCCTTGGTTCGGGGATGGTGGATGATTTCATTCTCCGCAAACACGGCAAGAAAAAGATTGTTTACGATTTTGCGCAGCTTGAACCCATCCTTGATGACACCTACGGCGTCATCGTATATCAAGAACAGGTTATGCTCATTGCTCAGGTATTGGCTAATTATTCTCTGGGGGGTGCGGATTTGCTGCGCCGCGCCATGGGTAAGAAAGACGCCGATGAGATGGAGAAGCAAAAAGAGCTCTTCATGGCCGGCGCGCGAGAAAATAAGCTGAATGATAAAAAAGCTGAAGCAGTATTCGATCTCATGGCTAAATTTGCCGCGTACGGATTTAATAAATCACATTCCGCCGCATACGCACTCATAGCATATCAAACCGCATATCTTAAAGCACACTATCCGGTGGAATTTATGGCGGCTCTGCTTACCGAGGACATGGATAATACTGACAAGGTAATAAAGAACATCGCCGAGGTGCGCGCGATGGGAATTGCAGTGCTGCCGCCGGATATCAATGCCTCCATCCGTTCGTTTACTGTGTATGAGAAGGCCATCCGTTTTGGACTTGGCGCAGTAAAAGGGGTGGGGAGCGCCGCGCTTGAATCGATTATTCGGATGCGCGAAGAGGGCCCATTTAAGTCGCTGCATGATTTTTGTGAGCGGGTGGAACTGGGTAAAGTTAATAAAAAGGTAGTAGAGGCACTCGTGTGTTGTGGAGCTCTTGACTCACTGGGGGGGAAGCGCGCACAGTACTTGGCTGTTTTGGAAGACGCCATGGAAATAGGCCAAAAGATTCAACGCGAACGTCTGCAGGGCCAGGAATCACTGTTTGAGATAGACGAAATGCTTTCCCATGGAAGCAACGGCTATGCAGATCTCCCCGCAATTGAAGAGTGGACGGATAAAGAGCTGCTTCTACGAGAGAAGGAAGCCCTGGGATTTTATATAACCGGACACCCGTTATCGCGCTATGCCGCAGACATTAAACATTTTGCCACCTGTGACAGTGCGGGGTTGGCTGATATGCCTGACAAGGCTGAAGTCAGGGTGTGTGGCATGGTTGCCGGAACTAAGGAACTAATAACCAAAAAAGGTGACAGAATGGCGTTTGTCACTTTAGAAGATCTGGCTGGTTCAGTTGAAGTAGTGGTGTTCCCAGAGGCTTTTCAAGCTGCCGCAGAATATCTGGAGGGTGATGAGCCACTGATGGTTTATGGAACCCTCGATGCTGGCGAAGACAACAGTAAGATTCTTGCCAATGAAATAATTCCATTGCAGATGGTCAAGGAGCGCCAGACCAGCAAGGTCAAGATCAGACTCAGCACACCAGGGCTGACTGAAGATCATCTGCGCCAGTTGAAACACACCATAATGCGTTACAGCGGCACGTGCAGGGTTGAATTGATGGTGGTAATTCCAAACCGTAGCGAAACCAGTATTTTAGCGGCGCAGGAACTTGGAGTTGCAGCCAGTGATGAATTTGTGCAAGCGGTAGAGAATTTATTCGGATATAACGTTGTCACATTCGAGTGAATTATATAGTATGCCTGAAATAATCGAGAATATGGAGCTGTGCCTCGTAGTGGAGACACGACTAGCTTCTTTTTATGCGTAGAATTTTATAAAATTGTTTTTTAGTATAAGTAAAAGGTGGTGTCGGATTACAGCCTCCATCTCCGCAATATCAAGGGTGAGGCAGTGTTTAACGCCATAATAGGAGATTTATAATGCTGGCATATCTGGATTTTGAAAAACCCCTGGTCGACCTTAACAAGAAAATTTATGAACTGCGCGAATATTCTACCGAGAGTGTGGATTTCAGCAGTGAATTGAAAAAGCTGGAAGCCAAGGCGGAAAAATTGCGCGAAGATATATTCTCCAAACTGACCCGCTGGCAACGTACCCAGTTAGCCCGCCATCCACGCAGACCCTTTACTCTCGATTATATCGGTGGAATTTTCACCGACTGGTTCGAAGTACATGGAGACCGGCTCTTTGCTGAAGACCCGGCGTTGGTGTGCGGGTTTGCCCGTCTGGATGGACAGCCCTGTGCCGTAATTGGACACCAGAAGGGACGCGATACCAAGGAAAAAGTGGTGCGCAACTTCGGCATGCCCAACCCGGAAGGGTATCGCAAAGCGTTGCGGGTTATGAAAATGGCGGAGCAGTTCGGCCTGCCCATTTTCACCTTTGTTGATACACCGGGTGCTTACCCTGGCATCGGGGCGGAAGAACGTGGCCAGGCTGAAGCTATCGCGCGCAATCTGCGCGAAATGGCTGCACTAAAGGTTCCAGTAATCGTGACCATTACCGGAGAGGGTGGATCTGGGGGCGCTCTGGCTATTGCAGTGGGGAACCGAGTCCTGATGCTGGAGTATTCCATCTATGCGGTGATCTCGCCCGAAGGTTGCGCTGCGATACTGTGGAGTGACGGAACCAAAGGGCCTCAGGCCGCAGAAGCTCTGAAACTTACCGCTACCGATATCGATGAGTTAGGCTGTGTAATCGATGGTGTTGTTTCAGAGCCCATCGGCGGGGCGCATAACGATGTTGCCGCTGCGTGTGACAACCTCAAGGAACAGTTGAAACACCACCTGGGAGAATTGAAGCAACTTACACCGGAAGAATTGGTGGAGCAACGCTATGAAAAATTCCGCGCCATGACGATTGTAGCTGAGGGCAACACAGAGGAATAGTGGACAGCGTAGGCATATGTGACGTATTGGGGGATTAATTATGCACCGAATACTGTTCTTCATCGTGCTGCTTGCACTGACAGCTTGCAGCTCGCCTCGCCGGTCAGAGTTGCCCATACCGAAAAAAGCGCTGTATGAAACGCCTGAACCGACGAGACCAGCTCCCACCGGATTGAAGGGATGGCAGAAGCCATACGAGGTGTATGGCAGGCGCTACACCCCACTGTTGGATCACGATGGCTTTGTTCAGGAAGGGATAGCTAGCTGGTACGGGGATAAATTCCATGGGCGCAGAACCAGCAATGGTGAGGTGTACGATATGTACGCTATGACCGCAGCGCATAAAACTCTGCCCATGGGAGTTTTCGTCAAGGTTGACAATCTTGCTAACGGGCGCAGTGAAGTGGTGCGAATCAATGACCGTGGTCCTTTTGTAGAGGGACGTATCATTGATTTGTCTTACACGGTGGCCAATAATCTTGATGTGGTCGGACGGGGCACCGCACCAGTACGAGTAACGGCACTTGGGTACCGAAAAACCGATACCCACGGAGATACATTTTTTAGTCTGCCGCAGAATATCATGCAGGGCCCCTTTGGTGTTCAACTCGGGGCCTTTACCCTGGAGGATAATGCTGTGCGGTTGCGTAATCTCTTACGTAAACAGTATACATTTGCCGAAATCCATCCCGCTGTGATCAACGGGCAGCGTTATTTTCGAGTAAGGGCCGGGAAGTTTGATTCGCTCGCAGCGGCAGAACAGGGTCGCACCCGCATGTTGGACGCAGGCTTCGGTAGCGGTTTTGTGGTAGCGCTAGATTAGCCCTTACGGGTGCTTATCAGCGCAAGAATGTCTCTGATCCATTCTTTTTGGCTATGTTGCAGGTGTTTGCTGTAAAGCAGTTGACGGGCCTGCTCCACGGGAAGCCCAGGGAGAAACTGCGCAAATAGCTGCTTGGAAGAGTGGCGATTGCTCAGGATCGCGCGCCGGATGTTCGGGCGTTTATTCCAGCGCGGATGACGAGCGATTGCGTTAATACTTGCCGCGCAGATATTTTGCCCGTGCAGAAATTTATTGAGCGCAACTTCCTTCATGCGCGGATTGTTCAGACATGGCTCAATTAGATGTGGATCGCCTTCGCGCATCAGGGCTTCAAGCACTGGATAGGTAGCGCGCCGGGCCAAAGTTATCTTAGTGCCCAGCGCAGTTGTTGGCAGCCGCGCGCATATATTGTGTTCCGCTGCGATGCGAACGTCCGTGGCCTGTCCCGGCAGGATTGCGATATTGAGCAGTTCTAGAAGGTGGAGTTTGTCCAACACTGTTTTTATCTGTTGCGGATTGATGTGCGGGTGTGACAGCAACGGTCTAGCCACTTCGCGGGAGCGGCTCAGTCCATGCCTGCATAACAGGGTCAGGATTGAAGCGTCGAGGTCCCTGCGCTGCAGGATGGCCTGCATATGTTCCGGCCCCAGAGCGACATTTTTAAGGGCAGCTCTGAGTACTTCGGCATCAGCCCTTGCCACTAGGGGATGCAGTTGCGTGCCGCTGCAGGTGAGCGCCTTTTTAAGCAGGGCTACGCGTTCCGGATTGAATTCCCTGTTTGAATCCAAAAAACCACCTTTCACTATTCTAAATACCCACCAAGTTTAGGCACCGCTTGCGGGTCTAATCCTGCTTACGGTCGAAAAACCCGTAGTTGCCCAGAAAATCCTGTTTAAACTCCCGGTAGTTATCGTTTTCAATCGCGGTGCGAGCCTGTTCTACCATGTTCAGGTAAAAGTGCACATTGTGAATAGCCGCCAGTGTTGCGGAGAGAATCTCATTGGCGTTGTAGAGATGGTGCAGATATGCACGGCTGAAATTGCGACAACAGTAGCAGTCGCAAATCGGATCCACCGGAAAAAAATCACGCCGATAGCAGCGGTTGGTCAGGCGTAGTTTACCATGGGAGGTAAATAGGGTGGCGCTGCGGGCATAGCGGGTGGGGATGACACAGTCGAACATGTCCATTCCCCGCTCGATACTTTCCAGGATATCTTCAGGCAGTCCCACTCCCATGAGGTAGCGTGGTTTATGTGCAGGCAAAAATGGTTCGGTATCTTCCACCACCGTTTTGAGTAATTCAAGTCCCTCGCCGACGCTTACCCCACCCACGGCGTAACCGGGGAAGTCCATGGAGGTGAGCTGTTCAGCACACTCCCGTCGCAGGTCGGCATAGACACCACCCTGCACAATAGCGAACAATGCCTGGTCTTGTCGCGAGTGCGCCGTCTGGCACTGTCCGGCCCAGCGCAGGGTTTTTTGGATTGATTTTTGTGCATACTCATGACTGCAAGGGTAGGGTATGCATTCGTCAAAAGCCATGATAATGTCAGCACCAAGTTTATTCTGAATGTGCATAGCTTCTTCTGGACCTAAAAACACATCTTTACCGCTAATTTCGTGGCGGAAAAAAACGCCAGTTTCGGTGATTTTCTTCTTGGGCAGAGAAAAAACCTGGAATCCACCGCTGTCGGTAAGAATAGGTTTGTCCCAGTGCATGAATTTGTGCAGGCCACCCGCCTTTTCCACCAGATTTTCACCTGGCTTCAGATGTAGGTGGTAGGTGTTCGACAGAATGATCTGCGCGCCGGTGGCATGAACCTGATCGGGTGTCAAAGCCTTTAACGCCCCATGAGTGCCTACGGGCATGAAAATTGGGGTTTCGATATTGCCGTGCGGGGTGTGCAGACGTCCGCGTCTGGCTTTGGTATGTTTATCTGTGTGCAACAGATCAAACTTGAACATAATTGGTAAGAGTCCTGTGGTTAGGCATGGGTGCTGCTGTGCGCTGAATGAAGGTGGATGGTGCGAGTGATGTCATGCATAGTCCTGTCAGCTTCTATACCTGCGCACATTAGCAAAAGGGATAGAATAAAGCAATCGGCTCACTGTGCTAGCGTTTTTTTCGCTTTTATACAAAAGGTAGGCAGGTTTTGCAAAAACAACAAGACATACACCTCTTACTGACACAGGCAGAATTTGCACAGCTACGTTTTGAGTGCCGGATGGGTGAGAGCACCGACATAGATATGGCGACGCTGCTGCGTTTGCGCAGACGCCTGCGGGATGCTGCGCGGAAGGCTCTGCAAGATAGGCCCAACATCTTCAGAAAGCTGTTTGAGCCATCTCTCCCCGCAGACCCTTTGGCACTGAAGCGTTACCAGAAAGGCGCTCCAGGGTTTGTTTTGTCCCCCACGGCCACGCGCAGCGGCCATTACGTTAAAGGGGAGATATTACAGCTCGAAGTGATATTGTTCGGGGACGTACACGTAAAGGTATTGCCCCTTATTGAAGCTTTTTCCACCCTGGGGTCTGCGGGATTACGTCTGGACAGTGGGCGCTTTGAACTTGAACGGGTGACATCGAGTGATGCAGCTGGGGTGTTCTCAGAGGTCTGGAGTAAACACGGCGCTCAAAATTGCCAGAATGTCCCCTTACTTGATCTTGGCTGGTGGCTTGAAGGACAAGCGCGTGTCTGTGGTCAATTCGAACTTGTATTCAACACGCCGGCGCGTCTTCTCACCGGAGGCAAACCTATGTTTGCCCCAAATTTCAAACGACTGTATCCTTTTGTGCTCCGACGAGTCACATCGATGCTCTATATGCATTGCGGGGTTGAGCTGGACCCGCTTTTGTTCGAAATGCCAGATTTGACGTGCACGGCAAATAAATTATATTGGCATGACTGGCGTGAATTAAGAGGGGATGTGGGCGCTTCAAATCCACTGGGGGGTGTGTGTGGCAGCCTGCACATGTGCGGAGATATCACCGGTGTAATCTTGTCCCTTTTACAGCTGGGCAGCATAATGAACCTAGGTAAAAATGCAGCGTTTGGTGCTGGTAGTTACCGGCTTGATTGTAAGTAATATCTGCATAGGTGGATTTTCAGCAAAGAATACTCTTGATGCAGAAGGAATCAGATGCAAAGGCGGTGCAAGAGTTGTCGTGTCTTAGCCAGAATGGGCAAACAGAGTCAGTAGTTGCGGGTGAAATGAGATAAAAGGCTGTGTGAAAAGAATTGTGCAGGAGTTGCAGATGAAAAAAAACATATGGGACGAACGGGAAAAAGCATTTGAAGACAAGTATTTCCATGATCTGGAGCGCGAACAATTGCGCAAGCTACGCGAGAAAAACGCTCCCCGTTCAAGCGGAAATGCAGGCGAGGTTACAACGTCTGATCCTGATTTAGAGAATAAAGACCGAAAAAAATGAGAGAAGCTATTAGGCACAAAGCCGACTGAAATATACTGTAAAAGGGCAAATATGGGCCGAAATGAGTCGAGCTTTGACTGTAGGTAAGCCATAAAATGCGGACTAGGCCTTTTTCTTGCTTATTCTGCACGTATGACGTAGTTATAGTTTTACATTAGCTTCATCTGTGAGTTTTTAAGTATGTTATTACCTTTGGATAAGATTAAAACAGACAATACAGCGTAAAGCTGCAAGGGGGATGCTTTGGGACAGGTTGTATTTGTGCTTTTAGTTGTAGGCGGGCTGGGAATTTTCTTTTATCGCCACTTTGGGGGTGCCATGTTGGCAAAGAAGCCAACACAGAAGGCAGTACAAAAACCAGAGCATACGCTTCAACATAGCGTTGAAGGTGCGGGGGCTGGCCGCTTGTGTGCACGTAACGATGCAGCGGAGCCGCCAGAAAAACTTGAGCCCGAACTGGACGAAACAAGCCCAGGTACATCAGATTTGAATGCACGCATAACTGTGCAGGTCACCCGCACGCCTGGGATGCTCCAGACCGATATCTATGCCAGATTCCCAGAGGAAAATCGTAAAGCGCTTCAGGCAGTACTCTTGCGGATGGACCGAAGTGGAGCACTTAAGCGTGAGCGCGAGGGCTCTTCTTATCGTCTGTTTGTGGGCTGAGTTTTAGTACTCGACTGGCCTATTGCGGCATAATGACACCACACCGAATATTTTGCCAGTTTTTGTACGGGTGCGTTATTCCTGCATAGCTGAGAGTTGATCTTCGCGCAGCAGAATATCCATATCTTCGATAGTGATATTGCGACCAGCCACAGTAATTATCCCCTCAGCAGTAAGTTTCCCCAGCAGGCGAGAGAACGTTTCTGCCGTGGTGCCAAGGAGTAGTGCAATTTCTCCCTTGGCAGCCGGCAGCCGAATGTGTCTGCTGCCCTGTTTTTCACTCAAAGCGCGCAGATAATGCAGCAGTCGCTGACGGATATCGCTTAGTGTCAGCTGTTCCACCATTCCCAACAGATATTTTATCCGCTGCGACAGGGATCCTATGAACTGCATGGCAATGGCGGGGTTGTTCTCAATGTGGTTGAGAATTTTGTGGGCATCAACGGCAAGCAGCTCACTGTCTTCAAGGGTGATAGCGCTTACAGGATAGCGGTTTTTCAGCTGCAGCAGTATTTCGGCAAAGTATTCACCCGCGTCCAGCAGGCGGATTACAGCCTCCTTCCCATCTTCGGTGGCGCGGAACAGCTTAACCTTTCCCCTCGCCAGAAAATACAGCTCTGATCCCTGATCTCCTTCATTGAACAGGAGCTGTTTTTTTCCCGCTTTTAGATAACGGCTGCTTTCCTCCACCAGCTTGCGGTGTTGCCCGGATGCGCCAGCTGTGCTCTCGCCGAAAAAAGCCTGCATAAACATGGTAACGGCTGTTTCTTTATCCATTATTTATCCTGTATTATGTGAGTGCTCGAAGTTCATACGCTGACTCAGGGTTCTGCTTGAGGCTCCATTAAGTTCAGAGCTTGCTCTAGAATGTGAATAAATGCAGATAGTTCTACCTGTTTCTTTAAATCTGGAGGGAGGTTTTCCAGACTGGACTGAAAACGTTTTGCCGCACTCAAGGCATTTTTGAGATCCGTGTACTGATTTTCCTGCTCAGCTGAGTGCTCACGTTTGAGATCACGAAATGTTCTGGCCAGTTTCGGGTGTGGTAAGGTGCCGGAAAAAACCTGTTTGCGCAAATCTTCGAGCTGGTTTTGTTCCATCAGGTTTTCGTTATTAATCTGATCCAGTAGATTCAGGCTGCGGTAGTCTGGCAGTGGGACAGGGCTGAAATGATCTTCCAGTGCGTGGGGGTTATGAGTTTTTAAGTACTGATACGCATGGGTGAGCTTGTCCGCTGTCTGCTGGCGGATACGGATTTCCTGGGCACAGTATTGCGCGAAATCGGCGTATCCCCATTCTTGATACACCAGCGAGTTACGCACTTGTGCGAGCAAATGGCCCAGTTCAGCCCACGAGGACTTGAACTGTCTGGCACTATGCAGAATAGTGTGACGGGTAGAGCCCGGTTCCACCTGCTTGAGTAGGTTTTCAATATGTTGTTCTGTTTTTGAAGACACGGTTGTAAGTTGTCCTGCTGTATGGGAATAGAAGTTATCGTAGTATAGTGCGCGACCTGCCGACGACACAATGGTACCTGTTTCGTACGTAATAACAACATGATTAGTGCGTGACTGGAATGATGCACTGGTGTGGCGCAGAGAAGGTGCAAATGGTTTGTGCCTGCGCTGACGTGCAGCCATTAGATACTTACAGGTATCGGCTTTGATAATAGTAGATGCAAACATTTACAAGGATTAGGAAAATACTTATATGACAGCCAAGGGATTGAAATCCTGCGTAGTGGGTGCGCAGACTGAGCAGATGCTGAAACTTGGGCACCCGTGGATTATTCGCGATCGCTATACTGATCAATGGCCAGTGGGTGCAATAGGTGAATGTACAACTTTGCGTGGACCTGATGGCACGTTGTTGGGGTATGCCCTGCGCGACGACGATCGTAGAATTGTGGCGCGTGTTATTGGTTGGCCGCAGGATGGGGGAGCCCCTCACATAAATGAACACTGGTTTTATACCCGTTTCGAAGCAGCGTATAAGTTACGCAAGGGTCATATTGACCCAGACTTTTGTGATGCATATCGCTTGGTTAACGCCGAAGGAGATCTGCTGCCTGGACTCACCGTGGATGTGTATGCGGGATTTGTAATGGTGCAGCTCTACAGCAGAATATGGGAGCCATATCGTGAACCGATGCTGCAAGCGCTCCAACGCTTAATGCGCCCGCAGGGTATTTATGAAAAATTTCGTCCGCGTAAGACTAGGGCGTTGGAGGAAATGGGAGATAAGGAGTATAGCTCCCTACTGCTGGGGCAATCGGCTCCAGACCTCCTGCAAGTTAAGGAGAATGGGTTGTTGTTTGAGGTTGACTTAAAACGTGGCTTGCATACAGGTCTGTTTATGGACCAGCGCGAGAATAGAAAAAATATTATGTCTTTTTGTGCTGGTAGGCGGGTGTTGAACCTGTTTTCATTTACCGGAGCATTTTCGGTAGCCGCCGCAGCGGCCGGGGCGGTTCAGGTGACCAGTGTAGATGCATCTGCTCTGTATCAGGAACGGGCACAGCATAACTTCGCGCTTAATCGACTTAATCCCGCAAAGCATGAATTTATCGTGGGTGATTGCCATAAGGTTTTGGCACAGCTGACGCAGAAACGCCGAATGTTTGACTTGATCATTATGGATCCTCCGAGTTTTTCCACTGTGGGTAAGAATCGTTTTACCACCAGCGGTGGCACCTCTAACCTTGTAGCTGCGGCTTTGAGTGTGCTTGAAGAGGGGGGGAGCCTTATAACTTCATCCAACCACCAAAAAATTGATCTACCCGAATATCTGAAAGAATTACGCCGCGGGGCGTTGCAGGTTGCAACACCCCTGCGGGTAGTTCAGACAAGTGGCCAAGGGCCAGATTTTCCATTTCTGGTGACCTGCCCCGAAGGGCGTTACCTAAAGTACGTGGTGGCGGTCAAAGGTTGATCTCTATAAAAAGAGTTGAAGAGGGCTTGCCTCACGACTAGTCGCTTACAACATCTGCGTGCAGTATTGTTACCGGTTCTTTGGGAACATCCTGATGAAAACCGCATGTTGCGGTGGAGGTGTTTTCGATCGAATGTACAGTATCCATGCCGTCGACAATCTTGCCAAATACTGCGTATCCAAAGCCTTCAGGGGTAGAGTCGCGGTGGTCAAGGAATTCGTTATCTGCAACATTGATGAAGAACTGAGCTGTAGCGCTGTCGACCACCTGTGTTCTGGCCATGGCAATGGTGCCGATGGAGTTTTTTAAACCATTAGCTGCTTCGTTCTTTATGGAACTACGAGGCTTATCTTCGCACATTTGTGCGTCCATTCCGCCGCCTTGAATCATGAAACCGCGTATTACTCTGTGAAAAATTTTGCCGTCGTAGTATCCGTCGTTAACGTATTGTAAGAAATTTTCCACGCTGATCGGTGCCTCTGTCGGATAGAGTTCGAGGACAATGTCACCGGCACTGGTATTCAGACGTACACGGGGTTTGTTTTCCATGCAGTATGTTCTCCTTCGGGGTTTTTAGTGTTAAGGTTTATGCATATCCAACTGCGTAGAATAGCACGTATTTACATGCATATGGATATTTTATACTGCGAATACGTAGGTAGCTAATAAGCATGCAGAATGCGGGTGTTTGGAGGAATAAACAGAGAAACCAGTTGCTCCAGAGGCAGCTCGCAGCTATATTAAGCTGTTCGTTGGCTCATTGTGGGGCTCCATTCCTGGGTGCTTTTCTGCCCACTTTTTCCGATCTGTAGAATAGATTTCACATAATAACCTTAAGCTGAAGAGCATTTAATTATGGCTTCTGATCCGGAAAATCCCGGTGTGGCAAAAAACATATTCACCGGCTATCTTATCCTTCTTCTGCATGTAGTGCTGTTGGTGGTGCTTGGATTTTTCGTAATTTTTTTTCGTGGTTTAGTTCAGTACATGCCTTGGATTCTCGGCGGGGGCCTTGTGTTATGTGCCTCTTTTCTGGTATGGCTGTACCTCAGGTATAGACGCCAACGCAGCAGGATTCAACATATGCGGCCCCAAGGTCGGGGGGTGGAGATCAGCCTGCTGGGAGGGTTGGCGTCCATGCGTGTCGGGGGAAGCCTTCCGGTTGAAGGATGGGACAGGAATGAGGCTTTGCAACTCGAAGACCCTCACGTGTCGCGCATGCGCAGCTTGGAACGTTTGATGGAGATGTACAACCATGACCTCATCTCACGTGCAGAATTTATGCGTCTCAAACATGATCTGCTAGGGCCAGAGACTGCACAGTGTGGTGGGGGAGAGACGAAAGAATGTGAAGAAGCCACAATTGTTGTGGGCGGAAAAGAATTGTAAGGTTGATTTCTCAAGTTTAGCGATTCTGTACACTTCTTTAAGTAGATGCCAGTAACGGTTTTTCCAGGTATCCGTTGCACCAAACTGTGCATCAGGGATTACCTGCCGCACCGTTTGGTGGAAAACTTCTGGAGTTAGAAGTTAAATTGTGCGACAAAATACTTGCAATTTTATTTTTGCAGTGATAAACAACAGCGTCTTGAACGTCGGGGTGTAGCGCAGCCTGGTAGCGCACCTGCCTTGGGAGCAGGGGGTCGGAGGTTCGAATCCTCTCGCCCCGACCATATTTATAAATTCAAGGCGCCAGTAGCTCAGCTGGATAGAGCATGTGACTTCTAATCACAGGGCCGAGGGTTCGAGTCCTTCCTGGCGCGCCATTTAAAGTAAACGTCTTTGGATGGGTGTTGACAATAAATAGTAGAATACGTAGTATCAGCTCCCGTTTTGGCTCCCTTTTTATGGTGGGTGTAGCTCAGTTGGTAGAGCGCTGGATTGTGACTCCAGTTGTCGAGGGTTCAAGTCCCTTCACTCACCCCATTTAAATATCCGGACTCGATCGTCGATGTTCTTGTCGGACTCCCGGCGAACTCATCGGGGCCGGGTCTTTTTTGTTGGCAATGACGCGCAGGTATCTTGTGTAAGGCGGGTGCTTTATTGGCGCTAGCCGGGTTTTGCTGGCATCTTCAAACACATATGCACGTTGCGAGAGTGGCGGAATTGGCAGACGCACTGGATTTAGGATCCAGCGGGTGACCGTGGGGGTTCGAGTCCCCCCTCTCGCACCATCATGTTCATTTGATAAATACTGGACCAGTGGTGCTGTTTAACAGTGCTCTGGTCTGCATGATTTTCAGATATTTCACTTTTAGCGATATTTCACTTGTTCCCCCTGAATGATTTAAATAGTTGAAAAGCTCATATTTAAGAGAGGATCGTTGCATGCATACGCAGGTAGAAGATTTAAGTCCGGTAAAAAAGAAGATATCTGTTGAGGTTGATGCCACGCAGGTGGCTAAAGAGATCACCACCGTTTATGCTAAAATAGCTCGTAATGCAAAACTCAAGGGGTTTCGCCAAGGGAAAGTACCCATGCGTCTGGTGAAGCAATACTATGCCGAGCAAATGGAACAAGAGGTGGTTGGTAAACTGATCAATGATACTTACTTTAAAGCTATTAGCGATAACGAAGTAGCTGCGATCGGAGAGCCTGCCATTCAAAGCAGTGGTAAGCTCGTAGAAGACAAAGCCTTTACCTATGAGTTTCATGTAGAAATTAAACCCAAGATTGAAAATCTCGCTTACACGGGGCTGAGTCTGAAAAAAGAGATCTACGCTTTCGACGACTCTGTGGTAGACGCACAAGTTGAGCAGATGCTCGATTCGCGCACACAAAAAGAAGCAGTTGAGCGTGATGCTGTGCAGAACGGTGATTTTGTAACTCTGGATTTTGAAGGTTTTGTGGATGCAGAAGCTTTTGCGGGTGGAGCTGCGCAAGACCATGAGCTTGAAGTTGGATCTGGGAGCTTTATCCCCGGCTTCGAGGATCAACTCGTCGGGATGAAACGCGGTGAAGAGGGCGAAGTCAGGGTTACCTTTCCAGAAGAGTATGGTAATGATGATCTGGCGGGCAAAGAGGCCACCTTCAAGGTCAAGATTTCAGAGATTAAAGAGAAAGTTGTTCCTGAACTAACCGATGAGCTAGCGCAGGAGTTTGGAGCTGACTCAGCAGAAGATTTGCGGGAAAAAATCAAAGAAAATTTTGCGCGGCAAGAGAAACAGCGTATCGAAGAAGAACTTAAAGAGCGTCTTATGGCGCAGTTGGTCGAGCGCAATCCCATGGAGGTTCCAGAGACCATGGTTGCAGGCCAACTAGATTTTATGCTGCAAAACATAAAAGGACGCCTTAAATCTCAAGGGATGACCCTGGAAATGATGGGGATGAACGAAGAGGCTTTCCGTGCCATGTACAATGACACTGCGGTCAAGCAGGTGCAGGGCAGCTTGATTCTGGAAGCGGTTGGCAGTGCAGAAAACATTTCAGTCGACGAGAACGAAATAGATTCGCGCCTGGAAGAAATTGCAGAAATGGCCAATGCCCCCCTCGAAGAAGTGAAAAAATACTACTCATCTGAGGATACAAAAGAGGGGCTGCTGGCTCAAATTGAGGAAGAAAAAGTTATTGCATATCTGCTGGGACAGGCAGATATACAGCAGATAACCAAAGAAGAGTTAAGTAAAGAAAAACAGGAAGCGCAAGAGGAGCAGGAGTAAGTATATGAATCTGGTTCCGATGGTTGTCGAGCAGACTGCGCGCGGAGAGCGCTCGTACGATATTTACTCACGTCTGCTAAAAGACCGAATTATTATGCTTAGTTCTCCAATTGACGATCAGGTGGCAAATTTGGTTGTCGCGCAGATGTTGTTTCTGGAGTCAGAGGATCCGGATAAGGATATCCACTTTTACATAAACTCCCCAGGTGGAGTGGTGTCTGCTGGTATGGCCATGTATGATACCATGCAGTATATTAAAGCACCGGTCTCCACAATTTGCATCGGTCAGGCGGCAAGCATGGGTGCGCTGCTACTTGCTGCGGGTGCGCCAGGGAAACGTTTCGCGCTGCCCCATTCCCGCATCATGATTCATCAGCCTCTGGGCGGCTTTAAAGGGCAGGCTTCTGATATAAGTATTCATGCCAGAGAGATCCTGCACCTTCGTGAATCTTTGAACGATATTCTAGTTGAACATACCGGTCAGACCATGAAGAAGATTGCAGCTGACACCGAGCGTGACTATTTTATGGGTGCCCAACAGGCATGCGATTACGGTATTATTGACCGCATAATCAAGCGCGATGAGCGCGTTGTAAAAAAGAAATAATTTTTACGACCTGCTGTTTTGCCAAGTTTAGTAATAAAATTTAGTAAAATAGTGCAGGTTTTAGGCGAAGTTTGCCACAAAGTTCCCGGTGCGTGTAAAAAGCGGGCCAAGAGGAGGAGTAGATGGATTCTAGCGACGTGCACAATAAAAATCTTACCTGCTCATTTTGCGGAAAGGGGCAGGATGCGGTTAAGAAGCTTATTGCTGGCCCGTCTGTGTATATTTGTGATGAGTGCATAGATTTATGTCAGGAGATCATCACAGAAGAACTAGCACAGACGGATATAATCGACGAAGGCAACCTTCCGATCCCGGCAGAGATTCTGCTAACGCTTAACGACTATGTAGTTGAACAAGAACGCGCGAAACGTGTACTAGCGGTTGCAGTGTACAATCATTACAAACGTGTCAAGTATCTGGCGTCTAACGGCGATGTTGAGATCCAAAAAAGTAATATTCTGCTGTTGGGACCCACAGGTAGTGGTAAAACTCTGCTGGCGCAGACCTTGGCGCGTGTCCTCAATGTGCCCTTTGCGATTGCTGATGCGACCAATTTGACCGAAGCCGGGTATGTGGGTGAAGATGTAGAGAATATTATTCTCGCTCTGGTTCAGGCAGCCGATTACGATATTGAAAAAGCTCAACGCGGAATTATTTACATCGATGAGATTGATAAGATTGCGCGGAAAAGCGAATCTCCTTCCATTACGCGCGACGTGTCTGGGGAGGGGGTTCAGCAAGCTCTGCTGAAGATAATCGAAGGTACAACTGCTAGTATTCCGCCCAAGGGTGGACGCAAACACCCGCAGCAAGAGTTCATAAAGGTTGATACCTCCAACATTCTAGTGATCTGTGGCGGAGCTTTTGCTGGGCTGGAAGATATTGTCTCCAGACGTATCGGCAAAAAAGGGATAGGGTTTGGCGCTGACATCCAATCTAAAGAGGAGAAAGTGCAAGGAGAACTCTTGGCTCAGGTCGAACCAGGTGATTTGTTGAAATTCGGTCTTATTCCAGAGTTTGTTGGACGTTTGCCCGTGGTTGCAACCCTGGAAGAATTGAACGAGCAAGCACTTATTCGGATTTTGCAAGAACCCAAAAATGCCCTCATCAAGCAGTATCAGAAACTCTTTGAGCTTGAAGGTGTGGAGTTGAAGTTCACCACAGGGGCTCTTGCGGCGGTAGCCCGTCTTGCTGCGCAGCGTAAAACTGGAGCGCGTGGGCTTCGCTCTATTCTTGAAGAAACCATGCTGGATATCATGTTTGATATTCCGTCCCAAAAACATGTCAAAGAGGTGGTTATCAGCGAAGAGGTGGTTCTTAAAAAGACCGACCCTTTGATTGTGTACGACTGTGCTGAATCCGCTTCAGCCTGATTCTAACGCCGTAACCTGGATATTCTATGACATCTGAACAAAATGTTACGCCTGAAGAAATTGCCGGAGCAGGGGGGGTCCCCCTGCTCCCTTTGCGTGATATCGTTGTCTTCCCTGCGACGGTTGTCCCCTTGTTTGTTGGACGCGCTAGATCCATTGCTGCCCTGGAAAGGGCGATGGAGACGGATAGGAAAATTTTCCTAGTAACCCAGAATGATCCTGAGGTTGACGACCCTGACGCCTCCGATTTATATCCAATTGGAACTGTTGCCTCAATCACCCAATTGATGAAACTACCGGATGGAACCATTAAGCTTCTGGTCGAAGGTGAATGGCGTGCGCAAATCTCGCAATATCGGGATCTTGAGGCTTATGCCGAAGTTCAGGCTGAAGTTATTGCGGACAAATTTGAAGATAATCTGGAAACCACGGCCTTGTGTCGCAGTGTACATGCGATGTTCAGCAGCTATGCAGGATTGAGCACAAAAGTTCCTGCTGAAGTGGTTACCGCTGTTGATGGGATTGATACACCTGGGCTGTTGGCCGATACTATCATATCTCAGCTCAGCGTGCGGATTGAAGATAAGCAGGAGATTCTTGAGCTTAGCGACGTAGAAGAGCGCCTGGTGGCTGTTCTGCAGATCCTCGAACGTGAGGAGGAGATCCTCAAGGTTGAACAGCGAATTCGTAAGCGGGTAAAAGGACAGATGGAGCGTACTCAGAAAGAGTACTATCTCAACGAACAAATGCGCGCCATCCAGAAAGAGCTAGGAGATAAAGACGAATTTAAGCAGGAACTCAAAGAGTTAGAAACTAGAGTTGAAAAAAGCAAGATGACTGCAGCAGCGCGACATAAAGTTAAGTCCGAAATGCGGAAACTCAAGATGATGTCTCCGATGTCGGCTGAAGCTACCGTGGTGCGTAACTATCTTGAATGCTTACTTGATCTGCCGTGGAAAAAAACCACCCGTGATTGCAACGATATTGATTTGGCTCAGCGTGTTCTGGATGAAGACCATGCTGGTCTGGAAAAAGTAAAAGAACGCATTCTGGAACATTTGGCGGTACAGCTTCTAGTTAAAAAAATTAAAGGTCCCATATTGTGCCTAGTTGGTCCGCCTGGTGTAGGTAAGACCTCACTTGGGCGTTCAATAGCTCGTGCCATGAAACGTAAGTTTGTGCGTATTTCTCTGGGAGGGGTGCGCGATGAAGCTGAGATACGTGGGCATCGGCGTACATACATTGGAGCTATGCCGGGCAAGATAATGCAGGGAATCAAAAAGGCCGCGGTTCAGAATCCGGTATTCCTGCTGGACGAGATTGACAAAATGTCCATGGATTTCAGGGGTGATCCCTCCTCCGCTCTACTGGAAGTGCTTGATCCCGAGCAGAATTCAGCATTCGGGGATCACTTTGTTGACCTTGATTTTGATTTGTCTCAGGTGATGTTCATAGCTACTGCAAATTCCATGCAGGGCATACCCGCACCACTTATGGATCGCATGGAAATTGTCCGTCTTGAGGGCTATTCTGAGGAAGAAAAGATTCAGATATGTCGTCGTCACCTGATACGCAAACAGGTGCTCGAACACGGACTACAACCGGAAAAACTCAAATTTTCGGACAACGCACTGGCGGAAATTATCCGGCGTTATACCCGTGAGGCCGGAGTACGTGATTTGGAGCGACGGATAGCCGCTATATGCCGTAAAGTAGCGCGTCAGGTTGCGCAGAGTGGCAACCGGGATCAAATGTGGAATATTGGCCTGAATCAAATTGAGAAATATCTCGGGGTTGCCCCATATACCTACGGGCGTAAAGATACAGTGTCGCGTTGTGGAATTGCCACCGGTTTGGCGTGGACACCCGTGGGGGGTGAAATACTCATGATTGAGGTACTTGAATTCCCTGGCAAAGGCAAACTCACTGTGACGGGAAAACTTGGCGAAGTTATGCAGGAATCCGCACAGGCCGCATATGCCTATATCCGCTCCAAAGCCAAAGTCCTTGAATTGGCAGAAGATTTTTACCGTAATCTTGATATCCATATTCACGTACCTGAGGGAGCCATACCTAAAGATGGTCCATCTGCAGGGATTACCATAGCGACGGCTCTGGCTTCGTCTCTTACCCGACGTCCTGTTGACGCGAACTTAGGGATGACCGGAGAGATCAATCTGCGTGGAGATGTTTTGGCTATCGGTGGGTTGAAAGAAAAATTGCTGGCAGCGAGACGCGCAGGTCTTGAACGAGTACTTATACCGTCAGAAAATGAGCGCTTTTTGGTTGAAATTCCCAATGAAGTAAAGAGAGACTTGGATATTCGTCTTGTTTCGCACATGGATGAAGTTCTGGCACAGGCTTTGCTTAGGTGAACATGGCCTGAATTGGTTTAGCTCGAGTTTGCCATTTTAGGCATTACCAACATAGAGCTAATAATTTATTTGTGTAATCGGGTTCAATTTCGTATAAGATGATTGCTCATTTCGGGTTGCCAATGCAAAGATTGTTCAAGGGGGTACTAAGCGGACCAGGCGACAGATTAAGCTGGTAAATTAGCTTGTTATGTCAGTTCAACTCTGCTATTAGTACGAAGGTATTTTTTAAAAACGAGAGTAATTAGGAGGCTAGCTGTGACAAAAACCGAACTGGTAAATTCTATGGCAGAAAAAGCAGGACTGAGTAAAACGGACGCAGAAAAAGCGCTCAAAGCATTTATTGACAGCGTGACAGAGACTTTGCAGAAGGAAGATAAGATTTCTCTGGTTGGTTTTGGTACGTTCAGTGTGGGTGATCGTGCTGCCCGCACCGGTAAAAATCCACAGACCGGCGCTGCTTTACAGATCCCTGCGGCGAAAGTGCCCAAGTTTAAAGCTGGCAAGGCTTTAAAGGATGCAGTCAACAGCTGAAGATAATCTCGATATATATAATTATCTGCTTTACAAGCGGCGCAGGATTTGTTACCTTCTGCGCCGTTGCTTAAGGAAAACCTGAGTAATTTCAGGGTAAAAGGCGACACTAGAAACCAAAATATAAGCACAGATATAAAATATTATACGTTATGGGCGAATAGCTCAGCTGGGAGAGCATCGGTCTTACAAACCGAGGGTCACAGGTTCGATCCCTGTTTCGCCCACCATATTGCGGGGCTGTAGTAGAGTCGGTTACAACGCCGGCCTGTCACGCCGGAGGTCGCGGGTTCAAGTCCCGTCAGCCCCGCCATTCTTATCTAGTAGTTAGCGTATACATATGGGCGAATAGCTCAGCTGGGAGAGCATCCGT
>JAVERW010000059.1:0-12281 GCA_034006915.1 Desulfuromonadaceae bacterium | reverse complement strand
GGCTACATTTTGATGACGTGCGTAAATTGATGGAGGTGATCCAGCGTCTGGTGGATACCGGCAATACCGTGTTGATTATTGAACACAATCTGGATGTAATAAAACTTGCAGACCACGTGATCGACCTTGGCCCTGAAGGGGGCACCGGCGGCGGCTATATTGTGGCGAGCGGTACCCCAGAAGAAGTTGCCGCCCAAACCCGCTCCCATACCGGCACCTATCTACGTGGAGTGTTATAACTGTTTCGGAGGTTCATATGCACAAAATGCAGCGCGATGTTGAGATTGTCCATACAACCGAAGAGTATGCTGGCTTTCTCAAAGTGCTGAAATTTCAGCTACGCCACCGTCTTTATAATGGAGAGATGTCGCGCATCCTCACCCGTGAGCTAGTAGAGCGCGGAGTAGCGGTGGCGGTATTGCTGTACGATCCTCAGGCCGATGCGGTGGTGCTGATAGAGCAGTTCCGTATTGGTGCCCTGCACGATCCGAACTCAGCATGGATGCTCGAAGTAGTTGCCGGTATGGTAGAAAAAGGGGAAAGCCTCACCGACGTGGCCCGGCGCGAATGCTGTGAAGAGGCAGGACGCTACCCCGCCTCGTTGCACTATATCGGACGCTACTATCTCACCCCCGGCGGCAGTTCGGAGCAGATCCATATATTCTCCGCCGAGGTCGATAGCTCCGGGTTGCATGGCACCTTGGCCGGAGTTGCCGGGGAATCCGAAGATATTCGGGTACAGGTGGTACCCTGGGACGAAGTAGTTACTCTGATGGACTCCGGGCGCATCCTAAACGCCACCGCTATGCTCGCACTGCAGTGGTTGCGCCTGCGTAAACTACAATCTCCCTGCACCCATCCCAACCTTTCCCCAGAGAGAAAATAAACCCCAGAAAATAAAAAAATCAAAATAATGCACTTTTTCCCTAAACCCCTTCCCCCAACCTGTCGAAGAGCAGACCATAGGCAATCCGAAAGCCGAACGTAACACCAGCAACACAGGGCAATTTAAGCGTATGGAAAGGGGGGTAACAAAGAACATTATCCGCTGACCCGACTGCTCCACCAAGCATCAAAACGTACTACACCTAGCACTACGCACCACCGGCACCACCCACAACTCATGTACCACTGGGCAAGGAAGCCCGCACATTCAAAACTCATGGAGGAAACATCATGGCACTAACAATCAACACCAACGTCGCATCCCTCAACGCACAACGTAACCTCGGTGCATCCCAGGCAGACCTCAATAAATCAATGCAGCGCCTTTCATCCGGTCTGCGTATCAACAGCGCTAAAGACGACGCTGCTGGTCTGGCTATCTCTGACCGTATGACAGCACAGATCCGTGGTCTAAACCAGGCCGTGCGTAACGCCAACGACGGTATCTCCCTGGCACAAACAGCTGAAGGCGCCCTGCAGGAGAGCACCAACATTTTGCAGCGTATCCGTGAGCTGTCCGTACAATCAGCCAACGATACCAACACCACCAACGACCGTGCATCCCTGCAGGCCGAAGTAACCCAACTCCAGGCAGAGCTCGACCGTATCGCTGAGACCACTCAGTTTAACGGTAAAACCCTCCTTGATGGTACTCAGGATACAGAAGGTGCCTTCACCTTCCAGGTGGGAGCAAACGCGGGCGAAAGCCAAACCATCAGCTTTGGTATAGCTAGCGCCAAAACCGAAGGCTTAAGCTATGTAGGTCGCACCGTAGAAGCTGGCAAGGCCGCTACTGGTACCGCCATCAATGTAGCAACCGACCTCGCTGCTGGTGATATCTCTATCAACGGCAATGAAGTAGGTGCAATAGCAACCGGGAGTACTAATGCTGATATCGTTACAGCTCTCAACGAAGCTGCGGGCTCAACCGTAGCCAGCGCGCAAAACGTACAAGCCTTTGAGTTCACCTCGATCGCAGGTACACCAGGTACACCGGCTGGAGAAGATACTCTCGCTACTACAGCAAGCCTTACTGTTGATGGCCTGACTATTTCCGCGGCGGCAGCTGGAGATGCTGGGAACTACACAATAGAGTTCGCAGAAGGTGGTGGCGGTGCTACTTTAGGGGCAGCACTTTCAGGTACCACCATTACGGTTACCTATGATGAAACTGTGGATACTACCGGTATCACAGGGGCACAGCTTGCAACTGCACTTGCGGATGTAAGTGCTAACGTTACAGTAACTGGCACACCCGGATCCGATCTTTATACATCCACCGATACCTTAACCCTAGCAGGTGGTGCTGATCTGGTTCCCGGCGCTGCAGAAGTTCCTGCGGTAGACGCTACCTACAGCCTGACCCTCGACGGAAGTGCGTTGACAGTCGCAGCAAGTGCTGATGGTTCAATCTCAGCTCAGAATGTAGTTAGCGCCATTAATGACGGTGCTACAGGTTTCACCGCTGCGTTGAATAATGATGGCGCCGTAGAAATCAGCAAAACCGATGGCACCTCCTTCACCCTAGAGGCCTCAGCAGCAGATGGGTTAGCCGGAGTAGATACAACTGCAGCAACCTTTGAAGGTCAGGTCGTGCTTAACAGCGCCGCCAACATCGTTCTTGAAGAAAATAGCGCAGGTGCACTGGCAGCCCTTGGTCTCGATACAGCAGGCAACGGCACCACTACCATTAACAACGTAAATATCGGTACCCGTGAAGGCGCAGTCGAAGCAATCAGCTCCGTCGACGCAGCGCTGATGCAGATCGACAACATCCGTGGCGACCTAGGTGCGGTACAGAACCGCTTCGAAAGCACCATCTCTAACCTGCAGAACGTATCCGAGAACCTCAGCGCCGCCCGTAGCCGTATCCTGGATGCGGATATCGCCGAGGAAACCTCGAATATGACCAAGCAGAACATTCTACAGCAGGCCGGCGTATCTATCCTCGCCCAGGCCAACCAGGCACCGCAGCTGGCCCTGAGCCTGCTCGGTTAACTTAACCTCTAAACTGATGTAAGGGCACGGCATGCCGTGCCCTTATGGTTGCCACCAGTAAGTGCAATAACAACGCAAAGGCGGCCTATGGGTCGCCTTTGTGCTTGGAGTGTACCTACGGCACCACCCAGAATAGAGTACAGGGAGGAGAAAATCCCATGCGAGTAGATGCAGCCAACATAGCAGGAAACACCCTGCAAAAAATGGCGCAATCGCCTGAGCAGCTCGATCTGCAGCGCAAGCAGCAGCAACAAAACCCCGAGCCCCAGGCGGATAACAGCGCCAACCAGGTGCAGCCCGAAGAACTTTTAAGCCAGATTCAAACCCTGACTGAAGGCGGCCTGTACAGTGTACGTTTTGAAAACAGCCAAGAAGCCCAAGCGTTGATAGTAAAGGTGGTTGATAGCAAGACCAACGAAGTGATTCGGCAGATACCTGCTGAAGAGCTGTTGGATGTAACCCAGCGTTTAAACGAACTCCGCGGCAACTTGGTCCATACCGAAGTGTAAGCTGGGAAAAGAATAAACCCGATAGGGTAAAAATAAAGCAAAGAAACACCCCTGGGGATGAGCGCTTCACCCTGGGGTATACGCGTTTGGGTTAATTTTAAGGTTTACAAGAAAAGGCACGGCGAAAGCCGTGCCTTTTCTTGTTTGTTGACCACTACTCCCCCCCCTTTTTTTCCGACTCGCTCCCTTCCCTCTGTGCAATAAAGGGATTGAGGGGGCTATGGGTAGAATAGCACCACCCAATGAGCTGCTGTCACAGCAGTTTGTTGACGTGATGAAAAAGATATCCCAGGGTTGTTTTTTGGGGTTACTATAGACTCTCATCCCTCCCCGTAACGAAGAGGGGGAAGCACTATCAAGAAGCAGGGGTTAACTGGGTTTGGCTGCGTTGTGTTTGGCCGGTCAGGTGTTTTTGTGGGGCTGAAACGGGCTCTGGCTGGGCGATGTGGAGCTGGGGTTGCTCCATTATAGATACCAGCTGGTTGACGCGTTGGTTGAATTCGGCCAGTTTGCCCTGAGGTACCGATGAGGCTTTGGGGATGCTGGCGGTCAGTGGGTTTGCTGGGCGACCTTTGATATGTAGCTCGAAATGGAGGTGTGGCCCGGTTGAGCGCCCGGTATTGCCCGATTGAGCGATGCGTTGCCCGCGCTCGACCTTCTGCCCGGTTTTAACCAGAAAACGACTCAGGTGCAGGTAGCGTGTGGTGTAATGGCTACCGTGCTGAATTTCGATGTATTTGCCCGCATAGGGGTGATTCTGCACTCTGGTGACTATGCCATCGCCGGTGGCCAAGACGGGGGTTCCGCTCGGCATGGCGAAATCTACTCCGTTGTGGGGTGAAACCCGGCGGGTGATGGGGTGCAGGCGGCGAGGGTTGAAGGCAGAGCTCACCCGATGCTGTCCGTTCATGGGATAGCGGCGGAACGCGCGTGCCAGACTCTCGCCCTGCTGATCATAATAGTTGCCGTCTTCAAACAGAAACGCACTGTAAAGGCGTTTGCCTCGGAAGATACGTACCCCTTCAATGCGACTCTGGCCGGTAAATTCATCTTCAACAAGCTGCTGGCTGCGGATAATCTGAAACACATCGCCTGCGCGAATTTCACGCGCAAAATTGATCTGGTCACTAAATAAATCAGAAATAATTGCTGTTTCCTTTTCGCTCAGGCCTGCGCGTTTGGCGGAAAGGTAGAAGCTGCCATCGATGCTCCCTTCGAGTACATCCTGCTCCCAGGTGCCCGGCAAGACTACTTCATCAAACCCAAAGGTGGCGTCATCCAAGCGCTGATACACAACCTGTCTGGCGGGGTGAATGAACAGTTCCATCCGCTCCAGGGTGCGTACCTCCTTATCAAAGGTGAAGGTCAGGCGGTTCCCCGGCCGCAGGGTGTCGAGAGCCAGCATTTCTTCATCAGCGGCCAGGATTTGCTGCAGCGTGCAGGGAGTAATCCCGAACATCTTGAAAATTGAACCGAGGGTGTCGCCGGAAATTATGTCGCGCGTAAAGATATTATCTGGCGCAGGTATCGGATCGGACGCCAGGGTACAAATCAGGGTCTGGAGCTCTCCTCCCGCAGGGGATAAGGCCGTTTCCAGTATTTCTGGGTTGTTGGTAGGGGGAATGAGCGAAGCGGTACTTGTGTAAATAAAAGCAGCTAAGGAGAGGGTAAGAGTCCCTACCAGTAACCGAAGCCGACGTTGCAGGCGTTTTTTACGGCGCTCTGCGCGGGTATCGTTTTTGATGACGTCCATAGGTGACCTGTTTTGGCAAAATAAATTACGTCGCAAACCTAGCGTAATTCATAAGAGGCGACATAAGGCGAACGCTACGGAGGAATAATCTACACAGTGAAGATTATAGTGAGCATACAGTATATGTAGCGAGCGTATATATAGGAGAAAAAAGTTAAGCGAGAAAAAGTTAAGCAACTGCCGGACGGCAGCAAATCCTTTAGAGTTTTGCCTCAAAAGCCCCCCACCTGTCAACCCTTACCGACATTCGCGCAAAGATATTTTTATTTTTTCAGGGGTCGTAGAGGACATTTTTGCAGGTTGTTTGACAAGACCGAGCGTGAATTTATGCGTGCAACCGGCTCGCGCATTTATACTACGGAAGCGGAAAGGTGCTCGCAGCTTGAGCCAGCAGGTAGTAGTCGTCGACCTCCTCAATGAGAAACTCAACAAAGGCGTGGTTTGCGCGCGACAGGCTGGTGTTTTTCTTCCAGGCGATGGAGAGATCGAGGTACAGCGGGATAGAGCAGGAGAGCGCCGCCAGTTGAGTATCCTGCGTCACCATCATGCGTAAGAGAAAGGCCAGCCCCAGCTCTTCCTTGACCAGATTGGCAATCAGAGAGAACAAGTTCGATTCTGCCACCACGACGGGGTCAATACATTCCTGCGCCGCCAGTGCATCAATCATCTCACGCAGATGATAACCGGCTTTGAAGTGGATGAGTGGTTCTTCAAGCAATTCACGTATAGGGACGCTTCCTCGCCGAGCGAAGGGATGGTTGCGCGGCACACACGCCACCACCTCATCGCGTAATAGATGATGGGAGTCGAAGCCTTCCGGCACTGGCCCGGCGATAATACCCATGTCTATTTCCCCCTGCTCGATCTGACGCGAAATATTCCAGGCGCTATCCCCGGTGATGGACATTTGCAGCGCTGGATGTCGCTGTTTAAAGGCGGACACGATTCTTGGAAGGAAGCAACTACTCAGCATTGGGGTCAGGCCGATCCGTACCTCCCCCTTGAGCAGTCCCCGCAGATCGGCGAGTTCTTGCCGCGCCTCGGTCACTTTGCGCTGAATTTCCCGCGCGTGACGCGCGAGCACTTCCCCCTCGGCGGTAAGAGTTATTTGCCGGTCACGGCGGTTAAAGAGCTTAACCTCCAGCTCCTCTTCCAGTTTGCGGATGGCGATACTTAAGGCTGGCTGCGAGATGTGCAGGCGCTCCGTCGCTGCGGTGAAGCTGCCGCAGCGGGCCACTTCGAGAAAAAAATGTAACTGACGTAGATTCATCGTGCCTCCCATAATCAATCAAGCTGCATGGTTTGCCCATTCTGCAAAAGCATGTATGTCCAGCTGCCGGTATATAATATTTATATATGAACGATAAAAACAATATATTTTATAAATATATTGTTTCTCTTTATACTCTATATGTAAATCTCCACCCAAGAAGCCACCTTAAGCAGGAGCAAACGCATGGCTACTTATCTTGATTGTAACGCAACAACTCCGGTGGAACCTTCGGTCGCCAAGCTAGCGGCACGATTTCTGGAACAGGATTATGGCAACCCCGCCAGCCCGATTCATGACTATGGGCTCTTTGCCCGCGCTGCTGTGGAACATGCGCGCGCACAGGTCGCTCGCGTGGTTGGCGCGCGCCCCGACGAGGTGATCTTCACCAGTGGTGCCACCGAAGCGAATAATATGGCCATCCTTGGTTTGGCACAATCCGCGTTGGCTGACGGCAAGCGCCATGTCGTCACCACCGCTATTGAGCATAAGGCGGTGCTGGAGCCCTTTGAAGCGCTGGAGCGCCTTGGATTTGAGGTGAAAATTCTCCCCGCTGGGGCGGATGGCCGCTTTGATCCGCAACTGCTGGCGGCGGCGCTGCGCCCCGATACGGCGCTGGTTTCGACCATGCAGGTGAACAATGAAACCGGCATCGTGCAGCCCCTCGCCGAGGTTGCAAGCATTCTTGCGCAGCATCCGGCCTGGTGGCATGTGGATGCGGCCCAGGGTTTTGGCAAGGAACTTGAGCAACTGCGTCAGCCACGCATCGATCTTCTTAGTATAAGCGGGCACAAGATCTACGCTCCCAAGGGGGTGGGGGCGCTCATCGCCCGCAAGCGCAACTCCACTCTTCCGCCTTTGCAGCCCCTGATGTTCGGTGGCGGTCAGGAGCAGGGGTTGCGCCCAGGCACGCTGGCGGTTCCCCTCATTGTTGGACTTGGCGAAGCGGCGAAGCTCGCCCTACGCGAGCGCGAACAGCGTCTGGAGTTTTGCCGAGCTTTTCGGGTGCAGGCGCTGGCGGCGCTGGCGCGTCTTGGGGCGGTTCAGAATGGAGCCGAAGCCCATTGCCTGCCCCATGTGATAAACGTTTCGATTCCTGGTATCTCCTCTGATCAAGCAATCCACGCCTTAAAAGAGGTGATTGCCATCTCCAGCACGTCCGCGTGCACGTCCCACACCCGTACCCCGAGTCATGTGTTGGCGGCAATGGGTCTATCCTTCGAACAGGCGGAAAGCTCCCTGCGCCTGTCCTGGTGTCATATGACCCCAGCGGTGGACTGGGAGCGGGTAATCGACATTCTTCAACAATTGCGTAAAGCGTGAAAGGAGCGCCACATGAATACACTATTTAAAGAGTTGGAAGAAGCAACCTTAGAGCAGTTCAACCACGGAGAATTGCCCCAATGGTTGGCGGATCCGGTGCTGGAGGTTGCACGTAATCCCCAGCAATATACAGATAAGGAATATCATGTAGAGATGCTGCTGGCCCAGGTGCTTGAGTACGACGTCTACGCCGAAGCTGGGTGCTGCAAATGGGCTTACGACCACGAAGATATAAAGCGAACATTACGATGGCTGAATGAGGCTCAGAATGAGCCGAAGGGCAAGGAGGGATAGGGGATGGATATTTTTGCCGAACTTAAACGCACGACCCTGGCGGCGCAGCGCGAGCAGGAGTTACCCGATTTTCTCGCTGCCAAGGTTTTCGCCATTCTCGAAGATCCAGCCCCTTTTCGCGCGCGGGAAGTAGAAATTCGCGAACTCATCGACCAGATTGAGCACTACGATACTTATGGCCAGACCGGTTATATCGGTATGGGGGTCGATAGCGTCATCCTGACGAAGACGCTTAAAAAGCTTTGGGACGAAGCGTAAGGTGATGAAGGGTTGATTTTAGCTATTCGTTACACCGGTTAATCAAGCTGACGATCACTTTAACGATGGTATCTTTTTCTTCTGGTTTGCTTGCGGCAATCAACAGGGTTAGGGCAACCAGGGCGTTGTCGGCGAGGCGTTTACTGCCGTCGCTGCGGTAGAGGATGTCGCTGGCATTCAGAAAGTAGATGAAGATGGCGGCGGCGATCCGTTTGTTGCCATCGCTAAAGGCGTGATTCTTGACGATAAAGTAGAGCAGGTTGGCAGCTTTCTCCTCGGGGCTGGGGTAGAGTTCTTTGCCATCGAAGGTCTGGTAGATGGTGCCGAGAGCGCTTTTAAAGCCTTGATCTTTTTCAATACCGAACAGACCATCGAAATCGTTTTTCATGGACTGTACGATACTGCTAGCATTTTCGTAGTCGAGCACGAACTCTGCCGCGCCGCTGGTCTGCTCGATGCTCAAGGTGCCATGATCGTAACGGTCGAGCAGGTTGAGGGCGTAGGCATAGTCGGTGATGACCTGCAGTACATCCTTACCCAGATCGTTGACCAAGTGCTGTTGCTCCAGCGTCCGCGATAGCAGTTCTACCGCTTGGCGCATATCAGCCAGCTTTTGCACTTGTTCTTCCATGCGCTGCTGATTGATGGTGTAGCCCTGAACCAGATGATCGCGCAGTACCCGTGTCGCCCACTGGCGGAATTGGGTGCCGCGCTGTGATTTAACCCGGTAGCCGACCGAGATAATTACGTCAAGGCTATAGAATGCGACCGGGCGGTCTGAGTTTGCAATTTGCATTTTTTGCAAATTGCTTTTCTCTTCCAACTCCCCCTCTTTGAAAACATTTCGGATGTGGCGGGAGATAACCGAGACATCCCGCTCAAATAGGTCAACCAACTGGGCCTGGCTTAACCAAACAGTGTCCTGCTCCAACCGCACCTCCATAGCGGCTTTGCCGTCGGTGGATTGAAAGATGGCGACCTTATCAACCATTTTTTGCCTTTTCCTTTAAGTCTGCTGGATTTGATGCTTACAGTTTCTTCACGAATTCCGATTTGAGTTGCATGGAGCCGATGCCGTCGATCTTGCAGTCGATATCGTGATCCCCCTCAACCAAACGGATGTTTTTTACCTTGGTGCCGACCTTTAACACTGCAGAAGAACCTTTAATCTTCAGGTCCTTAATTACGCTGATGCTGTCGCCGTCCTGCAGCAGATTACCGTTGGCGTCTCTTACCGTGGGCCTGTCTGTTTCCTCTTGCGCCTGAATCGCGCTCCATTCGTGTCCACATTCTGGGCATACAAACATCTCTCGATCTTGATAACTGTATACACCGTTACACTTGGGGCAATTTGGCAAGTCACTCATATTTAATTCTCTCTTTCTTTACTCTATTAAAGAAGGAAGGACACAGGAAAGGGCGCAGCTCTACAAGTGCTGCAGCACCTCATATGCAAGCGTGCGCGAGAATAGCACAAAAAGTGGTGCCTGTGTTTCATGCAGACCTTGGTCCCATTTTCCTGACTTCAGTATCTGGCACCAATCTCTACTAAATATCTTCTCTATACACCATATGGCGAATATATTGTGACGCATGTTCAGGGTATACATAGGGTTTTTTGAGAGAAAACTTGTTTAATATCAACAAGTTATGCTGGGCAAGAGCCTCCAGGATCTCATGTATAACGACGCCCAGGTGTATAGTTTAAATATACATTAATCCTGTTTTGCTCTGAGACACTGTCTTGAAATTTAAAGATTACTAGTTGTTTTGAACGGGTCAATTCTATTTATTCTTAGTATTGTCAATAGTTTAGGCAGTAAATGGATTTAAGTGTAAAACTATTTATCAAACTTGGCACGTAAGTAGCATACTTATAAAGGCAAGAAAGATCGAAAGACAAGAAAGACAACAACCCCAAACACAAAACGCCCGCACGTAAGGGCAGCAACATAAAACAGGAGGACATCATGAAAAAAACCATCATCACCACCCTCGCAACCATCCTCGCCGCTTCCCCGGTATACGCCGCCACAACCCAGGCCTCACACTCAGGCATCTTGACCTGGGCCTTCTTAGGACTCTGCGGCCTGATAGTAACAAGCCAGCTCGTACCCGCAGTCCTGCTGCTGGTCGGAATCGGCAAAGGGCTTAAAAGCGGTAAGGAAATACCTGAGAACTAACTAAAGTACCCTGATACCCCCAAACTTAATACTTACAAAAAACCCCATAAATAAGGAGAATCACCATGAAAACACTCACTAAAACCGTACTGGCCACCCTCATCAGCTTCAGCGCCGCCATGCCCGCCATGGCCTCAACCGCCGGGCGCGCTGATCACAGCGGCATCCTGGTCTGGACTTTCCTCGGCTTCTGCGCTCTGATAGTAGTAGCACAGCTGGTACCTGCAACCTTGATGCTGCTTGGCATCGTCAAAGGAGTCGCAGGCAAGGAAGAGGCTATCAACAAGGCCTAACCCTGAATAACTAGTAACCGTATGCCCCCCCCAGAGCCACAACTAACGGCTCTGGGTCTGCGCTGAGACTAAATAACAAGACACTAACGCATAACCAAAGGATATAAACCATGCTTAAAAAAATAAGTACAACCATTGCGACCCTGCTTCTTTTAACCGGCACCAGTTTTGCGGCCTCAACCGCCGGACGCACCGACCATAGCGGCATTCTGGTCTGGACGTTCTTAGGTTTCTGTGCCCTGATTGTTGTAGCCCAGCTTCTGCCTGCCCTGTTGGTTATTCTTGGGGTGGTAAAGAGTACCAGCAGTGTCAAAGAGACCCAGCATGCTACCGCCAGCACCGAGAAGTAATCCTTTGTTGTTGCAGGAAAAATAGGAGGAACCGCCATGGTCACCGCCATCATAGCTCACAACCGCACCGATAGCGCCACCCTGCAGCGCATTGTTCATTCTGCAGAGTGCAACAGCGACATCGCTACCGACATCACTCAGGCCGTGCATGCTCTGCGCGAGCACAAAGTACCAGTGATGCTTTTAGGACATGGATTTAGCGGCAGCGATACCTTGGAACTGATCAGTCTGTTCAAGCAGGTAAACAAGAGGGTAAAGATCATCCTGCTCGCAGATACCGACTCCGTCGCTTTTTTGCGCAAAGCCCGCAGCGCTGGAATTTTTTATCACGCGCTGGAACCTGAGACCGAAGAAGATATAACCGAGCTTACCTTGGCGCTCGAAGGCGCAAGAGATGCGAGCCTCAAACAGCAGAGCAGCATTCTGGGCAGGATTGCTCAAGTGGTGCCGATTCTGGGGTAGAAATAAAGCTGGTAATAGCAGCTTAGACATAAAAAGCGACCTGACGGTCGCTTTTTGCGTTTGTAGTTTAGCTTGCTCATCACCCCCCTCGAGCCACACCGCCTTCCTTTTTTCGTATGTGATTTGGAAGTAAAGTAACGTAAGTATCTCGATTAACCATTTGCTGGGGAAGTCGTTTGCCACCATGTGAACGTCGCGCCGCAAACCACCCCCCTGCTCGCTGCGCTCACCTTCCCCCCTATTTTATAGGGGGATTGAGGGGGGTTGTTCCGGTGGTGGATTGGTGTAGACGGTGTGCACTTCGGCTGAATCGATACGTAGGGGGATTGGGTGCGGCAGACTTACGGCTTCAACTTGTTTTGCGCCTCTAGTTGTTGGATGCGCCATAGGTGGGCGTAGCGTCCATCAGCTGCGAGCAGTTGCTGATGGCTGCCCTGTTCGCAGACGCGTCCGTGGTGGAGTACCACTATGTGGTCTGCTTCGGCAGCCAGGCGCAGGTGATGCACAATCATCAGGGTGGTGCGCCCGCCAGCCAGGGTGCGCATTCCGGCGTAGATCAATTCCTCGCTGTCACCATCGAGGTGGCTGGTGGCTTCGTCCAGCACCATGATAGGTGGATTGAGGATCTGCGCCCGGGTTAGAC
>JAVERW010000058.1:0-12401 GCA_034006915.1 Desulfuromonadaceae bacterium | reverse complement strand
CCCATATTATCACTGATAAGGGTGCGCAATTTTTCTTGAGTGTGCGGGGCATAGGTTGCCAGCGGCAACCCTACGGCAGTGACTTGATCGGCTAACAAAATCCCCGCTCCACCCCCAACACTGACGATCCCTACGCGGTTGCCATGCGCTTGGGGCTGAGTGGTGAGAATAGATAAAATGTTAACCAGTATTTTGGTATCTTCGGTTAACTCTTCGATAAGGTAGAGACCTGCTTGACGGCACGCAGCGCGAAACGCTTCATGACTTCCGGCCAAGGTTGCGGTATGTGACAACGTTGCGGCCGCCCCTCCACCAGCACCCCCTTTAACGACAATAATTGGCTTCTTTTTAGCGACCCTACGGCTGACTTCCATGAATTCGTAGCCGTTTTGAACCCCTTCAAGATAGATGGCTATAACCTTTATGCGCGGGTCTTCACCCATATGCGCAAGAATGTTGGTCACGCTGACACTGCTGGCGTTACCGCATGAGACACACTGGCCCAAGTTTACTTCATCAGCCTTGAGCATCTCCTTTAATTCCAGGCTGACCCCGCCACTTTGGGAGATAATGCCAATACCGTTGGCTTGCTCAATGAGGCTGGTTCGCTGTGCGGGGATATAGAAGGTATTAAGCCCGGTGAAATTATCGATCACCCCCATGCAGTTGGGGCCGATATACGCCACATTGTACTCTTTGCTCAACTCGATCAAGCGCTCCTCCAGGTCGGATCTGCCTGATTCGGCAAACCCGTCACTGAAAATAATCGCCCCTTTGCCCCCCATTTTGCAGAACTCTTCGAAGCAGCGTACCGTCTCTTCCGCATTGATGGCAAAAACCCCAACGTCGGGGACTTCAGGCAGGCTGCTCAATGATGGATAGCAGGGTAGTCCTTGAATGGTTTTCAAGCGCGGATGAACCGGAAAAATCTTGTCGATCCGCATGGAGTTTTTCAGGATGATCCCACCCATGGTGCCGGGGCGTGATGCCCCGACGATGGCAACTGATTTAGGGGCAAAAATGGCCTGGAGGCTCTTTAACTTTTCGGCTAAATTCTCACTCGGAAGAGGGCGGGGTACCGCTTCGCCCCGAATTACCCGGGTATCGACGATGTTGATAGCATCCGCATACACGATTACCGGATTGAGGTCGAGCTCGTGGACATCGGGGTTATCTGCCATAAGGCGAGAAACATTCATTGCCAATTCGATGATCGATTCTTTGGCATAAATATCGCCGCGGTATCCGTCTAAGATCTGTCCTGCCTTGGTTTCGCCCAGCATCTCCAGGACATCTTCACGGGTTAAAACTCCAACGCCGATGGCAACATCAGCAAGCAGTTCAACATTTTTTCCATCTAGACCAACCATCACTACCGGCCCGAATGCTGGGTCCTGTTTGGCTCCCACGAGTATTTCCAGCCCACTTTTGGCCATCGGTTGCACTAAGATCCCGTCGAGGTCGGTGACTCCCACCTTTTGGACATTAGCCAAGAGCTGGGTATAGGCTTTTTTAACTGCGTCTTGGTCGTGGAGGTTTAGAAAAACGCACCCAACATCGCTCTTGTGGATAATTTGCGCAGATATCCCTTTCATCACCAGCGGGAACCCTACTTTATTTGCTATCTCCAGAACCTCGTCAACGTTGTACGCCATTTCGCCCGGCACACAGATTTGATAGCGTTCTAGAAGTTGTTTTGTTTGTGTAAACCCAATTTGATATTTAGTCATGTTTTCCCCTGTAGCCATTGATTTTAAAAAAGTACATTTTTGGTATTTATAGATGAATATATCAATAAGTTCAATAAGGAGTCTCTTGAAAAGTCTTCAGCCAGTAGAGTCAGTTGTTCGCAAAACAGATTTTAAACTATTTTTTGAAGAAAAACCCAAATGCGGGTGCTAGCGGAAAGGTCAATTTTCCGAATTTAAGACATACTGCTCCCTCTGCGGGATATTTCTGACTGGAACGGAACCAAGAAATAAAAGTTAAAACAGTTGCGCAGAAAAAAGAAATAAAGCATAGTAATCCAGACTTATCGAGTAGGTTAATTAAGCACAACGATACGGAAAAAATCATGCTTATTACGCTTAACGAACTTCATCCCAACGCCAGCGCCTTTGCTATGCATTGCATTGATAATTGTAGCGTACAGGATGTGATTGAGATGTTCTATTCGGGCCCACATGAAGACATTTGCTCCCAGTTCAACATTACCCAAGAGCAGTGGCTGCATGCGATTTACGTGGTAATTAAAGTTCTGGGGCGGGGCACTTAATTTCTCTTAGATCAAAGCCACTCGAAAACGGGTGGCCTTTTTACGTTGAGCTCACGCACGCCTCCTTCCGATTAAATACTTTACACAAATAAGCGGATAGGGCATCATTCCCCACTTAAGTAATGCGCTACACATAGCAAAAGCCTAAATACACCCCCCCAACTAAATATCTAGATAACGCAGGAGCCAACATGAACACTCAAGAGCCAGTAAGTAACACACTATATATGCTGACGATGAAATAGATCTGGTGGATCTGTTTTTGGTGCTCTGGCGTCGCAAAGTTATGATTGTAGCCATCACTATTCTGGCTACTTTCGCCGGGGTAGGGGTCAGTTTGTATCTGCCAGAGGTGTACGAAGTTAAAACCATTATTGAGCCTGCAAAAGATGCCGAAGGAAACATGGTTAGGAGGGCAGAAGTCATTCGGGAAAGTATCGCAGGTGGGGCGTATAATGAATTTCTGAACCAAAAATACACTGTACCTGGGAATGATATCCCTAAGTTTAATGTCTCTGTCCCCAAAAACACCGATCTTGTAATTGCGTCGATGGAAACTCAAAACCCAGAACTGGCGGTTAAGATTTTACAAAAGACAGTGGCATTGATATCTGCAGATATTCAGGAAGAACTTGATCTGAAAATTCAAGAGACGCAGAACAGAATTAGCCGCCTAAAACTTAAGGATCAGCAACTTGGCAACACCATTGCATTGCTTGAAAGCCAGATGGTTGATGTCAAAAGTATAGTTAAAGAATTGACCTTGGGTAAAGGAAAAGCCATGGCTTCGCCGCGCGAAGATGCAATGGCAGTGCTACTTTATTCAAATGAGATTAAAAACCAGCAGACGTATCTGAACAATCTGCAGGAAAAACTGATCAATATTCAGACACAGAAACAGCAAATTCAGTATGATATCGATGATGTCCGCATTAAGCTGGAAGGGATCAAAAGTACAAAAGTGCATAAAGTAGCCAGCGTACCTAAAAATCCGATAAAGCCAAAAAAGCCTCTTATCGTGGCTCTTTCGCTAATTCTCGGTTTCATGGGCAGCATCTTCCTCGCCTTTGGTGCTGAGTTCATGACTAAAGTGCGCCAGCAGCAGGCTGAAAAAGAAGAATAGGGGTTAAAGAGGGGCGAGGTATAAAGATTCAGACCTGAACCCAGCTCACGCAAAGTCGCAAAGACGCCAAGAAAAGCAAAAAACAATAGAACGCTGATGAACGCTGAAAGGGCAGGATTTAAATTCAAGATCAAGAGCTTTTAGGGCTTAAGATCAGCGCGCATCCGCCCATATCAGCGTCCAGAAGATTTATGCTTTTCTCAGATTTACCTCTGTGTTCTCTGTGGTTACTGCTTTTAAGATCATCGAACCACCCGTTCGCTGCGCTTACTAGAGGACACAGAGAAGGGCGGGAGGATAAGGGCTGAGGTTGAATGTACACAAGACCAATAGAACGCCGATGAACGCTGAAAGGGCAGGATTTAAATTCAAGATCAAAAGCATTTCAGGGCTTAAGATCAGCGTGTATCCGCCCTTATCAGCGTCCAGATTTGATGTGCTTACTTGGTCACCCCCCTGCTGTTATGCTATATGTTAACAACGGTAGCGCACCTTACGCTGTTATTGAAATGCATGGAGGACGCCAATGAATCTCAAGGACTTAGAAAACGCTTTTTCCGACATTGAAGACCTCAAATTTGCTGTACTGGTTGGAAGCCAGGCAAGCGGGAACAACCGTTCCGATAGTGATTGGGATTTTGCGTTATATTGGAAACATGGGCTGGGATTTCTCGAGCAACTAGCTGCAACTGAACAATTACGTAAGCATCTTGCAACCATTTTGCATGTTGAAATAACTGGTATAGACATTATAGACCTGCACACAGCCCGCCTTGGAATAAGATCCGTTGTAGCAGAAGAGGGCATTGTTCTTAAAGGTGCTGAGACGTTAGCTTGGTGTCATTTTTTACAACGAACCTGGCGTGAACTGGAAGAGGTCTATTGGGAGGATGTTTATGCGGCTTGATCTGTATCAGGCGGAAACAGAACTAATTGCGCAACGGCAAACGTCCATCCTCGATGACGCCCGCGCCATGCTCCTTGCCGGAGAAAAACTCAGCCCTCTCGAGAGAAATGGCATCCTGCATGCACTCCAGGTTCTGGCCGAAAACGCCATAGGCAAGGCAAAACACACGCTTAAATTCAACTCCAGACAGGTGCCAATTTCAGCTTACGATTGTTTCAATGAACTGGTTTCTATTGGAGCCGTAACTGACACTGAACTGCCCACCTGGAACGCTATTATCGGCTTACGGAACCGCATCGTCCACGACTACATGAATATCGACGTAGAGCAAGTACTCGAATTGGTCAAGAATGAGGAGTACCGCTTTATTACGGACTTTCTCCTTGCCCCGATTTTTACCTTGGAAGCATAGCTTATCCCACACTCCAGCCATCACGCAAAGCCGCTAAGAAAATTCAAAAACAATAGAACGCTGATGCACACTGAAAGAGCATGATTTTAAACCAGAATAAAGAGCTTTCAGGGCTTAAGATCAGCGTGCATCCGCCCATATCAGCGTCCAGAAGATTTTAGGTTTCCTCAGATTTTTCTCTGTGTCCTCTGTGGTTAATGCTTTTAAGATCATCGAACCACCCGTTCGCTTGCGCTCACTTGAGGACACCGAGAAGGGCAGGAGGTAAGTCAAAACTTTTCAGTATATGGTTTTAAGGAATTTCGCAGATTTACCTCTGTGTCCTCTGTGGTGAATGCTTTGAAACAGTAAACACCTGACCCTATTTACTTCTTGCTCGAGGTGCAGATGTGGTGCAAAATAGTTCTAAATTTACACCAAAAGGAGGTTTTCCATGCCCCGCCAGAGTATTAATTTGACAGAGCCCAATGCCCAATGGGTCAAAGGACAGATAGCCAGCAAAGAATACACAAGTGTAAGTGATGCAATTAACGATCTAATCCGTCACGCCCGGCGCAAAGAAAATGAGCAGACAGAAAAAATCAGAACATTATTGATCGAGGCTGAAAAATCGATTGAAGAACGAGGATACAGCACTCTCTCGGTCGAAGAGCGCCTGGCCAGATTCAAAAAGGAAGCCGGAGCACGTGACTTGCTATAAACTTGCGCCTGCAGCCGAATGGGATCTTGAACAAATCTGGTTTTTTGGCCTGGAACGCTTTGGACTAGGGCAGGCTGATCATTACTACTATGCACTGATGTGCCATTTAAATGATCTGGCGGAGAATCCATTGAGCTATCCAGCGGTAGATCATATCCGCAAAGGTTACCGCAGAAGTGTCTTCGGGGCGCATTCAGTTTTTTATAGGATCAGCAGTGATCAGATTGTGATAATGCGCATCATTGGGCAGCAGTATTATTCCGGGTAACAACTACCCCCTGGAGCTTCCTGGAAGAAAGACCAATAGAACGCTGATTAACGCAGAAGGGGCATGATTAAAACCAAAATCAAGAGCTTTTAGGGCTTAAAATCAGCGTGCATCCGCCTTTATCAGCGTCCCCTTGGGCATCCAGAAGATATATCTAAAGAATTTAGAGGAGTAATATATGCAAACTGAATCTTTATTCGAAGAAGCACTCCGCCTTTCTCCAGTTGACAGAGTAAAGTTAATGGATTTGCTGTTTGATAGTTTTCAGCATAACGGGACACGCACTGCGCATGAAAAAGCCTGGGCTGAGCATGCAGAAAATATTTGCACCCAAATCGACACAGAGATGATGCCACTCCATTCTCTTGAAAGCGTCGTGTTCGAGCTTAACAAATGAAGATGCTTGTTTCTGAAATAGCTCGTCAGAATTTGATTGAGACAAAAAACTATTACAACGAAGAACGAGCTGGCTTGAGTTACGAATTCGTACAAGAATTTATGGACACTCTGGATCGCATTCATTCGCAGCCAGAAGCCTGGACTCCATTATCAAAAAGAACACGCCGTTGTCTGATGAAACGTTTTCCGTACTCAGTGGTTTTTAGAATTGTAAAAAAGCACTGTCAGATTCAGATTGTTGATCTAATGCATCAAAAACAGAAACCAAGACGATATAGACCCTGATTCAGTGTTAAATTTTCTCATATTTTCTCTGTGCCCTCAGTGGTTACTGCTTTTAAGATCGGATGAACCACCCGTTCGCTAGTGTTCACTTGAGGACACCGAGAAGAGCGGGAGATAAAACAAATTCTTTAGCTTTATGGTTTTAAGGGGTTTCCTCAGATTTACCTCTGTGGTTCATGCTCTAAGAACCATCGAACCACCCGTTCACTACGTTCACTTGAGGACACCGAGAAGGGCGGGAGGTAAATCAAAATCTTTTGTTCCAAAAGGTTTTAGACTTTCGAGCCTCGGGCCTGGTAAACAGTAAACATCTAGACCCCAAAAAGATCTTTAAGCTCGAAATGGAGAAGACATGTCAACGATATTAAAAAAATCTGAAGCCCACGAGCTGGTAAATAGTCTGCCGGAAAATGCCACCTGGGATGACCTCATGCACCAGATTTATGTACGTGAGGCGATTGAGCGAGGACTTGCCGACAGTCAGGCAGGTCGGATCATTGGGGTTCAAGAAGTTCGCTCAAAGTACAGCTTACCGGAATGAAGGTTGTCTGGACAGCAACAGCCCAGGATCATCTTGACTCTATTTATGCGTACATTGCACGTGATTCGTCCCTATACGCCTTACGCACTGTGGATCGCATTACCCGACGCTCTCAGCAAATTGCTGACGCGCCATTATCCGGGCGCAGGGTGCCAGAATACCAGCAGGAACAGATTCGTGAGATGATTGAGGGTTCCTACCGTATTATCTATTTCATCAAGCCAGAACAGATTGAAATTCTTGCAGTGATTCACACTGCCCGCAATATTACTGGTTCAGAGTAAATGCTCTTGAAACCTACCAATCACCCGTTCACTGCGTTCACTTGAGGACACCGAGAAGGGCGGGAGAGTAGAACAAAATCTCTGGCTTTATGGTTTTAAGGTTCTCTCAGATTTGCCTCTGTGTTCTCTGTGGTGAATGCTTTGAAGTCTGATGGAACCCGGCTCACGCAAAGGCGCAAAGGCGCCAAGAAAATTCAAAAACAATAGAACGCTGATGAACGCTGAAAGGCAAGATTAAAAACCAGGATCAAAAGTATTTTGAGGGTTTTAAGATCAGCGTTCATCCGCCCTTATCAGCATTCAGAATATTTATGCTTTTCTCAGATTTTTCTCTGCGCCCTCTGTGGTTCATGCTTTTAGAAAGAGTAAACACCTGATCCCCTCCTATGGATACTCTCCTGGACCCCTGAGATTCTGATATGTCTTGACATTTTGTAATCGAACGATTACGGTTGGCTTATGTATGCAGTGAAATGGACAAAAGATTTTGAGCATTGGATAAATCGCCTGCGTGATAGATCTACGCGAATCAGGCTGCTACGCCGCCTAGAAAAAGCTCAACGCGGTCTATTGGGAGATGTTAGCTCGGTGGGCGATGGCGTATTTGAAATGAGGGAATTTTTCGGTCCTGGTTGGAGAATGTATTACCTTCATAATCCAGACCAAATCATAATCATGCTCGGAGGTGGAGATAAAAGCAGCCAATCCGAAGATATTAAAACTGCAAAAGCGTTAGCTGCTCAGATAAAGGAGGAAAACAATGGCCAACAAGTTAAAAGTTGAGAACATGTCTGAATTTGATATGGCTCAAGAGCTTAGGAGTGAGGCCGATATTATTGAGTATCTGCAACAAGTGCTTGAAGAAGGTGACGGAGCTGAATTGGCTGCAGCACTGGGCCATATAGCCAAGTCGCGAGGCATGAGTGAAATTGCCAGAGCAAGTGGTATTAAGCGAGAGGCGTTATACAAAGCTTTGCGGCCTCAAAGCCATCCTCGTTTTGACACTATTCAACGGGTGTGCAAAGCCCTCGGGGTACGCTTAACTGTAGAAAAAGCACCCGAGGCAGCCATTCACTGAACCCTTGGCACCTGTCATTCTCTTAATTCAAAGGCATGAATAGTAAACACCAAGCCCCCTTAATATACACTTGAGGGCACCGAGAAAGGCGGGAGGATAAGGGCCGAGGTTGAAGGTACAAGGCACAAGGTTCCAGGTAATGATCAAGAGGAATAGAACGCTGATTAACGCTGAAAGAGCATGATTTAAAATCAAGATCAAAAGATTGTTTTTGGGTTTTTCGATCAGCGCGCATCCGCCCTTATCAGCGTCCAGAGGGTTTTAGACTTTGTTGTCTAGTGCCTCGCACCTTCCCGACCTCTAGGTTCCCGAGATCCGAGGTTCCAGGTTTCAGGTTAACCCCGATTTCTCGCCAAGCCGCGAAGGCGCCAAGAGCCAACATGGTTGACTCTGCTTCAGGCTGGCTGTGGTCATCGCATCAGCAACGCTCCCGCTTACAAGGGACTGGCTCCGCAGGTGCCTGTCCCTCTCAGGGGATACCCGCAGGTGCCTGTCCCTCTGAAAAGTACGTAGCTGTATGTCCCTCTCACGGGCCACAACTGGCACCATTGCCAATTGGTTTACCGCAAAATTGGACGGAGTATGTAGATACGCCTTTGACGGATAAGGAGTTGGCGAGGGTGAGAATGAAACGGGCTGGCCTCGCTTAATAGGTTTGGTTTTGCAGCTGGAGTTGGAAAGGTGCTGAGTGTTGTTCATTAAAAGGTGCCTGTCCCCCTCAGGGTTTGTCCCCGGAGTTGGAAAGGTGCTGAGTGTTGTTCATTAAAAGGTGCCTGTCCCCCTCAGGGTTTGTCCCCCTCAGGGTTTCTAAGATCTGCAGGTAAAAGTAAAGTAGTAAACACCTGACCCCTTAAGATCTGCATTCTCTGTGACCTCTGTGGTTAATGCTCTTAAAATAGGGGTTCTCCTGATACCTGATACCTTGAACCTTAGTTCTTTCGGACTTTGGGCCTAGTGCCTGATAAACAGTAAACACCAGACTCCTTAGTTCACGGCTAATTGAGAATTTGATTTACATTTAGCCTGATAAAGCTATACTGCATTATATGTTTATTAATCGCAGTGCAGAACACACCTTGAAACGCTTGTTATTACATTACCCTGTTGTGGCTGTGCTCGGTCCACGGCAGTCGGGTAAAACAACATTGGTGCGTCATGTATGCGAGGATAAAGCATATGTTTTGCTTGAAGACCTCGATACCCGCGAATTTGCTCAGAATGATCCGCGCGGTTTCCTCGCCCAATATCCCGACGGAGCAATCCTGGATGAAGTGCAGCGCTGCCCCGAACTGCTCTCATATCTCCAGGGTATCGTCGATCGTGAACAACGCCCCGGCCATTTTATCCTCACCGGGTCACAACAGTTTTCCCTCCATTCAGGCCTGAGCCAGACCCTTGCCGGCAGGGTGGCACTCTTGCCCCTGTTACCATTTTCTCTTCCCGCTCTCGAAGGGGCGCAATGCGTCCCAGAGCAGTTGGTTGACATGTTGTGGATGGGAGCTTATCCACCTATCCACGCTCGTGGTCACGATCCGGCCAATTGGTACGCCAACTATGTACGCACCTATATTGAACGGGATGTCCGAGACCTCATCAACGTACGAGATCTATCAGCCTTCCAGCGTTTTGTGCGCATGTGTGCAGGACGAAGCGGTCAGTTGGTTAACCTCTCCAATCTGGCAGGAGATTGCGGCATAACCCACAATACGGCAAAAGCCTGGCTGGGCGTACTCGAAGCCAGCTACCTCGTCTATCTGCTCAAACCGTACCACCGCAATTTCAATAAACGCCTGGTAAAAACTCCCAAACTCTATTTCCTGGATACCGGGCTGGCGGCATGGCTTCTGGGGATTCAACAGCCGGAGCATCTGCGCCAACACCCTTTATTGGGTGCGATATTTGAATCCTGGGTAGTTGCGGAGTGTTTAAAAGCAAGGTGGCATGCAGGCAAAGAACCAAACATGTACTTCTGGCGCGATCGTTCAGGGCATGAGGTTGATATCCTGGTAGACCAGGGGATCAATGCTATCCCCATCGAAATAAAGTCCGGGCAAACAATCGCTGCTGATTTTTTTCATCCGCTGGAACGGTGGCAGGATATCGCAGGTGATTATGCCGCACCTGCCGCACTCGTGTACGGTGGAGATTCACGCCAGAAACGCACCAATTGCGATGTCATCCCCTGGCGCCAGATTGCGCAATTGACAAAACAGCTCGCTTAACAGGGCAGGGGCGGCTTCCAGTCACGATGTCCACTGTAATGTCAAAGGAGTAGGACGCTGATTAACGCTCAAAGGGCAGGATTAAGCCCGAGATTCAAGGAGCAAGGTTACATACAGGTGCAAGGTATCTTCTGTCCATCACCTTAATCCCTGTTCCATTGGGTTTTGAGGGTTTTAAGATCAGCGTAAATCCGCCTTTATCAGCGTCCAGAGGTTTTCGGGTTTAGGTCAAAGGCAATAGGACGCTGATTTTCGCTGAAGGGGCATGATTTAGAACCAAGGGCAAAGGCTTTTTGGGGTAAGATCAGCGTTAATCCGCTTTTATCAGCGTCCAGAGAGTTTTAGATTCTAGTGACTCGTTCCCGGTGAATAGTAAATGACCCCTTAAGTGACCCCTTAAGTGTGACCCCTTAAGTGTATTTTGATTTTCGTGCCTAGCGCCTAGCGCCTTGTGCCTGATTTCCCAGATTCCCCTCAATTTAAAATTCTTGTGTTTTTGTAGTTTATAAACTACAGTGTTATATATGTTTGATATCAAACAAACGGCTACGTATAGAAAGTGGCAGCGTAAGTTAAAAGACCAGCGCGCTAAAGCGCTTATTGCTGCAAGGATTTTTCGCTTAGCAAATGGATTGCCCGGTGATGTCAAACCTATAGGGCATGGTGTAAGTGAGTTGCGGATTCATCATGGGCCAGGCTACCGGATTTATTTTCAGCAACGAGGAAACGAAATAATTATATTGCTGTGCGGTGGAGATAAAAGCAGTCAGCAAAAAGATATACAAACCGCACTGCAACTTGCGGAAAAGTGGAGAAAATCATGAATGAACCTGTCTATGACTATGACCCTGCAGAAGCACTTGAGAGTGAAGAAAGCATAGCTGTATTTCTGGCTGACGCATTAGAAACAGGTGACAGCGCATATATAGCCAAAGCCATGGGTGTTGTAGCACGAGCCAAAGGCATGACTGAGCTGGCTCGCGAGACCGGCCTTTCGCGTGAGCAGTTGTATCGATCTTTTAGCGAACAGGGAAATCCAACCTTAAAGACCATGCTTGCATTGATGCGTGCTTTAGGTGTGGATATGACAGTAAAACCCCATAATCATTCGGTTAATTAGCAGATGGGATGACGGGTTCAGGCACGAGGTTCGAGGTTCGAGGCCCTAAAACCTAGGGCCTTTTGATTTTGATTTTCGTGCCTAGTGCCTAGGGCCTCGTACCTCGCCCCTTTAATGAACTCAAATCTTCCCTTGCTTTTCCCTACATGAGCGTTTAATATCCCGCTCTTGTTGGATTGAATAGACAAATCTTTATTCCAGAGGCTTAAATTGAAACTTCTAGTCACCGGCGGCGCAGGGTTTATCGGTTCTGCGGTAATCCGCCATATAATCCAGAATACCGATGATTCAGTTATCAATGTAGATAAACTCACCTACGCAGGCAATCTGGAGAACCTTTCTGAAGTAAGTGACTCCGTGCGCTACACTTTCGAGCAGGTAGACATCTGTGATCAAGATGCACTGGAACGTGTATTTGCGGAGCATCGACCAGATGCCATTATGCATCTTGCCGCCGAAAGCCATGTCGACCGCTCCATCGATGGACCTGCCGCGTTTATTGAAACCAACATTGTTGGCACCTACACTCTGCTCGAAGTATCACGCCAGTACTGGAATAAACTCGATGATGCGCGCAAGAATACATTCCGCTTTCACCACATCTCCACCGATGAAGTATATGGCGATTTGCCGCATCCGGATGATTTGGGTAATGCCAACTCCCTACCACTCTTCACCGAAGAAACAGCCTACGCACCCAGCAGCCCGTATTCTGCCAGCAAGGCAAGCTCCGATCATCTGGTACGCGCTTGGAAACGAACCTTCGGATTGCCAACGTTGATAACAA
>JAVERW010000057.1:0-12475 GCA_034006915.1 Desulfuromonadaceae bacterium | reverse complement strand
CGGCGGCGGCGGTAGCGGTGCGGCTCGCAGCCCTTCCCGAGTTCAAAGGGAAAACCATCGTGGTGATCCTCCCCGACTCGGGCGAGCGCTACCTCTCAAGCGTTCTCTACGAGGACCCCACATAATAAAATAAACAAAGCTTTTGAGGGTATTTTCGGTTGAAACAATAAATCATATTCCCCACTAGTTTAACTCAACAGAGCGTTGGCCCTTGGCCAGTAGCACCGTCTTTGTCACGTACTCAGGGCCCTTACCCGTTAGCAACGGTAGGGGCCTTTTCTTTTTTCTCAAGAACCCTCTTTTGGTTAACTGGCCTCATTGGAGAATATTCTACACTAAGGGGTTGAATATTCCTCAATCTCTGCAATTAAAACCCCTGCTACCGCAGAGAAAGACCCTATTTAACGCGATAAAACACTTGGGCATACTCTGTGCTTTAGATTAAAGCTAAACAGGGCAACTCATGCCTTATCTGGAACAGAAATTAGAGACGCCCCGCTTAAAGACATTCCTCAGTGCTGGAGTATTCACATGCATAAGTTTCTCATTACCGTCACTTTTCTGCTTGTTTCCCTGAGCGCATTTGCCGCGGCTGAAAGTTTCCCTCTATTTGCGCCCCCGCTGGAGGCATTAGTCAACGAAGCGCTGGCCAACAACCCGGACCTCAAGGCGGCACGGGAGCGTTGGCAAATGTACGAGCATAAGGTGCTGCCGGCACAGAGCCTGGACGATCCACGCTTATCGTTATCGTTCAGCAGCTATCCGGTCGATTCGTTCCAAAGCGATGAGACGAATATGACCGGCAATGACTTACGTATCGAACAGTCTTTTCCATTCCCCGGAAAACTCGACGCAAAAGGGAAAGCAGCGCAGCAACAGGCGCTCTGGTACAAAGGCGTTTACGAGGATGCGCGTATGCAGCTCGCCATGCAGGTCAAGGACACCTGGTATAACCTCTACTATCAAGACCGCGCCATCGCCATCACCCTAAAGAATATCGCCCTCCTTGATGACTTCACCCATCTGACCGCAACGCGTTATGAGGTTGGCGCAGGGTTACAGCAGGATGTGCTTAAGGCTCAGATTGAGAGTTCAAAGCTCACGGAACGTCTGCTTACCCTACGCCAACAGCGCATAAGTCTGCTCGTCGAGTTCAACCGTCTACTGGCGCGACAGAGCACGAGCCCCTTGAAGCTGCCGGAAAAAATCGAAATACAGGAGGTCACTACCGATGTGACACGCTTACAAGAGGAAGCCTCCACACACCGCCCACTCTTTGCCTCTTACAGCTCTTTGATCGACCAGTACCAGGCGCAGAAAAATTTGGCGGAATTGGATTATTATCCAGATTTCAACGTCTTCGTCGGCTATCGGGTTCGGGACAACAACCTGCCTGACGGTGGCACCGATTATTTAAGTGCCGGGGTCAGTATCAATCTACCCATCTGGCGTGAAAAACGGGGGGCACAAGTAGCCGAAGCCAGCTCCGGCATACATATGGCGCGCCGCCAGTATGACAACTTCCGCGCTCAGGTTTTCGCAAATATTCATGATGTCCATGCGCAGCTTGAGAAAAACCACACCCTGGTTGACCTCTTCGAGTCAGGCATCTTGCCGCAGGCCCAACAGACCTTCGAAGCAAGCCTAATGGCTTATCAGGTTGGCGACGTCGATTTTCTCAGCTTGCTCGATAGTCTGTTAACTCTATATCGCTACGAAATTGATTATTATCGGAGCGTATCCGACTATCAACGCTCTATTGCCGGGCTTGAAGCTATCTCCGGCGTAGCGCTTAAAAAGTGAAGCAACCATAGAATAATTCCTACGAAGGAAGGTTTGAATATGCAATCACGTAAAAGATTTTTTCTTATCGGCCTCTTGAGCCTGACCCTTGTCCTTACTGGCGGCACCTGGTACGCCCTCCAATGCGCCATACAGATGAAGTGGGGACCCTTCACCGGGCCACAACATGCACACGCCGAGCAGAAGTACACCTGCGGCATGCACCCCATGATCATCACCGATGAGCCCGGCACCTGCCCCATCTGCGGCATGGATCTGACACCCCTTAAGACTAGAACAGCCGGAGCGGCAGAAAAGCCACAAGGGGAGCGCAAGATCAAATACTGGGTTGCCCCCATGGACCCGACCTACATCCGTGACGAGCCGGGCAAGTCCCCCATGGGAATGGACTTGGTGCCCGTCTACGAGGACGAGTCTGCCGGCGGTGCCACCATCAGCATCGACCCCGTAGTGCAGCAAAACATGGGGGTGCGCATGGCACCGGTGGAACGCCGCGATCTGCACCGTACCGTCCGCACTGTCGGCCTGGTTGACTACGCCGAACCGCAGCAGTACTCGGTCAACGCCAAGATTGACGGCTGGATCGAGCGCCTGTACGTCGCCCAGACTGGACAGGTGGTGAGAAAGGGTGATCCGCTGCTGGAGCTCTACAGCCCCAAACTGGTCTCGGCGCAGGAGGAGTACCTGCTCGCCCTACGCAACCGCAACCAGCTCAATGACAGCTCCTTCAACAAGATCGCCGCAGGGGGGGAGCGCTTACTCGAGGCCTCCCGCAAACGCCTGCAATACTGGGATATAAGCGAGCGCCAGATCCGCGAGCTGGAGCGCAGCGGCACCGTGAATAAAACTCTGACTCTCTATGCCCCCTCTGACGGAATTGTGAAAATGAAGATGACCTACGCAGGGGGATACGTCAACGCTGGACAGGAGCTCTTCCAACTCGCAGATATCTCCAAAGTATGGGTCTACGCCGACATCTACGCATACGAGTTGCCCTGGATCAAGGTTGGGCAGAAAGCCAGCGTCACCCTGCCCTATGGCGATGGCGATGGCGAGAATCTCGAAGCACAGATCACCTACATCTATCCGTACGTCGAACCGAAGACGCGCACCGTCAAGGCGCGCCTCGAGTTCAAAAACCCCAACTTCGAGCTCAAACCCGACATGTACGTGAACGTATATATTAACGGGCAGGAGGTGCAGAACGTCCTGACCGTTCCCGTCGAAGCTGTCATTCACTCGGGCGAAAAACAGACCGTGTTTGTAGCCCTCGGTGATGGCAAATTTGAGCCGCGCCAGGTGATCACGGGGCTGCAGAACCAGAAAGGATACATCGAGATCAAGCAGGGCCTCCTTGAAGGCGAGCACATTGTTACCTCCGCTCAGTTCATGTTCGACTCCGAAAGTACCTTGCGCGAGGCGATCCAGAAGATGCTGGCGCCGCAGAAAAATGAGCCAACCGCCCTGGAGGCGCACGATGCTACGCACGCCGCAGCGGCGGAAGAAGAGAACCTGGAAGATCTATTTTAATAACTTGTAGCATCCGCCGTTGATTATCGGTTTATCAGAATGTCTTCCTTTCCCGCCGATAGGGAGGAAGACGCAAGCCTGCTGACAAAGGACTTTCTTCAAATGCTTGAAAAAATAATCGAATGGTCCAGCCGCAACCGTTTCATGGTGATTCTGGCGACGGTGTTCATCATCGTAGGGGGGACTTATGCCCTGCGCAACATCCCGATCGACGCTATCCCCGATCTCTCTGATGTACAGGTGATCGTCTTCACTGAGTATCCGGGCCAGGCGCCACAGGTGGTGGAGGACCAGGTTACCTATCCGCTGACGACGCAGATGCTGGCCGTTCCCGGCGCCAAAAATGTGCGCGGTTACTCCTTTTTCGGCCTCTCCTTCGTCTATATCATCTTCGAGGATGGCACCGATATGTACTGGGCCCGTTCGCGGGTGCTCGAATACCTCAACTATGCCGCAGGGCGCCTGCCGGATGGCGTCACCCCTGCCCTCGGGCCGGACGCTACCGGGGTCGGCTGGGTCTACCAATACGCACTTGAAAGCGACCGCCACGACCTGCAGCAGCTCCGCTCCATCCAGGACTGGTTTTTGCGCTATGAACTCACCTCGGTCGAGGGGGTCGCCGAAGTCGCCAGCATCGGCGGCTTCGTCAAACAGTACCAGGTGCTCATCGACCCCAACCGGTTGCTCGCCTACCACATCACCATCCCGCAGATCCGCCGCGCTATTCAGAATAGCAACAACGATGTGGGCGGACGCGTAGTGGAAATGGCCGAGACCGAGTTCATGGTGCGCGGGTTCGGCTACATCAAGTCGATTGAGGACCTGGAGCAGGTGGTGATCGGCACCGACACGCGCGGCACCCCCATTCTAGTACGCGATCTGGCCACGGTGCAGATCGGCCCTGAGATGCGGCGCGGGCTGGCTGAGCTTGATGGAGATGGAGAGGTGGTTGGCGGCATCGTCGTCATGCGCTACGGCGAGAACGCCCTGGCCGTCATTGAGCGAGTGGAGCAAAAGATTGAGGACCTCAGACCCGGCCTGCCTGAAGGTGTGGAGATCAGGGCCGTCTACGACCGCTCCGGGCTCATCGAACGTTCGGTCTCCAACCTCAAGGAAAAACTGATCGAGGAGAGCATCGTCGTCGCCCTGGTGATCATCCTGTTTCTCTTTCACATGCCGAGCGCGGCTGTAATCATTCTCGCGCTCCCTGTCGGGATTCTGATGTCGTTCATCATCATGCACGCGCAGGGGCTCAACGTGAATATCATGAGCCTGGGAGGGATCGCCATTGCTATCGGTACTATGGTGGACTCGGGAATTATCATGGTGGAGAATGCGCACAAGCGCCTCGAACATGAACCGGACCGGCCGCGCACCGAGGTGATCATCGACGCGGCCAAGGAGGTCGGTCCCACCATCTTTTTCGCCCTGCTGGTGATCACCGTCTCCTTCGCCCCGGTCTTTACCCTGCAGGAACAAGCCGGGCGGATGTTCAAACCTCTGGCCTTCACCAAGACCTACGCCATGGCGACAGCCGCGATTCTCTCCATCACCCTGGTGCCAGTGCTGATGACGTGGTTTATCCGCGGCCGTATCCGCAAAGAAGCGGAGAACCCTATCAACCGGGTGCTCATCGGAGGGTACCGCCCGGTGATCAACCTTGTTCTGCACTGGCGCAAGATGACGCTGCTGGTAGCACTTATTCTGAGCCTCTCAATCGCCTGGCCAGTCAGCAAGATGGGGACTGAATTTATGCCGCCGCTCTACGAAGGCGACCTGCTCTACATGCCAACCACGCTGCCGGGTATTTCCATCACCAAGGCGAAGGAGCTTCTGCAACAGACCGATCGCATCATCCGCGAGTTCCATGAGGTGCACCACGTCTTTGGGAAGGTTGGGCGGGCCGAGACGGCTACCGACCCCGCTCCGCTGTCCATGATCGAGTCGACCATCATGCTTAAACCTGAGGAGGAGTGGCGCAAACTACCGGTCGAACGTTTCTACTCAGGCTGGCCCGCCTGGAGCGAGTGGGTGAAGAAGCCCCTGCGTCTGGTGTTGGCGGAAAAGAAAACGATCACGGTTGATCAGCTCAAAGAGGAGTTGAACAACGCCATTCAGTTTCCCGGTCTGACCAATGCGTGGACCATGCCGATCAAGACTCGCATCGACATGCTCTCCACCGGCATCAAAACCCCCGTCGGCATCAAGATCATGGGGGATGACCTGCAAACGCTCTCCGAGATCGGCGAAGAGGTCGAGGCCCTGGTGAGCACTCTGCCCGGCACGCTCTCCGCCTTTTCCGAGCGGGTTACTGGCGGCAATTTTCTCGACTTTGAGATCAACCGCGCCCAGGCGGCACGCTACGGTCTAACGGTCGGCGCGGTACAAGATATCATTCAGAGCGCCATCGGCGGCATGAACATCACCCAGACGGTCGAGGGGCTGGAGCGCTATCCGGTTAATATCCGCTACATGCGCGACTATCGCAATGACTTGCCGGCTCTCAAGCGGGTGCTCGTTCCCCTCAAAGATGGTAGCCACATCCCCATCTCGCAGGTTGCCGATATAAAGATCAGCAAAGGGGCGCCTGTCATCAAGACCGAAAACTCGCGCAAGACCGCCTGGATCTATATCGACCTGAAGGGAATCGACGTCGGCACCTATGTGGAGAACGCCCGCGCAGCGATTGCCGCGCAGATCAAACTACCACCGGGGTACAACATCGTCTGGAGTGGTCAGTACGAGTACATCGAATCGACGCGGGCCCGGCTCATGGTGATCATCCCCCTGACTGTGCTGATTATCTTCGTACTGCTCTACATAAGCACCAAGTCGACTATCAAGACGTGCATCATCTTCCTCGCCATCCCCTTCGCCCTCGTCGGCGCGTACTGGCTCATGTACCTGCTCGGCTACAACATGTCGATCGGTGTCGCGGTCGGGATGATTGCCCTGGCAGGTCTTTCGGCTGAAACCGGGGTGATCATGCTGCTGTATCTCGACCTGGCCTACGAAACCTGGCAGAAGGAGGAACGCATGCTGACCCGGGGAGATCTGCACCAGGCGGTGCAGTACGGCGCGGTGCAGCGCATCCGCCCCAAGGCGATGACCGTGATCACCATCATTGTCGGTTTGCTCCCCATCATGTGGAGCACCGGCGCCGGGGCCGATGTTATGAAGCGGATCGCCGCACCCATGGTGGGTGGAGCAGTGACCTCGCTATTAGTGATAATGCTGGTGATGCCGGTTATCTTTTTCATCTGGCGCAGCATCGGGCTCGACAAGTCGATGGAACCGACCTCCGAGCAGGATATCCATATCTAGTATCAAGAAAAAACGTAACTACTCACCAGCTGCTGGCTGGGGCTTGTGGTACCCATGGAAAGGGCGTCTGTCGCCACGGATGGCGGCAGTCGAACGGCCATGGACGGCGCAAAGTGTCCCTTGGAATGGGTGCCACAAGGCCTTACTGAATAGTTACGAAAAAACCATACAACGGGTGGAATTTGTCCACCTCAATACTCAAAAAATGGAGAAAACAGACATGAACAAAAACTTGATCCTTGCCCTCACCTTAATTTTTACCCTCTCGACGACTCTCAGCGGCATGGCCATGAGCCATGAAAAAATGGATCATGGTTCCATGGAGAATCATAGAAGTATGGAAAAACACGCTTCCATGAACCATGACTCTATGGAAATGGCAGGCGACACGGCGATGCTCGGAAATGTTATACAAGAGAACGTCAAAGCAATGGCTCACCTCAAAGACGTGCAGGCTGCGATGACCAAGATGGACATGAAGGAGACTCACCACTTCATGGTGATGTTTGTAAACTCTGCTACCGGTGAGCCGATAGAGCATGGATCTGCTGCCCTGAAAATCGTATCACCCTCAGGGATCGAAAGTGGTCCGGTGAAGCTTATGGGGATGCAAGGGCATTTCGGCGCCGATATAACCTTGAACGAGAAAGGCAATTACACGTTCACAGTCGGCACGAAACTGGCGGATGGAGAGAAACGCCAGTTCCAATTTACGCACATCTTAAGATAGGGCCCTTTAAATCCAGATTAACCTGATGCTCTATAGAATAGCCCGGGAGCTTAAAACTCCCGGGCTATCTACCAAGCTTGAGATGCAACGCTCTATTGCAGCGTCTCCACTTACGCGGTAAGTTTCTGTGCGATCGTTGCCACGTGCTCGCCTTGGAAACGCGCTCCAGCAAGCTCATTCTCGCTCGGAACACGACTCCCGTCACCACCGGCTATGGTAGATGCGCCATATGGAGAACAACCGCTGATCTCATCCATGGTGGTCTGCCCTTTGAACGTATATGGGAGGCCAACTATCACCATCCCTTGATGCAACAGGGTAGTGTGAAAACTGAGAATCGTAGACTCCTGCCCGCCATGCTGGGTGTTTGAGCTGGTGATAACACTGCCCACCTTCCCAACCAACGCCCCATTCGCCCACAGCTGTCCTGTAGCATCAAGAAACTGGCGCATCTGCCCGCACATATTGCCAAAACGGGTCGGTGTTCCAAAAATGATCGCATCGGCCTCGGCCAGTTCCTCCATGGTGCACACAGGCACATCGGCCTGCTGTTTCTGCGCCTCAACTGCCCCCATCTTTTCCAGCACCTCGGGAGGTAAAGTCTCAGGAACTCTACGGAGGGTTACTTCCGCGCCCCCTACCGAGCGCGCCCCTTCAACCACTGCGTTTGCCAGCGCATAAACGTGTCCATACATCGAATAGTAAACAACCAATATTTTCATGCTAATCTCCTTTTTGCGCTCTAAGGCCTAAAGTGTAGCCACCGGTAGCGCGCGTAACCGGGTGGCGGTCGCCTGCAGCGAAATGTTTGGCAACGGCTGCGATGCTTAGAAACTCAACCATAGTGATTTACAATCCTAGCCGGTGAAAAGGTAAACACAACATAAGAGCGCTGCTTAAATTCGAAGCTCGCCCGTTCATCCATGGGGTAATGTCGATGAATCGCCAGCGACTTTTGGTTTGCACGATCAATAAATAACGCACCGAGCGCAAATTGGGCTCGGAGTTCCATGCACACGTGAACCAACAAGCGGGTAAGCAATCCTTGCCCTTGATAGCGACGATCTACGACCACAGGACCATAAAGAAAAATCTTATCCAGGGGCAATTCGGGTACCGCTTCAGCCGCGGCTTGCGCCGTTGCAACTGCGAGCCCACTCCCTGCTACACTTGCAGTTGAAGTCAGGGCAAAACCTGCGAGAATCGGGCCATCCCGGACTACAAAAACCCCCGGTCCCGCTTGCATACGCACGAGCGCGGCCTCATCCATCTGCCCTTGGACGAAACCTTGCTGCGCGCGCTCTGCATCGTTCAAATGCGCGCCGCGTGCTGCGTCCATCAAGCTCAGGATAGCTGGACGCTCATCTGCACCTGCGCGATGTAGTGTGACTGCCATACCGACACCTTTTCTTATTGCCAAACTGCAAATAGGCAACCTGTATAAAGTGGTAAACAGAGAAGAAGTCCTGAGTTCTGGCGCGCCTATGGCGTTGTTTGGAATCTTTTATTGAGCAATTTCGGCGCATTACACAACAGTCGGAGCAGAAGCTCAAAACCCAAGGTGAAAATCAACCCCGTAACCAGACCGAATGCGACCGCACTTGGGTTTAATTGAATAGCGTAGGAATAGTTTTTCCATACTTCCTTTCTCACATCTGGCACGGGAGAAATCAAGGCCTGAGTGTACGCAGACCAAGAGCTACCCTCGAATTGCGCGAAACTACGTGCAAGCATTAGATTGCGCGCATAGATTGACTGAATACTACGCCCCCCCTCAATGAAAACCTGGTCGTCATCTCTTTTGTAGTGGGCGATCAGCTCTTCTACGCTGCCAGCAAAGTATTTATCCGCACCAGCCTGAAATTCACTGAGCGCGATGCGGGACTCTAACAGGCGTGACTCAAGGTTTTTACCATACTGATCTACGAAGGCCGGAACCTGAATGCCCACCAAGACGCACCCGAGGAATACGAACACCCGGATATATGCAAAGAATAGCTCCACACTCTCTCCCGCCTAGGTTTTATGCTTAGCGTCAGCCATCGGTTGCGCGCTGGCAGGAGCGTCAACTGCAAGGCATGGTTAGCTGCACTTATAGGGTTAGCTGCACTTATAGGGTTAGCTGCACTTATAGACGTGCTTTCGGTGACCGGTGCTCATCAAGGTACTGGTAAAACTAACCGCCTCAAAAAAAGAATGAGTTTAACCAGGGGCTTACCAGGGAAGCTCCTCGCCATTGCTATGCCAGAAGGAGCCGCTGTTTTCAAGGTTCAATTCAGCGATGCGCTGCACCAGCCCCGCAGCCGATTCCTCCGGACTGATCAATCCGCCGAAATTGACCATGCGGGTTTTGACAAAGCCCGGGTGCAGCTGCGCCACGGCAATGCCGCGCTCTTTCAGGTCGATGGCCAGTGAACGCCCGAAGGCATTGAACGCCGCTTTAGCTGCGCGGTAGCCGTAGCGTCCCCCCGAATCGTTGTCGCCGATCGACCCCATACGGCTGGTAATATTGGCGATCTTGCTGCCCCGCTGCATATTGGGTAGCAGCGCTTCACAAATGTGCAGCGGGGCGATGGCGTTGACCTCCATCTGCAGGCGGATCGAATCGAAGTCCAGCTCTCCCAGGACCTCGTCCTGCATGATTCCGGCATTGTTGATCAGCAGGTCGATGGTTTTGCCCTCAAGGATAGAGGCCAGCCGCCTGACATCCTCTGCGCGGGACACATCGATGCTGTCAATGACTTGCGCCCCTACCTCTGCAAGCTCCGCAGACGCCTGCCGGCAGACACCGATAACCTGCCAGCCTTCCCGTTGATACAGGCGCGCCAACTCCAAGCCGATACCGCGATTGGCGCCAGTAATCACCACATGCTTCATAAAATTCTCCTTTCGAAATTTGTTACGTAACATCATTCCCCTTAAGGGGATTCAATGTTTCCATGCTCAGGCTGTCAAGTGTAACAGCAATCCGCGTTGCTGCAAAACATGTCCGCCCCAGGGGGTAAAATCAGGTTGGATTCAATGCTGCATCACGCATAATTGCAGCCCAAACGAAGGGCCAAACGAAAGACCATCCAGCTTGCTGAATCATCCGCCACCGCAAGCATTGCTATGCTACGCGCAGTGAGTTTCGGAGGCTGAGTAAGAGGCAGGCACGATACTCGCCGTCACAGAAAAACCTCCCCTGCCGCCGCTTTTCCCGTTGGGTTATGTGATGAGGGTGCTTGGAGCCACAACGCGGGTGATTCTAGCTATGTAGAGAGGATAGCGGGGAGTGGAGGGATGTCAAAGATAGATATTCTACCCCCGGTACTGCCTCGGAACTGCAAAGCTGCTGAACCACGTTGTCTTGAATGGAACGGTATAGTGGCATGCAAGGGGTATGAAAGTGTTTCCAGGTGGCGAAGTGAGATTGGGCAAAAGCCCAAGCCAGAACCCGGATGACTCTGGTTGAGCAGGCGCTTTTCAAAGAACAAAAGAACTATCTTTTTGCGTTAACGGACTTTTTTATTCTTGACGGCCGGGGGCCTGATAAGTGTTAGGCTGCTCGTAGATAATATTTTATGCCTCAATACATTCAGGGCATAACGGATTTGTATGATCTGTGTCTTTTGACATTCTAAATTCTACCCTGCAAGTCGAACAATTTGCCAATGGTGTATGTGGACCTTCATCCATTTTTTTATCGAGATTCTCATTTTTGCTTGAGATAGTATTTATTGATGCAGGTTCTTAATTTATAGAAGAGGAAGAGGATATGTCTTCTGAAAAGTTTATTTTAAAGCCTCAACTATAAACAGACAGTCTGTATAAAACTGTAAACACAGAAAGTCCAAGCTGTATAAAACTGCCCGCTGATTACTTACAAACATATTTCTTGCCATATATTTAGAGAGTTACGGTCGAATTGGGTTTTACGCTCTCCGGTGTATACAGACTGTATAAACCGGCTTACAAACCATCCATCGGGAAAATGAGGTCTACCATCAGAATTCAAAAAACACGGTTTCGTTCAGACTAGAAAAGACCGCCAATTGATTAGAGGAAGATATCATAGGGCTTACACAACCCACAACTCTCTTTAATGTTAAGCCGGCAATTTATTGCAGGAAGATATGGGGCAACACTTGTAGAGGGTGGCAGCTATGCAGCAGAACTGACACTGTGCCGCATGACACCGCAGGCTGGAGCGAGGATGCCGACCGCAGAATTTGTAAGGATCGAGCCTCACTTCGAACCTAAGAAGCACGAGCCGCTCAAATGTTAGCTTGACCAATTGAGGTTGGATGAGCCTGTCCGCGTTGGCAACAGGATACAAAAGCGCCGCAACATATTGGGTCATTTGCTGCGGCGCTTAGTTTGTTCTGATACGGTTTTGCTTACGCAGATCCTGAAGGCAGAATCTGCCTTGAACTATTGTCTTGAGCTATTCACGTACAATCCTCCGTCTTACAGCGTAACAACCACTTTGCCTACAGTTCGGCCAGTTTCAAGTTGAAGATGCGCAGCGGCCAGTTGTTCAAACGGGAACACTTTCGATACATGCGGTTTCAGCACACCGTCTTCAAGCATCCTTTTTAAGGTGTTCATGTCTGAACCATTCGACTCAACCAGAACAAAGGAGACGTCGATATTATGTTTTTGGGCGTAAGGCTTCACTTCTGGTGGGAATTCAGGGCTGGGTAAGGAAACAACCTTGCCGCCATTTTCTACCACTTTCAGCGAGTTTATGAGTACATCTGCGCCCAGGGTATCTAAAACAAAATCGATGTCAGAGACCACCTCTGCAAATTTGTGCTGCTGATAATCAATGTGCTGGTCGGCACCTAAAGCCATTATAAAATCTCTGTTTCTCGCCGAGGAGGTTGATACAACATAGGCGCCAAGATGTTTGGCAATCTGGATCGCGAAATGCCCTACTCCGCCGGAACCTGCATGGATCAGAACACGGTCGCCCCGCTTTACCCGCGACTGCAAAACCTGCAGCGCGATCAATGGTGCAAGGGTGGTTGCCGCTGCATCTTCAAACGAGGTACCCGGCGGTATTTTTGCGAGTTGATCTCCCGGAGCCGCGACATACTCCGCATA